>CAVEXR010000005.1:0-88401 GCA_963619585.1 Azospirillum sp. CAG:239
CCCCCAAAAAAAAAAAAAAAAAATACACATACCGAAACATACGCACAAACTTACAAAAAACACAATATACAAAAAAAACATACCATGAAAAAACTTTTCTTCTTTGGAGCAACGCTTCTGCTCAGTTCTATCTCGGCACACGCCGTGGATTTTTTAGTACAAACCGGCGAAGACGGCGACCCCAAATGGGAACAAAGCGTCATTCAGGCGACCGGGGCGACCGTATTGGATGTGAAGGTTAAGAATAAGGCAATCAATGTGATTCTTACGAACAATGTAAAAAAAACGAATCTTGAGGTATGGTTCGCCGGCGGTACTTACACATTTGATGCAGGTATTCAGTATAAGGATAGTTCTACTTGGGTGGGCGGTTTTTCCGGAAAAGAGACTTCAATAGACCAGCGTGTGCAAGATGAAGATGGAAATCCGTGGGAATGGACAAATCAGACTATCTTTACAGGAAACAACAATGTACAACTATTCACAAACAATGCGAAGAAATTTGTATTGAACGGCATTCGCTTCCAAGACTTTACCAGTACAGGAAACGGAGCAATTGGTCGCTTGGGCAATAATTCTGAAGTGCATTATTGTGAATTCTTGCGTGATACGGCTGCAAAACAAGGCGGAGCATTGCAAGTGTACAATGCTAAAGTTACGGTAACATATTGCCATTTCAAAGAATGCCAAGCGGCGCAAGGCGGTGGGTTCTATTCCAATTCTACGAGTGCAACTACGATAGAACATTGCGTATTTGAGGATAATATGGCTACCAATACTGCTAACGCAGGCGGTGGGGTACATGTACAAAATGCAGGCAAAGTAACCATTAAAAACTGTGGTTTTTTCGGAAATAATTCGGTTGGTAATGGAGCGGCATTGTCGTTTGATACAAAAGAAGCCAATAGCGTGATACAAAATAGCGTATTCTACGGCAATAAAGGAAATAAAAATGCCGTATATATGAACATGGGAAAGTTCTACTACAATACGGTAGTGGAAAATGATGGTGGTGCAATGTATGCAAAAGTAGGCGATTTTAAGAACAATGTATTTTGGGGAACATCCACTGAAAAAGCCGGAATGAGCGTGGATACTTCGACTTGTGTATTTGACCATAATGCAGCTCTCGTGCCGCTGACAGGTAAGGCTGTTGTAACGAATCATATTGTTCTTTCGACGGATAATGATGGTACTGAGGAAGGAGTAAATTATCCGAAATTTGTGAATGTAGACAATTATACTAATTGGGACTTGTCTCTGGCTGAAGGTTCTGCTTTGATAGCAGCAGGTGTTGCCATTGATGGTATTACAAAGGATATCAATGGGGTAACACGAGAGAATGCTGATCTTGGAGCATTTGCTTATCAGAAAAAAGCACCCACAAGCATAGATGAGGCGAAAAACAATACGGTGGATATTGACGCAGCACTGCGGGCAGGCGAAGTGTATGACCTCCTCGGGCGTCGTGTTGGCGAACTGCAAGCAGGCAACATCTATCTCGTACAAGGTGTTAAATTAATAATTAACAAGTAACAATTAACATGCATTATCGGGGCAGAGGATCTCAATTTGTCAATTTGTAAATGGTGTGCATGAGGGTTGCGTGGTGGACTCGGCTTAACATGGTCAAAGGGCTGCGCCCCGCGGGTGGGGACACCCACGCCCCCAGGTTGCTGGCATCAATTTGTAATTGGCATAGTGGATTGTAAATGGCTTGGTGGACTCGGCACAGCATAGTCAAAGGGCTGCGCCCCGCGGGTGGGGACACCCACGCCCCCAGGTTGCGCACTCTACTCTAACCATTTACTATTACTCATTTACTCTAATCTATTGATATTGCATTTACTCAATTAACCTAATTGATACCGCAATCTGTTTGAACTAATATATTGATTTAACCTACTGAACAATAATCGATTTGAATTAATTCATCGATTTGGATTGAACAATCGATTTACGATTTAATTTATTGAACTAATTAAACTACTGAACTCATTAACCAACTCATTTCAATACAATGAAAAAGTACGCATTTCTTTGTGGCATATTGCTGTCGGCAATGTGCATGCAAGCACAAAACGCAGTTATCTATGTAGCACCAAATGGCGAAGGCGACGGTTCGTCGTGGGAATCGCCGATGGGCAACATCCAAACCGCTATCAACCAAGCCGGTACAGACAGCACAAATGTAAAAGATGTGTGGATAAAGGCAGGCACCTATGCCGTTCAGAAACTCATTACGCTAAAAGACACCGTCAATATCTATGGCGGCTTTGCCGGCACAGAGACCTCGGTCGATGAGCGTCAACTGGTAGCAGGCGGCGACGCTTGGGAATTTGCCAACCCGACTATCCTCAACGGCGGCGACACAGTCGCTTGTATGGCTGCCACGAAACCTATGACCGTACCTATCGTAGTGGACGGCGTAGTATTAGAGCATGGTGCTGCACTGAAAGCACAAGGCAATAACGGCGGTGGTATCCGACTGAACACCAATGTAACGCTGCGTAACTCGATTGTGCGCTATTGCTACTCGGACAATGCGGGCGGCGGTGTACAAATCTTCCCCGGTGGCAATGTACAGGACTGCTATATCGCCTATAACCGTCAAGAGACAGGCAGCAATGGCGGCGGCGGTCTCTGCAGCAACAATAGTTCGACCGGAACCCATATTACCATCGAGCGGTGCGTCTTCGAAGGGAATACTTCCTCGGTGCGTGGTGGCGCTATCAATACGCAAGGTACTATCGGTACAACTATCAACGCCTGCACTTTTGTGAACAACACGGCTGTAGATGCCAACGGTGCGTATAAACCGGGGGCTGCTATCTACGACAACGGAGGGACTATGAGCCACATTACCAACTGCGCAATGTACAACAACTCGGGTACGAATGTGGTTTATCTCAAAGCCAATGAGTTCATCAACAACACCGTAGTAAAGAACATCGGTGGCGTGTATTTGGCAGCCGCTCAGAAGACCGGCGAGGTATCCAACAATGTAATTTGGGGATGTACTACGAGTGACTCGAACCCGACAAGCCTCTCCGGCGTAGCAGTCAACGGACTAAAAGTGCTGTACAACTACACCTACAATCCTATACCCACCGACAAGGGCTATGTATTAAGCGACACAACCGACATCGAGAACACCAACAAACAATTCTACTCCAATCAGTCGAACGCAGACACTGAACTCGCCGACGACGAAGACCCGGGCGACAAAATAACCAAGGGTCCGCACTTCCGCCATGTAGCAAGTTTCATCGGTGCTATCCCTTCGGGCTTGGGCGCAGAGGACAGTCTTATCCTTGTACAAGACTTAGACAGCGCAGACCTGCAGATTAAGGGGCGTTCGGCACTCGTCAATGCCGGCAAAGATGTAGCATTGGCTACCGACCACGACGGCGCAGTGCGTAAACAGGGCACTCGCACCGATGTAGGCGCTTACGAGTTGAGTTACTACTCGGTATACGTTGGAGAATACGACCTCGAGAAAGGGGCTGTCTACACAGAGAACGGCGACACCCTTCTGCCGCAAGCCGAACTGACTTCCGCCTACGGCGACGAACTGACACTATTGCTCTATTCTACGAGCGGCGAGCCTGTAGCAAAGATAACGGCTACCACCTCGACCGACGGCGGTTTGACCTTCACCGGCGAGACAGAAGACATCACCGCTCTCCTGAGCGAAGACGGTGTGCTGCGTATCAAAGTATACGAGCCGCTGCTTATCAATGTGGTATGGGAAGAGGAGACGGCTATCCATAACACCACTTCGGCGACGCTGCGCTATACGAACACGCAGAACGGCATCTGCATCTCGGGGCTCGAGAGCGGCAGGATGGTTGAGGTATACGACCTGAACGGACAGTTGGTAGTTCGCCAACAAGCCACGGCTACGACGATGAACCTCTCGCTCCAAGCGGGTATGTATGTGGTTCGCCAAGAGGCTGCTCGCTGCAAGGCAGTAGTTCGCTAATCGAACACGCACGAATGCCGCTCGCTTTATGAGAAAGAGCGGGCGGCATGCTATACACTATATTCGGGTCAGCACGCTGACCCGAATATATACGATTGCCCCACATCACATATATAGTGGATATAGCGGGCAGATACTTAACCTAATGAAACTGAAACTCATTTCCGCATGAAAAAACAAATACTGACTATGCTCCTTTGCCTGCTCGGCTGCGCGGTCGGGTACGCCCAATCGCTCGTAACGGGTACGGTGGTGGACGACTCGGGAGAGCCGCTGATAGGAGTGAATGTGCTCGTCAAAGGTACTTCGACGGGTACGATGACTGATTTCGACGGCAAATTCAGCCTGATGGCAGGCGCAAAAGATGTGCTTGTGGTGTCTTACCTTGGTTTTAAGACCGAAGAGGTGCCTGTGAACCTGAAACGCCCCATGTCGATTGGGCTACATGAGGACAAGCAAGCCCTCGACGAGGTGGTTGTTATCGGCTATCAAGATGTGCGCAAGCGCGACTTGACCGGATCGGTGGCAAAAGCCAACATGGAGGACATGCTCAAGGCTGCCGTGCCGAGTTTTGACCAAGCCCTTGCCGGTCGTGTGGCAGGTGTGAATGTGTCGTCTGCCGAGGGTATGCCCGGCGGCGAGATGAACATCGTCATCCGTGGTAACAACTCCGTGACGCAGGACAACTCGCCGCTGTATGTGGTGGATGGTTTCCCGGTGGAGGATGCCAGCATAGCCTCAGCCATCAACCCGAACGATATTGAGAGCCTCGACATCCTGAAAGATGCTTCTGCTACGGCTATCTACGGTTCGCGTGGTGCAAATGGTGTCGTGATCATTACCACCAAGAAAGGTAGCGTCGGCGCACCGCAAATCAGTTACGACGGCAGTTTCGGTATTCAGCATATCTCGCGCACCATTCCGATGATGAACGCTTACGAGTTCGTTAAGTTGCAGAGCGAGATTTATACCACATCGGAAATTCAATCAAAAAGCAGTTATTTTCCGTTGAAATCGGATCTTTTGAGCGAATACGGCTCTGTTCCGAATACCTATTTTGCCTCGCTGCTGGCAGACAAGCCCGACGACTATCGGGTATCGCTGGACGACTATATCGGCGCAGACCAATACGACTGGCAAGACCTTATCTTCCGCAACGCATGGCAGCAAAACCACAGCGTATCGCTGACGGGTGGTACGGCTGAGGCTCGCTACAACGCCTCGGTGTCCTATTTCGGGCAAGACGGTATTGTGAAATACAGCAATTATAACCGATTCCAAGGGCGTCTGGGACTGAATGTGAAGAAAAATCACCTGACCATTAACCTCAAGGCAAATTACAGTTGCGCTACGACCAACGGTTCGTCGCCCTCGCAGAGCCAGTACAGCGGTATGAACAACCTGTTCTACTCCGTCTGGGGCTATCGTCCGACCACGCAGCCCAGCACTCCGCTCTCGAACCTGCTCAACTCGGATACCGATGATAATGTGAATGCCAACAACGACTATCGTTTCAACCCGATCAAGTCGTTGCAGAACGAGTACCGCATGGGGCGCACCCACAACGCACAGTTCAACGGATTCCTTGAGTACGAATTCATCAAAGGACTCAAACTGCGGGCTACGGGCGGCTACACGATCTATAACAAGAAATCGGAGACCTTCAACAACAGCAGCACCCGCTATGGTATGCCTACCTCGACCAACAAGGTGAATGCCACCTACGGCGACTACGAGCGCCACACTTGGCTGAACGAGGACTACCTGACCTATCAGACGCAAGTCAATAAGGCGCACAATATCAGCGTGATGGCAGGTCTCAGTCTGCAAGGCTCGAAATATAAGTACTACTCGATGATGACCACGCAGATTCCTTACGAGTCGCTGGGCATGGCGGGTATGCAGGACGGTACGCCCAACACGATTACTTCGGGCGAGACCGACTGGACGATGTTCTCCTACTACGGGCGTTTCTCCTATGACTACAAGTCGCGCTACTACCTGACCGCTACTTTCCGTGCGGACGGCAGCAGCAAGATGGCGAAAGGACACAAGTTCGGCTATTTCCCCTCTGTTTCGGCAGCATGGTCTATCAGTGAGGAGCCGTGGATGAAAGTGACGCAGCCGTGGTTGAGCCACTCTAAGTTGCGTTTCAGTTGGGGACAGACGGGTAACAACCGTGTGGGCGAGTACGACTCCTACGCCAAGTTGGCGCAACTCAAGGCACTGAGCAGCGGTATCTATTCGGGCGTTTATGGCACGAACAATACCATCAGCACAGGCGTTGTGCCGGTGTCGTTGGCCAACGAGAATCTGAAATGGGAAACCACCACGCAGATGGACGCAGGTCTTGATTTGGGCTTCTTCAGCGACCGACTCGAGTTTGTGGTTGACTGGTATCGCAAGATAACCGACGACTTGTTGCTGGCTGCGGATATGGCGCCCTCGAGCGGCTATCCTACTGCCACCAAGAACATCGGTAGCGTGCAGAATATGGGTTGGGAAATCACGATGAACGCCAAGCCCGTCAAGACACGCCATTTCCTTTGGGACATGTCGTTTAACATTGCCTTCAACCGCAATAAGGTGCTGGCTCTGACAGAGAACCAGTTGGCGATGCTGACCAACGCTCGATTCGACCAAAACTACACCAGCGCCAACTACATTGCTAAGGTGGGCTATCCTATCGGTATGATGTACGGCTATGTGTATGAGGGCACCTACAAGTACGAAGATTTCGACGGCGGCGAGGGCAGTTATACGCTTAAGGAGGGTATCCCCCATTTTGCTTCGGAGAACAGTACCCAGCCGGGCTATCCCCGCTATGCTGACCTGAACGGCGACGGTGTCATCGACTCCAACGACCAGACCATCATCGGTCGTGGCGAGCCGAAGCACACGGGCGGTTTCACCAACAATTTCTCGTTCTACGGCGTAGATATCAGCGTATTCTTCCAGTGGAGTTACGGCAACGACATTCTCAACGCCAACAAGTTGTTCTTTGAGACCGGTACGAAAAACAAAGACCTGAATATGTACGCCACCTACGCCAACCGTTGGACACCGGAGAATCCGACCAGTGATATTCCCGTGGTGAGCAACTCCAGTTCCAACAAGGTGTTCTCTTCGCGCTTGATTGAGGACGGCTCGTATCTGCGTCTGAAAACCATCTCTATTGGCTACACTTTCGACCAGAAACTGACCAAGAAGGCGCATATCAGCAAGGCGCGTATCTATTTCAGTGCACAGAATGTATGGACATGGACACGCTACACGGGCTACGACCCTGAGGTGTCTATCAAGTCGTCTGCACTTACGCCGGGGCTCGATTTCTCGTCCTATCCGCGTGCTATGTCGTTCAATTTTGGTCTGAATCTCACTTTCTAATCTGTCCATCCTATGAAGAACAATCTCTATATATTGGGCGTGGCGGTCGGTATGAGCCTGCTTGCAGGTTGTAGTTTTCTCGACAAAGAGCCGCACTCCTTGGTGCCTGACACCTATTTTAACACCGAAGCCGAGGTCAATAGTTTCCTGACGGGCGTATATAGCCCTATTATGCAGGAGCGTTTCTACGGCAACTACTATCCTCTCTATATCAGCGGTGGCGACGACCTCTCGTTCTACCAGCGCAGTACGCCGCCCACTTGTATGATGTGCGCTAACACCAACAGTGGCGACGCCTACCTGAGCGAGTACTGGAAATTGCTCTATCAGGGCATCAACCGTGCTAACATGCTGATAGAGAATGTAGATAACAACACCTCTATTGCCGAGTCGGTGCGCAATCGTGCCAAGGCTGAGGCTATGGCGTTGCGTGGCTTCTACTATTTCCACCTTGTGCAGGGTTGGGGCGATGTGCCGTTTGTGCTCGAATCGACCAAGACCGTTACGGGACAAGACCGTCCCCGCACCGATAAACAGCAGATTTACAATCAGATAATCACCGATATGACCACGGCGCTTCCGTCGCTGTCCGAGATTACGGACATCACCACGCCGGAGACTTTGTCGAAGACCGCCGTTGAGGGTCTGTTGGCACGCATCTGGCTGTTCCGTGCGGGCGAATGCTACCGCGATAACCAGACGCCCGACAAGGCATGGCGCGACAGTTGCTTCAGCGAGGCACGCCGTTGGGCGAAC
Organism: Azospirillum sp. CAG:239; assembly: GCA_963619585.1. Classification (GTDB taxonomy): domain Bacteria; phylum Bacteroidota; class Bacteroidia; order Bacteroidales; family Paludibacteraceae; genus Colicola. The sequence goes on from CAVEXR010000005.1 coordinate 8,129, forward strand.
GAGGTCTATTCGAGCGGTGTTTGCAATTTGGCGAAGTCGTATAGCCGTGTCTTCCTCGACTACTGTGAGGATAAGTACAACAGCACGGGGGCAATAGAGAGCCTCTGGGAGGTTGCCGAGACGGGCAACAACAGCGGTGCGGAAGCGGCTGCGGGTCGTATTGGCAACTGTATCGGTTTGGGTCTGACCGACAATGTGGTGGGTATCACCACGCATGTCGAGGAGACAGGCCTTGCCAATCCGGGCTATGCCTATGGCTTTGTCTACAATTCGCTCAAACTCTACCTGCTCTACGAGGAGAACCAAGACACCGCCCGTTGCGATTGGAATATTGCGCCTTTCACGTATACCACCAGCATCATTGATGGCGTCAAGAGTGTGACAGGCCGCAAGTTCTACTACGGCAAGTTGCGCCCCGAGTATGTAGCGCCTGCGGGTTACACCTATACGGAGGACGCCGAGACTACCAGCAACAATAACAAGACTCGCTGCTGTGCCAAGTATCGCCGTGAGTATGAGACGGTTGCGCCAAAGAACAAGAACTATACGCCTATCAATTTCCCGATTCTGCGCTATTCCGATGTGTTGCTTATGTTGGCTGAGGCAGAGAACGAACTCAACGGTCCCACCGCTTTGGCATACACCTGCGTCGATATGGTGCGTACGCGTGCCAATATCGATCCGCTGCCTACGGGGCTGACGCAGGACGAGATGCGGGCGAAGATTAAGGATGAGCGGGCTATGGAGCTTTGTTTCGAGGCATTGCGTCGTTGGGATCTGATTCGTTGGGGCGATTTCGTAAGCAGCATGCGCGATATGCAGGGCTATGTCAATCAGATCGGTTGGGGCAGTGCTTACCAGCAGTATGCTGCCGACTATTACGATGTCAGTTCTTCCTACAACTATTTCCCCATCCCCGATTCGGAAATATCTATCAATAAGGCGATTACGAGCAACAATCCGGGGTGGTAATTCTTCTAATTTCTAACAGCGCAGCGCCCTCCCAAGATAGCAATGCGGTCAGCCGGCGCAGCGCTTTAACCTCAAACATCTTATGAAACAGATACAATATATGGTGCTTCTCTTGGTGGCAACGATGGCCGTTGCCTGCCAAGATGCGCTCAAGCAGCCGCTCAAGTTTTCCGTTTCGGTGGCGGCGAACGATTCCGTGAAGCAAACTACCGACACTTCCTTTACCGCTCCCGTAGGTACAAGCGTCAAGTTCCTCTTTTCGGGCGAGCCGGATTTCATCTCGCTGACCTATAATATCTTCAACGAGACCCGTCCCTCGCTGCTCTTCGACCATACTTTCAGTTGGAACGCGAATGCCGACAATGTGCAACTACTTATCTCACCCGCTTTCTCAGGCTTAGGTAAGACTGATGCACACGCCGACTCGGCGTTGCTGCGCGACCATGCATGGGTAGACCTTACGGACAGCATTGAGTGGGCAGAAAAGGTCAATACCACCGTCCACAACGAGGTAGACCTTACGCCCTATCGCGGGCAGAAACTGACCATCGCATTCCGCTACCATGCGCCTGCGGGTACACAACCGATGTTCACCCTCTCGGATCTGAAGATACAAAGCCGTTTGGTCAAGACCGGTGCTGTCAGTGCTACAACCGAAATGAGCGCCATGGGCTGGCAGGCATTTGATATGCTTCGCCTTACACCCGACTCCGCAGCCTACCATACGGGAACTGCATTCGAGGAGTGGGACATTGCCGATAGCGAGATTAAGTATCGCCAGAACAAAGTCGCCCGCGGCGAGAACGAGGACTGGTTGCTCAGCCGTGCCGTCTATATTCCGCTCGGCAAAGACGATGCGTCGCAATCGGTGGCTATCAAGAATATCTACCTCAATGTAACGGACTACGATTTCACTTTCTCCGAAGCAGGCGAATATACGCTTGTTTTCTATGCTGCCAATGCCAACTATGTACAACAACGGCAGACTACACGCACCTTCAAATTCGTTATTTATGAATAGGCTTGTCTCACTCTTCGCATTGCTGTCAGTATCTGTGTTGCTCTCGGCACAGACCTACACTTTTGAGTCGAACTACACCAACTGGTCGGCACAGCAAGGTACACTCACGCTCACTACCGACCATTATAAACAGGGCAGCAAAAGCCTTGCATGGACCACATCGGGCAAGTCGGTACTGCTCGTCTCTGGATTCACGAAATACAACACATCAAACATGAATAGTTGCTTCATGCAGGTCTATCTGCCCAAGGCTACGGGGGATACACTGGTAGTGGAGTTCCTAAACGGTACGACCACAGTCCGCACGGCGCATTTCCTCTGCAACTACAGCGGTTGGCGTGAGTTCAGCCGTGCCTATACAGAGTATGCCACGACAAGCAGCACACCCATATCGGCACTGCGTATGACGCTCTACCCTGTAGACAACACACAACGCACTATCTGTTTCGACGATGTGGCACTCGCCAAGACCTCCGACAGCAAGCGTGTACCGGGTACGCAGTGGGCACTCGACGCAGCCTATATGAGCGTCAATACCACGCCGCTGCTGCTCTTTGCCAACCCCATAGACCTGCCACTCACAACGCCTACCGAGCAAGAACTCGCCGATGTGGCAACTATTGTCTCGCGTACGCAGACCAAGCCGACCTACAATGCGGCCTCGGCTATGCAGGCAAAGACTTGGGTGGTGAATAATATCTCGGTAGTGCGCAATGCAGACGGTACACTCCTTAACGGCACAATACTCAATACCTCCGGCACTGATTTGACTACCGAAGTGCTGACTGAGATTGTTACCCGCTTGCAGCACCTCGCTGCGGGGAAACTCAACGGCACAACGGGTATGGCGGATGCGTTCAACGACTATCTCGACCTCCTGCTCGACCAAGGGCTGGGTGCCGGGGCGAATGTGGCTTTCCAAAGCAACTCCTATACTGCTCCGCGGGCGATTATCCCGCCATTGGTATCGATACTGCCCGCCTGTACAGACCGCCAGAAAGCGGAAGTCATCGGGCTTATCAAATGGCTGGCATTCTACGGCGTATGCTACTACCCCGAAAACGAGTACTTGAGTAACCTCTCCTCGGATGTAGTCTACCTCTTCTTGCCCTATATGTACCAGGCCGTAGCGCAGAATCCCAATAAGGTAGAGGCAGTGCGTGATTTGCACGCCGTTGAGCGTTTTATGAACCGCTCGATGGAGTATGTACCCGGTGCGAAGGATTTCCTCAAACCCGACGGCACAGGCTTCCACCACAACAGCCACTACAACAACTATATGTACGCCTACCAGACTTTTGCCACGGCGGTTTATGCGTTGCGGGATACCGAGTTTGCGCTCTCCGAAACAGCGTATGCTCATTTTGCACGAGCAGTGGTAAGCGTCTATACCATGGCAACATCGGGCAAGGCAGATACCCGCTATTTCGCGACTTCGCTCTCGGGGCGTAACCCCTATGCGGCAGGCAGCAAGGTGGCGTTCAACAAGACCAATTTCCAGAACCTGATTGCAGCAGGCGATGCCTATCCAGAGACGCAGACTATGCTAAAGAGTGCGTACAACTACTTCTATCAGGCTTCAACCTATTCGTCTGTACCCGAAGAGGCGTACGAGGGCGTCTTCCAATTCAACTACAGCCCAATAGCCGTTGTACGGCGGGCGAATTGGGTTGCCACTATGCGTGCACCGACATCTAAATTCTGGGGGGCGGAGATTTACAGCAGCAAGAACCGCTTCGGACGCTACCAGAGTCACGGCTCGCTTGAGGTCATGTATGAAGGCTCTTCGCTGGCTACCAGCGGCTATCCGACCAACAGCACAGGCGGCGGTTGGGATTGGAATGTTGTCCCCGGGGCAACTACCGTACACTATACCTCGTGGACAGATATGATGCCCAAGCAGAATACTTCGCAGCGCATGGATCAGTACAGCAACGGGACGAATTTTGCGGGCGCTTTGGCGGACGGCACGGTAGGTGTCTTTGCAGCAAACCTGAGCCAGACTGATAAGTGGGGCGCAGGAGCCAACCTCTTCACACCCACTAACCTTACGGCATATAAGTCGGTATTTATCTTCGACAGTCTGCTTGTGGCTGTCGGTTCGGACATCAACTCGTCAGGCACTTATGGCGACGACCGCATTACGGCGACCAACTTGTTCCAAACTATTATCACCTCGGGGTTAGGCGCACTGGTAGTCAACGGCACGGAAATCAAATCTTCCTATTCCAAGACGCTCCCCGCAGGCTCTAATTGGCTACTTACACCGACGGGCACGGGCTACTATTTGCCCGCTACCAACAGCGGCGTGCAGGTTATCTATGGCTCGCAGACCACGCCTAAGGAGACGGGGGCAGACTATCAGTCGCCCACCACTACGGCTACGGCAGCCAAGGCATATATCAACCATGGCTCCAAGTGCAACGACAAGCAGTATACCTTTGCGGTTGTACCCGCCACCACCTCTGCTGCAATGGCAGAGTGGGCAAAGCAGATGGATGCGGGCACAGTGTATACCATCTATCAGCAAGATAGCAAGGTGCATGCAGTGGGTTGCGGGAACACGATAGGCTATGCGTTCTATTCAGCAGCGCAAGACCTATCGTATGGTATTGTCCGTTCCACCACGCACCAGCACCTCCTAACGGACACCTACGATGTAACTGCTCAAAAGCACCATTTTGCGGCGTGCAATCCCAATATAGAACCTAAGACGGATGCCACCTACTCGTGGGTAGCCTCACCGACCACGACGACCATCGTGTTAGACGGCGAATGGTTTGTGCATACCGACGAAACGACTACAACGGGAAGCGATAGCACCTACCGCTCCGAAGTCGTATCATCGACTATGGTCAATGGCACAACCGAGGTAGTACTCTCGTTCAGCGAGGGCGCACCGGTCTATTTTACGGCGGCAGCAGAGGAAACAACCACCCTCGACCCGACCGTTAAACCGGATTGCCATATCCGCCGCTGCGAAAACACGCTCGAAGTCAGTTGGCAGAATGCAACCGTAGAGCAGGTATATCTCTACACGGCAGACAGCCAATTGGTCTACAGCCATACGGTATCGCCCCAAAGCCGCCATTGCATTGTCTCTATAGAGTCGCTCCCTGCGGGCGTCTATGTCTGCCGAGCAGGCAATGCCCACCTAAAGTTTATCAAGTAAATTATTACCCAATACTATCAACCAATACCTCATTCGTATGATGAAGAAATCGTTGTTCCCCGCGCTACTGCTCGCTTGCGTATTGACAGGTTGTCAGCAACACCGGAATGCCCTTCCTTATGACCATATTATCCGTACCGCCCAGCAACAAATAGACTATCAGATTGCTCTGGTGGAGCAGGATACGACCCAAGTCCTCAATCCACGCTCGGTGGTTAATGGCGTCATCCAATATATCCCTATCGACGACTGGTGTTCGGGTTTCTTCCCCGGTACGGTGTGGGAACTCTACCGTTTGACAGGCGACAAGAAATACCTCCCCTACGCCACACGCTACACCTTGGCGCTTGATAGCATTCAGCACCTGAAATGGCACCACGATATAGGCTTCATGATCGATTGCGCGTACGGGCAAGCCTATACTGTGACACACGACCCTGCCTATGCTGCTATCATCGTTGAGTCTGCACGCTCGCTCGCCACTCGCTTCCGCCCCGCGGCAGGTGTGTTCCAGTCGTGGGACGAGGATCGTGGATGGCAGGGGAAGCGAGGCTGGATGTGTCCTACCATTATAGACAATATGATGAACCTCGAACTGATGTTCAAGGCAACGGAACTGAGCGGCGACTCTTCGTTCATGGAGATGGCTATCAGCCACGCCGATACAACTATGAAGTATCACTTCCGCTCCGACTACAGTTGCTACCATGTGGTAGACTACGACAAGGCAAAGGGCGGGGTGCGCCGCTGCTGCACCGCACAGGGCTATGCGGACGAGTCTACTTGGGCGCGCGGCGAGGCATGGGCGCTCTATGGCTATGCTATATGCTACGGCTACACGCATGATGAGCGATACTTAGAGCAATGTAAGCACATCTATAACTTCATCTTCTCGCATCCACGCATGCCGGAAGACTTGGTGCCCTATTGGGACTACGATGACCCCGCTATTCCAAACGCACCGCGTGACGCATCGGCAGCGGCTGTGACGGCATCGGCTCTATACCAACTGAGCGAATGGATACCGGAATATAGGCAGACCGCAGACCGTATCATGCAGTCGCTATCGTCGCCCGCCTACTTGGCACTGGTCGGAACAAACGGGAACTTCCTGCTTATGCACTCCGTGGGAGCACTGCCCTTCGGCGGCGAGATAGACGTGCCTATCAACTATGCAGACTACTACTACCTGGAAGCACTCTTGCGTTCACTGCATAAGGATTAGGTTTGTTATGCGATTTTATGGCTATTTAATAGGGGTTCTTGCGTTTACCTTCGGGGTAGGTTCGGGAATGGGTGCATACAGCGCTGAAAAAAAATATAAAAATCAAACAACAGAAGAAACACAAACACACCCAATAGAGAAAACAAAAAATCAAACAACAGAAACAGCAGAAACGCACCCAATAGAAAAAACAAAAAATCCAATAGAAGATAGAGCAGGGAATAAGGAATATCAACACGAGGGGATTGAGTCGTTTGAGGAAACGGTTGAGCCGGCGAGGGTAAGTAAGGGAGGAGAACTTTCCCTATCGGACAGGCACTATAAGCACGGAAAGCATTCGCTGTGCTATCAGTGGCGGAAAAAAGGAACCTATCTGTCGATAAAACAACCCATAGCCTACGAACACAAAAAGACCGTCAATACAGACAATAGCGTCTATTCGTTCGTATTCTGGGTATATCTGGAACAACCGCTGCAAGATTCGATTCGCTTTGAATTCCTGCGAGAGGGTAAAGTGTGCTGCCGGTTCAACTACGCCGCCCAATTCAAGGGCTGGCGAGGCGGGTGGCTGGCATTCCGTCGGGACATGCAAGGCACGCCCGAAGAGGGGATGGATGAGTTGCGAATCTATGCACCCCAAGCAAGCAAAAAGGGTGCTATGTATCTCGACCACCTCATTCTCTCCTCGCTGCAAGATGTGCGACACCACACGGCGGATGTGCAAGCTCCGTATATCAATCCCCGCACGGAAAACCACTGGCTCGTGCTGCTGCGCTCGTGGCGACAAGACTACGACCTGGCACTGCCGGAGCGTGTAACCAAACAAGAACTGCGGGACATCCGTATCATCCAAAAGCGGATGGACAAACACCTGCTTCCGTCACGAAGCAAAGCAGAGCCATTGGCGACGCTGGCGGCTCGGTATACGGTGTATGATTTGGACTCCAAACAAGGGCTGCCCATATTCTTTGAACGCTACGGAGAAACCTACGAGCATTGGGACAAGACGACCTCCTATACGCAAAAAATAGGGGCTGGAGGGTTGAGCCGTGCCAATCAGTTGCTATACGACCTGGCCGTGGCGTATCGGTATGCGGAAAAAGATATAGCCAACAATGAGGCAGGTAGGGCAGAAGCGGATTCGCTCCGCGCGATGTTCATTCGCCTGACACAGCATCTGCTCGACCAAGGTTTTCAGGCCGGCAGTGCGATGGGAACACTGCACCACTTGGGCTATAGCATGCGCTTGTTCTACCCCGCCATGTATCTGATGCGAGAGCCGCTGCAACAAGCACAACTGCTCGACGAAGTGCAGCAAGCCATGGAATGGTTTAGCGGAGCGGGCGAAATAAAACACGCACCGAGCGTGCTTGGCATGGATATTGACGCATTCAATACAAGCCTGGAAGGACGACTGATGAGCATTCTGATGATGAGCGACCCAAAAGCGCAAACACGGGCACTCGCTGCGTTCTCCCGCTGGGTGGACAACGGATACAAGTACAGCGACGGATTGTCGGGTAGTTTCAAACCTGACGGTACGATATTCCACCACTGTAACCACTATCCCGCTTATGCAGTGGGCGGACTGACAGGGGCAGTGGATGCCCTCTACTTCTTGCACGGAACGACTTGGGCTATCAGCGAGGAAAGCCATACGATACTCAAAAACTCGTTGCTCGCCATGCGTACCTACTGCAACCTGCTGACCTGGCCGCTCTCGCTATCGGGACGACATCCCGACGGAAAAGGACACCTGATACCAAGCCAATACGGATTGCTGTCGGTCTGCGGCAGCCCCGATGGAAAACAGGCGGTGGACAAAGACCTGGCAGGGGCATACCTGCGCTTGACACGCGACCGCAACGACAGCACAAGCAAACTGCCGACACGACAATACACGAAAGAGTATGCCCGCGAAGGACTGACCGAAGCGGAGGCTGCACCGACGGGCAGTTGGTCGTATCCGTACTCGTGCTTGCAGGTGCAACGGCGAGGCGACTGGATGGTGGCCGTGAAAGGACACAGCCGCTATATATGGAACACGGAAACCTACGAGGGATGCAACCTATACGGGCGGTATCTGAACTATGGCAATGTGCAGATACTCGGTGCGGGGAATCCGATCTCGAATTTCGGCTCGGGCTATCGGCAGGAAGGATTCGACTGGGCGCACATACCCGGCACGACGGCGATAGTAGTACCGATCGACTCGCTGCGGGCAAAAATAGAAAATGCGGATGTGAATGCGGGTTTTGAGGAAATGCTGCAAAGCGATGAGTCGTTCTGCAACGGACTCTCGTGGAACGGACAAGGTGCGTGGGGCATGAAACTGCACAGCCACGACAAATATGACGGGTCGCTGTATGCACGCAAGTCGGTATTCTGCTTTGACAACCGAATCATCTGCATAGGCACCAATATCTGCAGCACCGCCGGCACACCCACGGAAACGACCCTGTTCCAAGTGACAGCAAAGGAAAATGCACCTGCGGAAACGGGGAATTTGTCCGATGGATTCGGCAATTATTACTACGCGTTCTCGGATTCGCTCTATGTGCGCACCGGACTGCAACACTCTCGCCATGAGGAAACGGATGCACCCACAGAGGGGTACTTCAAAATGGCGGCTCTGTCGCACGGAACAGCCCCGAAAAATGCACGGTATGAATATGTGGCGGTGGTGCAACCGGAAACGATACCGACCGAGAAAGAGGTGAAAGCATCGTACAGCGTGGTGCAGGCCGACTCGATGGCGCACATCGTGAAAGATACGAAAAGCGGCGCAGTGGCGTACATACTGTTTGAACCGAATGCGGCGTTCGCTAACTCGTTGCCCTGCTTGCTATTCACGCAAAGCACCGAAACCGGTATGACGCTCCGAGCAAGCGACCCCGACCTGCATCTATACGAGGGGGAAGCGGACGAGAGTTACGACGAGAACGGGAAACGGAAAGAGCGGATTATCTACTCGTACAAATGGAAAGATGACCCCTCGAAAACAAGTTGGCTGACCCTGTCCGTACCCGGAAAATGGAAAATAGCCCAATCGGCGGCAGACTACCCGACCGACTCGACCTATACGGCGCCGACGGCGGAAGTGACGGGACAGGCGACACGACTGACCATCCCCTGCTGCCACGGCATGGGAACCACCATAGAACTTCGACCCTTATGAAACGCCTCATTACTCTCTTTGTCTGTCTATTGTCCCTCGGTGCAGACCTTGTGGCAACCGACTATTTCTTCCGCCCTATCAACTTGGCGGAGGGACTGCCGCAGATGTCGGTAGTCAGTATCTATCAGGACGAGGAGGGCTTTATGTGGTTCGCTACACGACAGGGACTTGCCCGCTACGACGGAACGGACATTCGTGTCTTTCATCCCCTACCCGATGATTCTACCTCGCTCTGCTCGCCTATTGTAGAACAGATATGCGGCGACGGCAAAGGACATATCTATATCCGTACACAGGGCATCAACCTCTATGACCTCCGTACGGCGACACTCTCCCGTCTCATAGCCCCATCCGCTACCTTGCCTCAAGCCATGGCTGCTACCGAGACAGGGCTGCTCTATATGGCAGGCAATCGTCTCTACCGCTATGCACTTGCCACCCATACAGTCGATAGCCTCTTCGCTGTCCCCGACTCATTAGGGCAAGTACGCACTATGCATATCTGCCGTGGACAACTATGGGTCGGCACCGAGCGGGGCAACCTGCTATGTCTCGGTTTGGCAGAGACTATCGTGTCTGCAGCGTCGCCCGCCTATGCCACGGTAGCACACTATCGTCTCGGCAGCCAAGTATCGTTTGTCTATGAGGATAGCGCACATACCCTTTGGGCGGGCACATGGGCAAACGGTTTGTATTCGCTCTCAACGGCTGGACTACGGCATTTTGGTACAGAGACAGGGCTATTGTCTGACTATGTGCGTGCCGCATGGGAAGACCGTTCCTATCGTCTATGGATAGGCACTGACATCGGGCTGCAATGTATGACCGACAGCGCAGTGTATCTCAACGGGCAGTCCGTATGGTCGCTCTATGGTGACCGCAGCGGCAATCTCTGGGTAGGTACTTACTTCGACGGTATCTCCTATTTCAACCCCTCTATTGACTTCTATCGCCATATTCCCTTGGCATTTACCTCCTTCCCCGTCATCAGTTCAATGCAGGAACTCACTGACGGCTCGGTATGCCTAATGACAGAAGGTAACGGACTCTATATCGTCTCGCCAGAGGGTGTGGTGCTACGACATTTCGACACACCAAACATCAAGTCGTTCTACTACGATGCCGCCGCCGAGGTGCTCTATCTCGGCACGCACTTAGGCGGTTTGTATTGTTTGAGTCTCTCCACTTGGCGACTGACGCAGTACACGCTTCCCACTTCGCACTACGGCAACCATATCGTGCGCTCTATTGTAGCGACGGGCGATACACTGCTGCTTGGTACACACAACGGGGTCTATGCGTTCTCTCGACAGAATCGCTCTTTCAGTGTCTTTGCTGATACGCTCTCGCTGCTGATGCCCAAAGTGGTTACTATGCAGAGCGATAGCACAACGCTCTATTTAGGCGGCGATCGGCTCTTAGCCCTCGACCTTAAGACACACCGTGTGCGCACCCTACCGCTTGCGTGTGCAGGCGTGGAGAAGCTCCTGCTCGACAAAGAACAGCGTCTATGGATAGGCACCGACGGCAACGGGCTCTATGTCTATTGCCCCGAAGAAGACACGCTACGGCACATCAGTGGGCTGCAGAACGACTATGTGCGCAACTTACTCTTAACACCGGCGGGGCATATTCTCACGATAACCACCCGAGGATTCTCGCTCGTTGCACCCGATACCTATCGCATAGCCAACTATACCCCAGGTCCCTATATGCCTCTTTCGTCGCTCTACAATGGTGGTGCGTGCCTTACTCGCTCGGGTGAAATCTGGTTGGCAGGAATGGACGGTATGCTCGCATTCCGTGAGGAGAACCTACACCACTTGCCCGTATCGCCTTGCATTCTGCTTACGGGGCTGTATATTAACAGCATAGAGCAGACCTGTACCCCCCCCCATCTTGCCGGGAGTTCGGTTCTCCAACGCCCTATTACCTACACGGACACCCTTATTCTCCGGCACGAACAGGACAACCTGCTCTTCCGCTATGTTGTCTCGTCCGACTACCTCTTTGCCGACAACCTTGTATTGCGCTATGCCGTAGAGCACGATGAAGAGGCAGTTTGGCAACCGCTGTCTGCCTATGGCGGCGAGTTACGGCTGATGAACCTGCCGATAGGCAAGAACCTGCTCCGTCTGCAAGTACTGGACGAAGCCTCGGGTGCACTGCTCTCCGAACGGGTGCTGACCATCGAAGTCTTGGCCCCGTGGTACCTCTCTACACCTGCATTGGTAGTCTATGTGCTGCTCTTTGCCGCCCTACTGGCAGGGATAATTCATTGGGAGAACAAGCGTGTAAAGAAAGCCCTACGCAAGCAGGCAAGCGACCAATACACACACCTGCGCGAGGAGATAGAACACTATCTCACCGACCACCTGACGGACGCAGAACTAGATGTAAACAAACTCTGCCGCCAAATGGGCGTAGGGCGTACGCGTCTCTTCTTGGTCTTCCGCGAGATATACGACACCACACCGCAGCAGTTAATCGCCGAGCGACGACTGCAAACCGCAGCAGATTGGCTGCTAAACAAGCCCAACCTCAATATCTCCGAGATAGCGTACGACCTTGGCTTCCAATCACCGAAGTACTTTGCCCGTTGTTTCAAAGAACGCTTCGGCGTTACGCCTACCCAATACCGCCGTCAATCCCATGACTGACATCGCCTATTCGCCTTTCCTCCGCCGCTATGTCATGGCAAAGCCCGTGAGCAGTCGGTGTAACTTAGGTTGCTCCTACTGCTACTACCTCGGCGCCGCCCGTGTAGTGCCGCCACAACAAATGAGCGATGCTGTCTTGGAGGCGTATATCAAACAATATATTGCCCTTACCCCCGTAGGCGAAGAAGTCTCTTTCTGTTGGCATGGCGGCGAACCGCTACTCTTGCAGCGGTCTTTCTTCGAACAGGTATTGGCACTGCAGCGGCACTACGCAGACGGACACCCTATTACCAATGTGCTTCAGACTAACGGCACACTCTTAAACGACGAGTGGTGTCGTTTCTTTGCCGATGAACAATTTCTTGTGGGTATCTCGCTCGATGGCGACGAAGACTGCCACAACCACTACCGCACCACTCGTACGGGGATAGGTTCTTTCCGCGACACCATGCGGGGCATTGACCTGCTGAACCGCTATGGAGCAGACTACAATATATTGGCAGTTATCAATGATTATACGGCGGCACGCCCACGAGAAGTATATCGGTTCTTGCGCTCCGTAGGTTCACCTTATCTGCAGTTCTCGCCCAATGTGGAGTGGTTACCCTCGGGACAACTAACTCCCTCGTCGGTATCGCCCGAAGCATTCGGGGCATTCTATTGTGCGGTCTTCGACGAGTGGTACGCCCACGACATCGGACATACTTTTGTTGAATTGTTCGACACCACACTCGCCCTACTGATGGGCTTTCCGCCACCCTCGTGCGTCTTTGGTGAGACTTGCGGAAATGCAGCCGTATTGGAGGCTAACGGCAACCTTTTCACATGCGACCACTTTGTCGCCCCCGATGCCCTCTACGACGGGGCTTCCATGTGTTTGGGCAATATACTTGATACACCCTTGCAAACAATGCTCTACAGCCCTGCCATGCAGGCATTTGGTGAACATAAAGCAGCACTCTCAGACGAATGCCGTAGTTGCTCTTACTTGCGCCTGTGCTATGGAGAATGCCCACACCATCGTTTTCCCTTATCTTCTTCGCTGGAATCCTCCCCCTCTATCAACTACCTTTGTACGGGCTATCGTGCCTACTTCGCACATACACTTCCCTATTTCACACAAATGGAATCCGACATTCGGGGCAACAACTCTATCCCCAATTCGCCCCTTTAGGACTACGAATACATGGTTCATTGGTGCGGAATTGGTTCGGCTTTCATTAGGGAATCACCTATGAATCACCTAAGAATCTCCTATGATCGGCATAAGAATTGCTTATGATTGACCTATAGAGATATGTTAGTTGCAAGGGAGATGATTGCCGGATGACAGGCTGCTTCAGAACCATCTCTATTTGCACCTCTACTATCTCTGTTTCAGATCTCTACTTCTAAGGCACGGGCGATGATGTCGTCCATGTCGTAGTACTTGTATTCGGCGAGGCGACCACCGAAAAGAACATTCGTTTCCTGCTTGGCTAATTCCACATACTGATGATAGCATTGGGTATTGCGCTCATCGTTCACTGGGTAGTACGGCTCCATTCCCGCCTGCCACTCGGTGGAATACTCGCGGGAGATGACCGTCTTCGGCGTATCGTACACCGCCTGCCCAAATAGTTCGAAATGCTTATGCTCGATGACCCGCGTGTACGGCACGGCAGCATCGGTGTAGTTCACGACGGCGTTCCCTTGATAATTCGGCGTATTCAACACCTCCGTCTCGAAACGCACCGTGCGGTACTCCAACCGCCCAAGCCGATAGCCGAAGTACGCATCAAGAGAACCCGTATAGACCACCCGCTCGGCAAGTGCGTCCCATTCGGTTTTATGCACCAAATAATCTACTCCGATCCGCACCTCGCAACCATCTAACAGTTTCTCTATCAACGGATTGTAACCTCCGATAGGTATGCCCTGATAGGGGTCGTTGAAATAGTTGTTGTCGAAGACCATACGCACAGGCAAGCGTCGGATGATGAAAGCGGGCAACTCCGTGCAGGGACGCCCCCATTGTTTCTCGGTGTAGCCCTTGATAAGCCGCTCGTAGATGTCCTTGCCGACGAGGGTAAGTGCCTGTTCCTCGAGGTTCTGCGGCTTGCGACCGTCAAGGGCTTGCAAGGCTTCGGTACGTTGTTCATCTAACTTGGCTTGTGCTTCCGCGGGGGTCGTTATGCCCCACATCTCGCTGAAAGTGTTCATGTTAAACGGCAAGTTATAGAGCCGCCCTTGGTAGTTCGCCACGGGACAGTTGGTATAGCGGTTGAACTCCACGAGCGAGTTCACAAACTGCCACACCTCCTTGTTGTCCGTGTGGAAGATATGCGCTCCGTACTTGTGTACATGGATGCCCTCGATGTCTTCACAATAGGTATTGCCGCCTATGTGGTTGCGCTTGTCGATCACGAGGACTCGTTTCCCCGCCCGGTGCGCCCTATACGCCACCACGGCACCAAAGAGCCCCGCACCGACGATAAGATAATCGTATTGTTTCATAGGAAATACAGTTAAGCAGACGGTTTATTATCTTCTAAACAGCCTGATATACAGCCACTTAACCACTACATCCACGCAATGGTTGAATTGCTCGAACCATACCGCCCAACGGCGATGGTGGCGATGCCAAAACGAGATATACTCAACACGCAACAGTTTATTCTCGGGGTAGAGGCGAGGGTGTAAATCAAGCGATTGCAATATAGGCGCATACTTCTCGTCCACCCGCTGCAAATCGTCAGCACGGAAATCCTTGCGGGGCATATCGAGCAGGTATAACTTATAGAACAGACGAAAGCGATTCTCGAAATACTGCTTCATAAAAGCCGCACGGGCAGGCGACAAAAGTGCCAAATGCGACTGATAATAAGCAAGCAAGGAGTCGTTTACCTGCTCCATCTGCGGCAACGAACGCATGATAACCTCGGGCGCCATAGTCTGCCCCTCGCGGTCGAGGTTGTATTGATAGAGGTTGATGTCGAGGAATAGAATGGTACGGGCGTGGAAGACCGGCAACGACGCCCACTCTGTGTCGGTATAGGAAATGCCCTCCGTCTGGCGGTAGTGCATCTCGCGCAGCAGGTCGGTGCGATAGGTCAAGGCGTGCATAAGGAAGAAGCGGATATAGCCGTCCTGCAGTACCGTATCGAGGTCGTAGACTTTGCCATAGGTGTACGGCTCACGCCCCATTGTATTGTAACGCACCACCTCACGACTGCCGTGTGCGGCGAGTTGCGTGAAGTGGGTGATGACCATATCGGGGGCTTGCGCAGGCGTGTGTTGAGGACGGTCGGTTGCGTCGGTCGGCTGCAGTTCTTGCTCCGTGGCATACTCGGCGAGGCTTACAAGAAAGCGGTCGAGAGCCGCGGTATCGAACCAATCATCGGAGTCCAATACCTTGATAAACATCCCTGTAGCCACAGGCAAAGCGGCATTGATAGTAGATCCATAGTTGCCGTTTGGCTTGTCTATCACGCGCACCGATTTGGGGTACTTCGTTTGATAGCCATGCGCCACCTCGGAAGAGTTGTCGCGGCTGCCATCGTTGACGACAAGGATATCCAACAGGTCGGCGTGCTGCGCCTGCACGAGCGAATCCAAACAGCGGGGCAGGAGCGCCGCCATATTGTAAGTAGGAATAATGATAGAGAGGAGTTTCATGGGAAAAGAAGTGTATTAGGAGAGTAAGCGAGAGAGGTTACCCATAAAGAATTGTTCGGCGGACATCGCTTCACCACCGACTACCAAAGAGAACTGCGGGTGGAATTTTTCGCCGAACACGGAGAGACCTTGATTGTGTTGTCGTCTGCCGCTCTTGACCTCGATAGCGACTATTTTGTTTGCCCGTGTAAGCACAAAATCGACCTCATCGTTATTCTCTCGCCAATAGTACAACTCGCACTCGAGTTCGTCTATCTGATCCAACAAAAAGCACCCGACGGCAGACTCTACCCACTGCCCCCACAAAGTAGGATTGGTAAAGGCTTTCTCGTAGGTCATACCATCTGTCATAGCCGACAGCAAGGCGTTATTGTAGACCTGCAACTTCGGGATAGACTTATATTTACGGGCTTGGTCTACAGCGTATTTCTGCAAGCCAACGAGCAGTTTGCTATCGGCAAGCAGTTGCAGGTAACTCACCAGTGTACTGGCATTGCCTGCGTCTTGCAACATACCCAACATCTTATTATAGGACAGCAACTCACCCGAATAGGCACAACCGATATGGAACAGTTGGTTTAGTAAGGCGGGCTTATAGATAAAAGAAGTCTGCAAAACATCTTTCTCTATAGCAGGTGCCACAATGGTCTCACGCATAAAACGCCGCCAACGCATCTCGTTCTCGATATAAGCAGCACTACCGGGATAACCACCAAAATAGATGTACTGATTGATATTCCAACCAAATGCCTCGTGCATCTCGGCATAAGACCAATGCCCCATGCTGATTATCTCGAAACGCCCTGCCAAGGACTCCGTCAACCCGCGTTTAAGCAACAGACGAGAAGAGCCCAATAGCACGACCTTGATAGGCACATCACGAAAAGTGTCGTTATCCCACTCGCGCTTGACCTGCTCGCTCCAGTTGTTAATCTTGTGTATCTCGTCGAACACCAACACGGCTTCGGCATACGCATTGAAGATAATTTGTGAGCGCACCTCTTCCCACCGTTTGGCAATCCACTCGGCATCGTCGGCTGCCACTGCGTCTGCATTGTACAGAAAAGAGGGAATGGCACATTGTTTCAGCACCTGCTTGACCATAGTCGTTTTGCCCACTTGGCGAGGACCTGCAACCACTTGTATCGTCCTACGCGGCTCGGCTAAACGCTCAAGAAGAATCGTATTTTGCTTGCGTTCTAACATATTACTATTCGTTTGGTGCGGCAAAGGTACGGAAAATCTTCAAATGTCGCAAGAAAAATCTTCAAAAGTATGAGAAAAAAATCTGCGATTGTTGAGCGGAAAATCTTCAAATGTTATGTGGAAAATCTGCGATTTGTGTGGTTATAAAACAACTAAGTGCTTGCTATACAGTCCTATAGCAATACTGTTAAATCATTAATCATATGCTGCCACAATCTTCTATAGGTAGATTAAGAACATGGTCATATACGGTGTTGTGTGCATCCGGAGCCGGGGTGTATTTATAGGTAAGTTTATGTACCGAACCGGTTCGCAGAAGAACATCCCATAACTCGGGAGAATAGGGTTTACCAAAATCACGCGACCACATAACGAAATGCGCTTGGTTACAATGAAACTCCATAGATTCAAGCAGTGCCTCAGCCTGTGGATTATGCAAAACTAACAGATAGAGAAACAGATGGAAAAAGAAATAGTCTATCACTGTATCCTCTCTTTCCCAATATGCATACAGCAAATCCAATAGACGCTGCCAAATAGGGTGTCCTTCACTCCCCGAGAGAAGCCAACTTGACCCGATTATTGGAAGAGGGACATCTCCCCAAGACTTATTTTGATAAAAAAAGAACGAACTATGAGTGATATACTGAGGCAACGGAGCAGTGAGCAATACCGTACTATCTATCCAAATACCACCATACCTTACCAATAACGCCAATCGCAGAATGTCGGAAAACTGCGCAGGAGGGATTATACCTGCTCGATATTTCCGCATTACATAGTCGGGCAAGGTTACATAATCGCCCATATTTTCTGTTGTAATGAGATGAATGGGACGGTCTGCACAATACTTCTGCACAGAAGCATAACATACTTGCACCAACCGAGGGGCGTTCTCAATCCCCTGCAACCAACAGACCCAAACTGGCGCATTCTCTTCCATCTGTAAAGGCGCATTTGTGTTGGATAACGGAGAGAGTATCAGTTCCTTATAGTTTTTGTAAAGTTTACGGGAATGACGCAGCGAAGGCTCACAAAGAAGCGTTACCAAGTTATACAGACAGGTGCGGAAACCCTTTCTGCGAAGCAGACCGATATAAGTAGAGATAGAACGCATAAGACAAGTTTGTTATTGTGTATTCGTATTAGACTCGTTATAAATCAAGGCTATGGATGAAGCATCCTCTATATAGTAGTAACCGTGTACGCGGCGTTTATCAGGGGCAGGGATACGCATATAGTCGTTGTAAATAGCACGGAGATAGCCATCCGGATTGTTGGGACCCATAAACTTATGTCCCTCAAACTCTATCTCTCGAAGGGGAAAAATATCATCATAGCGTGTAGGGCGGGCTTGTAAATATACTCCTTCTCCCAATTGGCAACAATAATAGGGTTTTCCTCCCTGCATCAATAACCAAAGCAGTGCTTTATGCCAAACATACGAGAACGGATACAACAAATAGCAGACTATATTATGCAAATTGATGGGTTTGTTATAACGATAGAAATTGTAAGCATAAGAAATGCGAGTGAGCAAATAGCCTACCAACTTTTCCGGTCGTTTAGGAATAGTAACTGCTTTGTACACATCAATGAATACGCCCCGTTTGTAGTCTTTCTCAAAGACATCGTAGCTCTCTACAAATAGGGATTTCTTATCGCGTACTTTGAATAACCCTGTACCCATTCCTGAGTTTGGATCCGTTTCCCTATTTTGAAGGAATAACCAATCGGGCAGTTGTTCCTTACAGACTTGTTGGAAACGCTCGTAATCATCCCCTACGACCATAATATCCAAATCATCATCCCAAGGAATAAAGCCTCCGTGACGGACAGCACCTAAAACTGTGCCATAAGCGATATAGTATTGTATATGGTTCTTTCGACAGAGTTCATCTAACACAAGAAGAATATCAAGTATGCGAAGTTGCAAAGCACGCAGATTGCCTGTGGCTTTCGGAAGTGAAGTATCCATTTGTTTTTACCTAAAATAGTTTTTCTGTATTATTACGGCGAACATCCACCACTTCGCCTGTGAACTTGGAGAAGAGCGTGTTGAGCGAGGCAATTGCCACAGCCTCTGCTGACAAGAGCGACTCCGCAGGCTCGTTGCCGAAATTGCGGGTGCGCATAGGTGTCTTGGTGCGCTCGGGGTTGATACAATTGACGCGAATGGCACACTCGTTCCATTCCTCGGCTATTGCCTGCACAAAATTAACTATAGCGGCTTTGGTAGCAGAATAGAGGCTATAGAGCATCCGACCGCGTGTGTAGGACGACGAAGTAAAGAATAGCAGTGCGCCATGCGTCTTCTTAAGGTAGGGGTAAGCGGCTTGCGCTACATGGATAACGCCCAACAGGTTTATATCAAGAGAAGCACGAATAGTATCCTCCGACATCGTAGCAAGCGGCTCACGATAGAGTACGCCTGCGGTATTCACTACGGCATCGATACACCCCTCTTGGTCAAAAACCGATTGCAACGCACGCTGCACACTCGCCATATCGGATACATCTACGCCATTCTCGGAACGGGAGAACGAATAGACACGACTATGGTACTCCGAAGCAAGGCGTACTATCTCGGCACCTATGCCGTAACTGCCACCGAAGACAACCAAGACTTTCTCGGGCAAAGCCGACTGCGTGGCGCATGAGAGTTCCTGTTGCGAGAGTTCTACATTCTTGAGTTGGAATAGTTTGTCGAGTAGAAATAAATCCTCAATATGCGTCAGTTTCATATTGAACTGCTCGCCCGCCACAATATAGACCGGCTCATCGGGCAGGTACTTTCGCACCACGCCGCAGTCGTCCGTCGTCCGAAACTGCGGGTCTTGGAGTGCCAAGCGATAGGCTTCGGCGATAGTGCTACGACGAAAGCATTGCGGCGTTTGCCCATTACGCAGTGCCGCACGAGGCGGAATATATTCTATGCAACGCTGCGCATTGGCTTGAATAATGGTGTCGGTGGTATCAATGGCGACATCCACAGCGTTGTAAGTGCTAAGTGCTTCGATACAGTCGTTGATAATACGCTCGTTCACCAACGGGCGAACTGCGTCGTGGAAAAGCAGGTTGCACTCCTCTGTATAGGCTCGGATAGCCGCAAGCGACGATTCGTAACGCTCTTTACCCCCCGCAAGAATGCGCTTCACTTTGCGGTAGTTGTTGCGCACCACGAGTTCCTGCACACGCTCTATATAGTCGATACGGCAAACAATGCAAATCTCATCTATCTGTTCGGCTGCCTCGAACACATTGATCGTATGCTCGATAACCATCTTGCCGGCGAGTTTGAGAAACTGTTTCGGTGTGTCGCCGCCCATGCGTATGCCCGAGCCACCTGATAATATAACTGCTATATTCTTCATTTGTTGGATTAACTATATTCTATTGAGAGATAATTGAGAACTCATAAGTCTTCCTTGTAGGTTATTTTGCGGTTTTGGGCGTCGCCCGGGACTATGTGGATAGGGACAGACGGCAAGTAGTGGTGTACTATGCCGCAGTCGTCGGTGGCTTGCAGGGGCTTTGGTTGCTGGCTATGGTTATCTTGTTGGAACTGCCGGCTATTGCTTTCTTGTTGGGATTGGGGGTTATCGCTTTCTTGCGGGGGCTGTAAGGCTTGGCGGTAGGCTTCGGCTATTGTTGTTAGGCGAAAGGCTTGCGGGGTCTGCGCACACAACAAGGTCGAACGGAGAGGAATGTCTTGTACAATGAAATCGCCCGCTGTGTCCTGCTCTTGCGGTGCTACCCTGTACATCGTGTCTGTGGCAGGGATGGCGACCGTAACGGCTTCGTGCTGCTGTAGGGCAGTGCAGACATCCGTGATAATTCGCTCGCTCACAAAGGGGCGGGCGGCATCGTGAAGAAGGATATTGATGACGGGACGGCTTTCTATTGTCTGCTCCGACTTATCCCTATCACTATTTATATCATTTTCTCTACGCTCTATCTCATTATTTTTCTCTTCTATTTTATTCTCTCTACGCTCTATCTCTCGGATGGCATTGAGGCTTGATTCGTAACGCTCGTTGCCGCCCGCGATAACAAATGCCACTTTCTGCCAATCGTTGCGACGCACCATCTCTTGTGCTTGCGCGAGGTAGTCCCTATGCATAACAATACCTATCTCATCGATACACACCGCCTGCTCGAACGCCGCCACCGAGTGCTCGAGTATGCTCCTGCCGTCGGCTAACGGCATCAGTTGCTTAGGCGTTGTACCTCCCACGCGGGCGCCTATGCCTCCGGCTAATATGACGGCTATGTTCTTCATTTTCTGCTTTTCAAAGTTTGGTATACCATTAATCCTTTCACTGTCAACAGGTATTTCTGACGAGGGTGCTTAGGAGAATCAGGATAGAGTAAGCGCACAAAACCGGATAGGACAGCAGGGGTCAAACTATATTCCTCAAAATTAGACCTGTCTTTCAGCCCAACGAGTTCCATTATCTCTCGCTTGGATAATTGCTGTTCGCCCACTGCCAACACCAATCGCTGTATCGGTTCGGTCATTGTTTGGAAGAGTTTTCCTATACTTGCGGGGGTACTTGCAGGGGTACTTGTGGGGGTACTTGCGGGGGTCTGCTGTAACTCTGCCGGTGGATTGATAAGCAAATAACGATTTTTGAGTTCGTTCTTCTCTCCTAACAGCAGATTACGGAAAAACCGTTCAAGATATTGGTAATCATAGTCTATTCCGCTCGCAGCATTCTTATAATTCGCACGCACCAACGCATTACGAAAGTACCATGAGTATTCAGCAAACAGACTATTATCAATATCAAACCCTATAGAACGCAAATAGAGGATAGTGAACACGGCTGTTGTTCGTGTATTTCCCTCGCCAAAAGCATGTATTTGCCACAATCCCACCACAAAACGGGCAATGTGTGCAATCATATCTGCCTGCGATAACCCATTGTAACTAAATGCTCTTTCGTTCTCTATATCGTATTCTATCGCCGAGCGAATATCTATGTAATTCAGATAACTGACCGTGCCACCCCGTAGCACCCATTCCTTTTTTGTGATATTGTAATCACGAATGCGCCCTGCAAATTTATATACGCCTGTAAACAGGTGCTTGTGTATAGACAGATACCCTTGCAGCGTAAAACCTACGGTATTGCTCTCTATCAATTCTGCTATCTTTGCGGCTACCGAGTCTGCCTCGAATTGGTTATCCTCATCGGCAGAACGAGTAGTCTTTGTTTGGTAGTAGGTATGTACCAAGCGTTGGGCTTCCTTAATATCTATCTCCCCCTCAATATGGCGTTTTGCCGTACTACGCAAATACTCCGACGGGGTAAGCCCGTCTACATCCTGCAACCCGATAGCCATAGCCCACGCTTCCGCTTTCTCGCGTTGCGACGGTTCTCCTTGCTGTATGTAGTAATCAAACTCGCTCATGGGTAGGGTCTTGCTTATGGGTTAGTAGAAGTATCTGTGGTGTATAGTTGTCGAATGCGGGTTTGCACCAATTGCCAATAGGCTTCTTGCAGTTCTTCGGGCAGAAAAGAGGCATGAATGGTACTCTCCCATGCGGGATAAATGCGCTCAAACTTGCGGAAGATATTGCTGATAACTTTCTCGTTCAAACCACTGCCTCGCATAGCCTTCTCGAAATCCGTACGGGTCAGTTTGCGCTTTTTGCCATCAAGGGTAAGCGCCAACTCCTCGGAGTCGGAAGGATTGACTATCATCGCATTCAACAGGTCATAGGCAGGTGCCAACACATAGCCTGTCGCCGACGGACGATAGAGCGAGAAGTTCTTCAAGTGCATATCGTTATTGCCCGTAAGCCAACAGAACAAGACCAATTCGTAGTAGCGCATAAGGTCTAACAATGGTGTCGACGAATATCGCGCAATGACTTTTGCCACCTGCTCGTAGGAACTCCTATACTTGTACTCCGTCGGGCGTTCGGATAATTGGCACATATCTTCCATTGCCAATTTCTCGCCGTCGGGCAGACGGTCTATGCGGCGGGCAAGATACCCCAACTCTCCGTCTGCCAAACGGAAAAGCGTATGAGGAACGACCTCAATCCGACTCTGCTCCGCCAAATGCATGGTCAAGTCCTCCACCTCGGGCAAATGCGGGTAATCTTCCGTTTGCGGCTTGAAGATATACCCGCCGCCAAAACCGACAATGGTCAGTCGCTTGCTGCCCTCATGGTCTTGCAGGTGCAAGGATATTTTGGGTTGCACCCCCGTGAGTGTCGTCTGAGAGGCGATAACCTCTTTTGCCAAAGCGTCCATATCCGCACGGGTATAAGTCCACACGGGTACTGCCTGCGTGCCGAAAAAGCGGCGTACACAAGCGGGGTGAAAGTCCTTTTCGCCCTCCCGCAGTTCCTTATAGCAATACAGACATCTGCCCATAGTCTGACACTTTAACTTCTATAAATTCCTTACCCTTTAACTTCTACGACACTTACCGCCCCTATGCAGTCTTTGCAGCAGAGCAACAGCAGTCCCATTCTATCCAACATACTCACATC
Organism: Azospirillum sp. CAG:239; assembly: GCA_963619585.1. Taxonomy (GTDB): domain Bacteria; phylum Bacteroidota; class Bacteroidia; order Bacteroidales; family Paludibacteraceae; genus Colicola. Next base: position 31,731 of record CAVEXR010000005.1, read on the forward strand.
CGTACTCCGCAGTGCCACATCCAACAGCCAACCCTCCGGTATCAACCCGTCGAAGAACGGAAAGAGCGTGAGGCTCTCGTAGGCAGCCGGCGAAAGAGGGAGCGTCAAACTTACGGGCAAAGCACCCGCTTGTTGCAAGTATGCCTCATCGTAAGCAAAGCGATACCCCGCGTCGGTTTCCACTAACACGCCAGCCAAAGAATCTTGATAATATATTTCAGCCTTGCGCATTCTCTTTGCGTTGCGGGGTCAATTCGTAATGAAACAAATCCAACACCTGATTCACCTTATCCATACGCAGCGACACTTTCCCCTGCTCCAACTCACGCACAAAGAAAAGACTCACACCGGATTTGTATGCCAAATCCTCTTGCGTCAATCCATATTGCTTTCGTAGTGCCTTTACACACTCCGATAATTTCGTCTTCGCCATAATACAATCTATTCACTTGTACATAAAACTATATTCGTTTGCATATAAAATCACAAAGAATATGCCACATTATATTATATCGCATATAATTCTATTATTTCATGCTACCATTATATGCTATCGAATATAGAGATACAGACCGAGGTGTTAGTGCTTTTCGGCGAGGCGGGCGGCAAGGATCATCTCGGCGATTTCACGGATGGCACCATCGCCACCCGCACGGGTTAGGTGGATGATGCCGGGGATGTTCTTGATCCGCTCTATGGCGTTGGTAGGGCAACAAGGGGTGCCGACAGCCTCCAAAAGATCTAAATCGTTGACATCATCACCCACGAAACAAACATCCTCTAAAGTGATACCCAACTCGGCGCAAATCTCCTGCGCGGTTTCGAGTTTGGTCTGACGCACATGATCTACCTGACGCCCTACGCCCATACGCAAATACTCCATGCCCAATTTTTTGGCACGAGCCGCCACGATCTCGGTGGTCTCGCTGGTGAGAATGCCGCAGGGAATGCCCGCCTTGCGCAACAGCACGATACCCATGCCATCGTAGACACAGAAGCGCTTCATCTCATCGCCATTGGCGGAATAGTACATGCCGCCGTCCGTCATGCAGCCGTCTACATCGGTCAAGAACAATTTTACCGGTTTCATTTCGCCTCCTCCGTGAATGCATTCCAACCTTGTGCACGAAGTGCCAACTCCTCGCCGTTGCGCCCGATAAGATTCGTGCCGTACTCAGGCTTGGTGATATGTCCGATGATATACAAATCCTCGATAGGCACGAGTTTTTCGTAATCGTTGATGTCGCAGGTGAAGAGCAACTCGTAGTCCTCGCCGCCGTTAAGCGCACAGGTAACGATATTCAAATTCATCTCGTCGGCAAGGGCTGCCGCCTGGTAATCAATAGGCAACTTGTCCTCATAGACCGCACAGCCGACACCTGACTGCGAGCAGATATGCAGCAACTCGGACGACAGACCGTCGGACACATCCATCATAGCGGTCGGCTTGACGCCCGCCTTATGCAGCGCTGCGATAATATCACGGCGAGCCTCCGGCTTCAGTTGTCGCTCGAGCAGGTACTCTTTGCCATCGAATGCGGGGGCTGCGTTGGCATTGTTGGCTGCTACGAGGCGTTCACGCTCCAACAACTGCAGACCCATATAGGCGGTACCAAGATTGCCCGACACGCAGATAAGGTCGTTCATTTTTGCCCCGTTGCGATAGACAATATCTTCTGCCTTGGCCGTACCCAAACAGGTGATAGAGATGGTAAGCCCCGTCATGGAAGCGCAGGTGTCGCCACCTACCAAATCTACGCCATAACGCTCGCACGCCAAGCGGATGCCGCCGAAGAGTTCGTCCATATCCTCGACGGAGAAACGACGGCTAATACCCACAGACACTGTGATTTGCGTGGGGGTGCCGTTCATGGCGTATATATCGGAGAAGTTGACCACGGCTGCCTTATAGCCGAGGTGCTTGAGCGGTATATATTCGAGATTGAAATGAATGCCCTCGAGGAGCATATCGCTCGTAACGAGGCAACGATCGGCACCGTAGTCCATAACGGCGGCATCGTCGCCTACCCCTTTCTTGGTCGATGGTTGGTGCATAGTCAGGTCTTTTGTCAAACGGCGAATCAGTCCGAACTCGCCTAAAGTGGAAATTTCCGTGCGTGCCATAATTTGTTTGGGTTTTGGGGTTAGTTTATATGTTAGGTTTTGTGTTGAGTTGGTTTTTATTACTACTCTTTTAACCCTCTGCAGAAGGACAGCGAAGGTCTTTTATTCTGTCTGCAAAGGTACACTTTTTCTTCGAGGTACACAAGAGAGGAAGGCAACTATTCATCCCCCTCTATCCATATAACGCAGAAAAACGGAAAATCTATCACCTCTACACACAAAAAAAATACTTTTATGCTGTTCTATGGATTTGTATTTCGGCACAAAAATTGCTTAAGGCTTGTAGGAACGGAATAATTGTTGTAACTTTGCGGGCTTTTTGTAATCGGGTTTTATTATCGTTATGAAGAAAAAGGGCTTATTCATTTTGTTGGTCGGTGTACTCCTCGCGTCGTGCGGTGAGTACCAAAAGACACTAAAATCCACCGACCCGGACTATAAGTATCAACAAGCCCTGATGTACTTCAACGACAAGCAGTATGTGAAGTCGCAGACCCTACTGGACGATGTAGCCCCCTACTACAAAGGCACGGAACGCAGCGAGGATGTGCTCGCCTACCTTGCACGGAGTTATATGGGGCAGAAAGATTATGCCTCGGCTGCCAACTACTACCAAGCCTATATCCGCAATTACCCGAAAGGCAAATACGCCATCGAGGCACGCTACCAACTCGGGCATTGCTACTACCTCGATTCGCCCGATGCACGGCTCGACCAAGCGATAACCCGCCAAGCCATTCAGGCGTACACGGAGTTTGTGGAACTCTATCCTGAGAGTCCCTACGCTGAGCAGGCGTATACAGAGATGAACGAGATGTACGACAAGTTGGCATACAAGGAATACTTGAGCGCAAAACTCTATTTCAACCTCGGCACCTACCTCGGCAACAACTATGAAAGTTGCGAGATAACGGCGAAGAATGCCCTCAAGACCTACCCGAGCAACAAGTATCAAGAGGAACTGAACTGGCTGATACTGCAGTCCAAACACCAACAGATGCTCGCCTCGTACGAGGAGAAGAAAATGGAGCGTGCCCGCGATACGCAGGACGAATACTACAACTTCATCACCGAATATCCCGACTCGAAACACCGCTCGGCGGCAGAACGCATATTCCGCGATGTACAGAAGATAATCAAAGACTAATCAGATTCTATAGAATAATGGATGTAAAACAGATTAAAGCGCCGAAGAATACGATTACGCGCGACATGAACAAGTTGGTAGAGCCCGTAGGCAATGTCTATGAGACCGTAGCCATTATCGCCAAGCGTGCGAACCAAATAAGTTCGACACTCAAGAAAGAGTTGGACGCCAAGTTGCAGGACTTTGCCGTTCCACAGGAGTCGTCCGATGAGACTTTCGAGAACCAGGAGCAGATAGAGATTTCGCGTTCGTACGAGCGTCTGCCCAAGCCGACCCTTATGGCTACCCAAGAGTTCGTAGACGGCGACTTGGTGTACAAGAACAACAACAAGGACGAAGCACTGAAATAGTGGTTTGTCGCCACAGGCAGTTCGTTGTTAAAGGGCAAACACATACTTATCGGCATCAGTGGCGGCATTGCTGCCTACAAGATTCCTGAACTTATCCGTCTCCTGCGCAAAGCAGGGGCAGAAGTGCGCGTAACGACCACACGCCATGCGTTGGAGTTCGTTACGGAGTTGACCTTGCAGACCCTCTCGGGCTACAAGGTCTATTCGGATGTGTTCGCCGCTATCAATGAACACTCTACCGAGCATATCTCGCTGCCGGATTGGGCGGACTTGATGCTAATCGCCCCTGCGACGGCGAATGTGCTATGCAAGATGGCAAGCGGCGTGGCAGACGATGCGCTGACCACCACTTTTGCCGCCATGCGCAAGCCCGTAGTGATTGCGCCTGCCATGAACGACAAGATGTACCTATCACCCGCCACACAAGCGGCGATGCAACGGCTGTCGGCGTGGGAGAACATCCTAATGCTCGACTGTGCAGACGGCGAATTGGCGTGCGGGACAAGCGGCAAAGGGCGTATGCAAGAGCCGACAGCCCTCGAAGAGGCAGCCGAAGAGGCACTCACGCCCAAGACGCTCGCGGGCAAGCGGGTGCTAATCACGGCAGGCCCCACCCAAGAGCGTATCGACCCCGTTCGCTATATCAGCAACTACTCCACGGGAAAAATGGGCTATGCCCTGGTACAAGCCTGCCGCCGCCACGGGGCAGAAGTAGTACTCGTCTCGGGGCAGACAAGCCTCCATACCGTATTGGATTTCCCCGTCTATGGGCGTGCCGCACGGGTGGAGCGGGTGAATGTGCGCTCTGCCGAAGAGATGTATCGCACCTGCGTGGAGGCGTTCCCTCGAGTCGATATGGCTATTCTCTCCGCTGCCGTGGCAGATTTCTCCCCAAGCAGCATATCGCCTATTAAGATAAAGAAGCGCAGCGACGAGGATACCCTAACGCTGACGCTGCAGAAGGCCCCCGATATTGCAGCCACGCTAGGGCAACAGAAAAGCGCAGGGCAACGCATAGTGGGCTTTGCGCTGGAGACCAACGACGAGGAGGCACACGCACTCCATAAGTTGCAAAGCAAAGGGCTGGACATGATCGTACTCAATTCGCTGCGTACACCCAACGCCTGCTTCGGGTATGATACAAACGAGGTTACCATCTACCGCAGGGTATCCCATTCGCAGGGCGACACCTGCACCACTGATTCTATACAAAAAACGACCTACCCTCTGCAGGATAAGTCGATGATTGCCGAAGATATTCTCTCTGAGGCTTTACTCAATTAGGACTCCCCCTGCCCCCTCAGAAAGAGGGGGGATAGATAGGTTGGATTGGCTATTTTATATAGATTGTCTATATTGTATAGATAGTCTAGGGGATCTATTTGAACTATGTATTCTAGTTGCATTGTTGGGTGAGTTGGTGAGCGGCACGCTGCGTAGCACGGTGGGCCGCACGCTGCGTTTGGCGTTGCTGACGGCGAGTCATTGCAGGGTTACGATAGGGTATTCCTACACAGGAGTACCTCTTCGTTCTTTGCCCTGCTTTTCTCGTAGCCGTTGTCTGTTTTGTTGTGGTAAGGGTAGGGTTATGTGTTGTGGTGGTAGTGGTAGTGGTAGTGGTAGGGTTATGTGTTGTTGTGGTGGGGGTGGGGTTATGTGTTGCGGTGGTATAGGTAGTATTATGTGGGGTGGTGGTAGGGGTAGGGGTTGTGTGGGGTGTTGTTGTGGTGTGTGGCGGTTGGTTGAGCAGCACCTCGAGGACGGTGCAGGAAGCGGTGTAGCGGCCGTATTGATAGTTCAGGTGATAACCGTCGCGGCAAAGGGTATCGCCCATGGTGCGGCGGGCGTTCTGCACTGCCACGCCGCAAGGGATGAGCAAGAGAGAGGGGTGCTGTTGCAATACCCACTGCGTGGTGCGACAGATACTGTCGTACATCTCGCGCTGATTAGAGTGGTAGCGGGGGAAGTCGGGATGATGACTATTGGCGGCGTACGCCCAAGTCATCAACCAACACAGGCGGGCGGCAGGCTGATAGCCGCGCACGGTGTCTATCAGTTGGGAAAGGTAGGGTTCAAAGGTCGTGCGGTCGCCACTATCGCCACTCGCTTGCTGGAAAGTGATATAGTCCCAACGGCGTTCACGGAGTGCCTGACGGAGCGTCTTGCCCTCAAAGACCCTGCGCTCGCCCTGCTCGATAAGGCGGTAACTATAGGCTGCCGTATCTGCCAAAAGGAAAGTATAGTGCTGCAAAAGCGAACAGCCGCCGTAGTAGAGGTTGCCTATCAGGATAGGTTGACCTGCGGCAGCAGCAAGCGGGGCAAGTTCCTGCTCGACGGCGTCCCACGAGAAACTATTGCCTATGCAGAGCAGACGAATGGTGTCCTGCCCGGCACAATGTGCAGTATCCGTACGGTGCGTAACCGTACGGGACGAAACAAAAGACCCTGCACTGCCCCAAAAGAAGAGACAGAACAGGGTTATAACCATGCGTACTGAAGAAGACCGCTCAAGCATAAGTCAAATACCGCTTAGGCACGGGCTTGCTTGCGGCGGCGCACAAAGACCGAGAGGGCATAGAGTGCAGCAAAGAAGAGCAACACCCAAGTGCCATCGCCTACGGGTATCCCCGGGGTATCAGGGGCATCATCGTCTTTCCCTATCACAGGCGGCTTACGCTGCACACCCGTAGCAGTATAGGAAAGGTCTTGTGCCGCAAAGACGACATTGTAGTTCCCCATTTGCATCGCAGTCGATTGGAACTGCGTCGTTGTCGTATACATCTGTGCAGGCTGCGCACTCTGCCAATCGTTGGTGGTAGTGGGGTTGGTATATCGCTGCCCACACACAGGCATAAGGGCTATGAACAGCAAGAGAAGTATGTATATATGCTTTTTCATTGAATCGTTCTCCCTAATCACAACACAATAGTTTGACTACCGGCATCGGTATGGACAATATAGCAGCCCGAAGGCAGCGTAAGGGTAGCCGTTTCCATCCCCGAGGGGAAAGATTGCAAGAGCGTACCCGCTGCGGTATAGACACGAACCGCAGCCCCTGCGGGCAAGAGGGTCAGCGTGTTCCCCTCTACAGAATAGGCAAGAGCGTTCGCATCGATTACCGGTACGCCGTTGTCGGTAGGCGTTTGGTCTTCTGACATGCGGTATGCCATGCGGCGTGGCGCATGGGAGACAGGCATCGTGGCGGTCAATGCCAAGTAGCACTCCGAGGGGTAGAGCGTCTGCTTGCCCTCGTGGAGTATGAAACTGCTCTCCAACAGATAGATGTCCGATACGGTCTGGTTCTTCAGCGTCGTATTCGCATACATCTGCACATTGGATGTACTCTGCTGCGAAAAGTCGTCAGAGAGCGTCTGTCCTGCCTCGCCATAGAAGATGATATCCTTGCCTTCGTAGTACGAATCGGGGAAGCAAACGAGGTAAGCCTCGCCTTTCTCTATCGAGGAAGCATAACCATACACCGGCGTGTCGTCGGACTGATTGCCAGACTGCTTACGGAGCCAATAGTTACCGTCCTCAACCCCCTTGTTGACCGGCACAATTTCGTACTCCTCACCGTCCTCTACTACGGTTACACGGCTGACCTCAAAGGGCAGCGTAAGCGTCTCGTACACATTCGGTGTGAAGACACGGTGGAATGCAATAGCACCCGCTTCGGTGCACTCAACCTCGGTAGTCTTAGCCGACGGGTGGTCGTGGTGATAGATATCCGTATCCCATCCGATGGGGTAGATATACTTGGTATCCAACTTCCATGCCGTACCATACGACGCGCGCACGCCGCAGGGGACATAGGTAATACGCTGCACATGAATGGTATTGAGATAGGCACCAAAGGGCGTACCGCTCAAAGTAGGCGGAGTCTCTCGGTCTATCGTCAGGCTCTCGAGGTTGACGAAGTTACCGAACGCCATATCCTCTATTCGCTCAATAGTAGAGGGCAAGACGAGCGAAGTAACCATTGAGTCGTTACAGAACGCACGGTCGCATATCTTGGTAATACCCTCGGGTATCGTAATTTTCGTCAACTTCGTACAATCGCGGAACGACGCCGAATCGATAACGGTAATCGTATTGGGGATAACGAGTTCGGTAATTTGCCGCTGCGAACTCAATGCACGGGTAGCAATGGCTTTCACCGTATAAGTCGTGCCGTCGTACTCGATAGAGGACGGCAGCGTAACGACCCCCGAGAGGAACACAACCGGCGAAAGCAGACGCACCGCCGTAGCATCACCGTCGATGGCTTGGAAACGGTAGCCGGCAGCAATGATTTCTTTTGAAGAACAAGGGTCGTCTATCACATACCCATACCCCAGACCGTTATAGGAGAACGACTGACTATACTCGTCGTATGCCCCGCAAGGCACATGAATGGTACGGATATCATAGGTCGGCGTCTGCACACTCCAATAGAACGCTCCACTATGGAGCGAAGGGCGTGTCTCGCCCAAGAATGTAACCGAGGAGCAGTTGATCAAGTTACCAAAAGCGTAGTTCTCTATACGCTTTACCGAGGCGGGAATGGTCAATGCCGTCACTTGGAAAGCACCCAAGAATGCACGGTTGCCTATCGTGTCCACACCCTCGGCAAGCGTAATGGTCTCGAGGTTGGAACAGTTACGGAACGAGGCAGAGTCGATCACCGTAACGGTAGAGGGGAACGAAACCGCCGTCAGATCCAAACGCCCCTCGAAGGCGATTTTCTCAATGCGGACCACCGTATAGGTTACCCCATCGTTCACCGCCGCAGAGGGGATAACGAGCGAACCCGTCAGCGTAGTAGCAGGACCGATCACCTTTACCGTTGCTGCTGCCTCGTCTATCACACGATAGACCAATGTGCCGTCGTTAAACTGTATGACATCCGACTTGGGGTCAATAATCAAGTACATTCCCGTATAACTACCGCAGTATCCTTTGTACACATCGTATATAGCGAAAGTTCCTTCCGGCACATAGATGTTTCGCACCGTAAAGGACGGTGTCCTGCCCGAGAATGCGAAAGCCGACGAAATTATATTCGGAAGCGTACTGCCCAAGAAAGTAACACGCTCCAACGCAGGCATATTACCCAAGGCATATTGGTCGAGGAACTTAATCGTAGCGGGAAGCGTTATCTCACTCACATTCACATCGTTACAGAACGCACGGTTGCCTATCGAATCGACGGCATCGCCCAAGGAAACACTTACGAGCGAAGAACAGGAATAGAATGCCCAACCATTGATTTTGGTAACCGTAGAGGGGATGGTAACCGAGGTAATCGAAGCATTAATAAAACCCTTCTCTGCCACTTGGGTAACGACATACGAAACGCCGTCTACCGCAAAGGAAGAAGGTATAGTCAGTTCGCCCTTGGGAGCCGTCGCACCCGCCGACACACTGACATTCTTGGAGCCGTCGGCATTCGTAGAAAGAACCGTATAGCCCAAGCCATCGTACTCGAAATCATACGCCATCGCACCGAGCGCACACAGCCATATCAAAAGAAGAGTTGCAACCTTTTTCATAATAGTTAAGAGGCAATTTATAGTAGTTAATTGGATTACATCCGATTAGGGTTGTCTTTTCAACACGGGAAATTCGATTGTTTCCCCGCAGTCATCCACTGTACGAAAGACGGCGCAAAGGTACACATTTTTTACAATATATACAAACAAAAAAGCAAAAAAGAGCATTTTCGCAGGAGAAGAGGGGCGTTTCGGGTATAGACGAGGTATAGGCGAGGTATAGTCAGAGTTGCTTCAAAGTACGGCGAAAGTATTCTTATGTATCGGTTATGTATCGGTTATGTGTCGGTTATCCTATACGCCGGTCTCGAGATTGACAGACAGACTCCCCCCTTCAGACTCCCCCCATTCAGACTCCCCCTGCCCCCTCATAGAGGGGGATGGAGAGTATAGTCAACTGAGCCTTGCGGCTCACGCGGGTGATATTCAATTAACAGGTAACAGGTAACAATTAACATACCTCTATTCAATTAACAATTAACAGGTAACAATTAACATACCTCGTAGCGTGCGGGGCTTGGTGGACTCGGCATCGCATGGTCAAAGGGCTACGCCCCGCGGGTGGGGACACCCACGCCCCCAGGTTTGCGCATTGTGCATTGTGTCCATGGATGTCCCAGCCTGCTTTGTTAGGACTGCGTTAATTACACATTACTAATTAAACATTACTCTTACACATTACACATATAATTTGCAGGGAAGAAAAAAAATGCGTACCTTTGCAGGCTCATCGTACACAACCTATTTATACACCCCAAATAGACAGCAATTACACTGACACTGCTCCATAGACAGCGATTACACTGACACTCCGCACTACTTACACTATACTTACGCTACTATTTTGCTACACTGACACTATTATTTCGCAACACCTACACGACTATTCCGCACTAATTAAACTATATATTCCACAACACTTACACGACTAACACTCCGGTAACAACGCATAGACATCACTACCTATCCAATCGCACAAACATTTCCTTATGGACTTTCGAGATATACAATCGTTCTACTTCTTGGGCATAGGCGGCATCGGCATGAGCGCCCTTGCACGCTACTTCCGCTCGTGCGGGTACGCCATCTACGGCTATGACCATACCCCCTCGACGCTTACACGCGCCCTCGAGGCGGAAGGCATAGCCATCTCCTACAAGGACGACCCGACCACCCTGCCCGAGACCATCACACCCAAACACACCCTTGTGGTGCTGACGCCTGCCATCCCCGCAGACAACGCCCTACTCCGCCACCTGCAACAGGCGGGATACCCCATCATGAAACGGGCGGAAGTGCTGGGCTTGGTAACACGCCGCATGAAAGCCCTCTGCGTGGCAGGTACACACGGCAAGACCACCACCTCGACCATGCTAGCACACCTGCTCTATCAGTCGGAGATAGGCACCAACGCGTTCTTAGGCGGCATCAGCAACAACTATGGGACGAATGTGCTTATCCAACAGGACAGCAACTATGTGGTGGTAGAGGCTGACGAGTACGACCGCTCATTCCACCACCTGACACCCTACATGTCCGTCATCACCGCCGTTGACCCCGACCACTTAGACATCTACGGCACGGCGGAAGCCTACCGAGAGAGTTTTGAACACTACACCTCGCTGATACAGACCGCCCTCGTCATGAAGAAAGGGCTGCCCATCACGCCCCGCCTAAGGACGGGCGTCAAACTCTACACCTACAGCGCCACCGAACAAGCCGACTTCTACGCCGACCATATCCGCGTAGAGAAAGGAAACATATACTTCGACTTCCACACCCCCAACGATTCCATACTCGATATGCGGCTCGGTGTCCCCGTATGGGTGAACATAGAGAACAGCGTGGCCGCCATGGCGGTGGCGTGGCTCAACGGCGTAAGCAACGAGGCACTACGGCACGGGCTGCTGTCGTTCAGCGGCGTATGGCGGCGATTCAACATCCATGTGAATACCCCGCATGTGGCGTACATAGACGACTATGCGCACCACCCGACGGAGATCGCCACATCTATCGATTCCGTACGAAGGCTCTACCCCGAACGGCACTTCATAGGCGTGTTCCAACCGCACCTATACTCGCGCACGAGAGACTTTGCAGACGACTTTGCCCGCGTACTCTCCACGCTCGATGAGGTAGTACTGTTGCCTATCTACCCCGCTCGCGAAGAGCCTATCGAAGGGGTGAACTCCGAGATGCTGATAGACCGTATTACCTGCCCAAAGAAGAGCCTCGTGGAGAAAGCCGATCTTGCGGCGTTTGTGGCAAAGCGGGTACAGGAAGAGCCGAGTGCGTGCGTAGTGATGACAATCGGTGCCGGCGACATAGACCGACTTGTCCCCGAGGTTAAAGCCGCACTGAGCAAGGTCTCGCAAAGCCCCGCCGCAGGAGAGACCGACGGAGAATAGCCCGGAAGTGCCTCGTAACTCACGCAGGTCGCAGGGCGGATAGAATGAGGATATAAGGCGGACTGCCTACTGGTAATTCCTAATTCCTAACTCCTAATTTCTAATTCCAAATCAGTACATTGTTTCGTACCATATTGCTTTCGGTTGGCGGCTGCCTGATGGCAGTGGCGTTGGTCGTGGGCGTGGTGGTAGGCAGAGTATGTACACCAACACGGGTCTGCACGGGCGTGGAGTTCCTCATAACCGACTCCGCCGAACGGCAGTATGTAGACGCTTACGAACTGACCCGACTGCTACAACAGCAAGACCTCTTCCCTGTCGGACTACCGCTCAACCGTGTCTCGCTGCAGGCGATAGAGAACGCCGTGGCGGCACACCCAATGGTGCGACACTGTGAGTGCTACGCCACGCCGCAAGGCGAGATACGCATACGCCTCGCGCAACGCATACCGCTCTTGCGGGTAGCCACTGCCGCCGAAGTGTACTACATAGACACCGACCACCGTCGTATGCCTGTGCGCGAGAGCGTAAAAGCCAATGTACTTATTGTATCGGGCATGGTGGGCGAACAGGCAGCACGAACCACCTACGCAGACTTCGCCGAATGGCTGCAAGACAATACCTACTGGCGGCAGCGCATACACCAAATGGTTGTACAGACACCCCAACAGATCGTTCTCCTACAGCAGGGCGAACACACCGAGCGGATACTACTCGGGCAGATGGAGGACTACGAGAGAAAACTAAACAAACTGCGTATCTACTACGAGGGTACCGCCCACGCAGTAGACCTGCCGACCTACAAAGAATTGGATCTGCGCTTTCGAGGACAAGTAGTGGCACGATAACAACCTAACCAACAGAAGACCAATGAAGAAGAAACCCGTAGAGAAACGAAACACCGACCTACCGCTAGTGGCGATAGACCTCGGCAGCGATACTGTGCGCGCCATGGCGGCACGGCGCGTGGGCGACAGCATGTTCGAGATACTCGGCGTAGAGCAACTCAGCAGCCACTCCGCAGGCATAGAGCAAGGGCTAATCACACAGACCGCCGGCACGGCATTCGTGGTAACCAAAGTGCTGCAACTGTTAGCCAACCGCATAGGCGAACCCAAACTGACCTCCGCTTTTGTCTGCGTGGGCGGGAACACCATGCGCTCCGTGGCAGTCAAATCGAAGCGCGACCTGATACACCGCCGTGCGATTCCTCAAGCCACTCTCGACGAGATGGAACGAGAATGCAAAGAGAAATTGGAGAACCGCAACCCGCAGATTTGCGTGTTGGGCGTCGTACCCAGTTTCTTTGTTCTCGACGGCGAACTGCAGGAATACACCCCTACACCAGACCAACAAGCCACCCTCATAGAGGGCAACTACACCGCTTTCTACGCCCGCAAAGAAGCAGACACCATGCTGCAGAAGACTTTCTTGCAGACCACGACCTCGATAGAGCAAACTTTTGTCCGCCCCGATGCGTTGCTCTCCGTCTTTGCCGAAGAGGACGGCAACCAGATACTGAGCGAGGGGTGCGCCGTGCTTGACTTCGGGGCAGAGACGACTACCCTCGCCGTGTACAAATGCGGCGAATACCTCAATACAGGCACTCGCAGCGTCGTGCCGCAGGGCGGATACCACCTGACGCGTGCCATAGAGCAACTCGGCGTATCATTTGCCGTTGCCGAGAAACTGAAACGCGAATATGCCTACGCAGCCCCCGACCTGCTGCCCCAAGACAAGAAATTGGGCGTACGGAACAACACAACGGGCGACATTGTGTCGCTCACTCTCTCGGACATCGCTTCGCAGGTAGAGACCGCTCTCGAGGGCATACTCGCCCCGCTGCTGGAAGTACTGCACACCCACGAGGCGCGTATCCGTACCCTCTACATCACAGGCGGCGGTGCGATGTTGCACGGGCTGGACGCCTACCTCGGGCGTTATACCTCACTGCCTGTACGCTACGGCGGGCACGACCTTGTAGTGGTACGCGACACCCCCGGGCAGTACCTTGAACCTACCTACGCCTCGTTGGTAGGCACGATACTACTGGGGCAGGACTTCCGCGACAAACACCCCAACCAACTGATTGACACGCCGAAAACCATCATCGATAAGGGAAAAGATTTCATTGCCACCCTCTTTGGCGAAGGCGCATACTGATATATTTGTAATCCATGGGGATTAAAACAAATCCCCGATAGTTTCATCCACGGGGACAAAACCCGACAAACACATTTCTTTACTATGAGCGACGAAGAGTTAATACAATTGCCATTGGATATACAGGGAGACAGTATCATCAAGGTAATGGGCGTAGGCGGTGGCGGCGGCAATGCCGTGAACTACCTCTACCAACAAGGACTCGCCGATGTTACTTTCCTTGTCTGCAACACTGACAAACAAGCCCTCGGGCGTACCTCGGTACCTGCGAAATTGCAATTAGGTCCCGGTTGGGGCGCAGGCGGCAAACCCGATGTAGCCAAAGAATATGCAGAACAAGACCGTGAGCGTGTGCGTGAGGCACTGAACGACGGCACAAAGATGCTCTTTATCGCAGCCGGTATGGGCGGCGGTACGGGTACGGGTGCCTCGCCTATCATAGCCGAGGTGGCACAAGAGATGGGCATTCTGACCGTCGGTATTGTAACCATTCCGTTTGCGTTCGAGAAAGGAAAGAAGATACGTAAAGCCATGGAGGGTGTGGCACGCCTTGCCAAGCATGTAGACGCACTGCTCCTTATCAACAACGAAAAGTTACCGGAGATATACCCGACCTTTAATTTCCTGAAAGCCTTTGAGTTCTCGAACGATGTAGTCGCCAACGCCACACGGGCAATAGCGGAGATTATTACCCTGCCGGGCATTATCAACACCGACTTCACCGATGTCTATAATACGCTGCACAACGGCGGTATTGCCATTATGAATGTAGGGCGTGCGAGCGGCGAAGAGCGTATCACACAGGCGATACGCAATGCGCTGAACTCACCGCTTGTCAACACCAACGATGTGCACGGGGCAAAACGACTGCTAATGAACTTCTACTGCTCTACCGAACACGCTATCGAGATGTCCGAAGTGCCGCAGATAAACGCCTTCGTAGACGAAGTAGGCGAAGAAGTGGAGGTACAATGGGGCGTTGCGTTGGACGAGACATTGGGCGAGGATGTGCGCATCACCATTATCGCCACGGGCTACGGTATCAGCGGGCTGCCCGTCCTCGACGAAGACCGACCGCAAGAAGAGGAAGCAGGCAGCGAGAAGCAGGGCAAGACTATCGACGAGGCAATTGAGGAGAACTACCCCACACAGGGCAAAGAGAAAGAGCCGGAACCGGAACCCCAACCTATCCCCGAACCCGAGCCGATGCGCCACACGGACAACCCATTGCCGGATACAGCAGACATCATCATCGACTTTGATGAGGATGGTACGGTGGCTGCTCCCGCTGCGCCGAAAGCACCTAATCCGGAGAAAACCGAGAGAAGCGGCTTGCAAGGTTGGTTGCGCCGACACTAAACGAGATTTTATAGAAGTCCCCTAAACGCTCCGCACTACATACGACAACGCCCTTACCAAATTGGCAAGGGCGTTGTCGTAGTAGAATGGGGCTTATGGCAATACCTATAGTTACAAGCAATAGGCACTATGCTTTCTTCTTGCGGTAGTACTGCACCGTCTTCTTGATGACGAAATAAACAATTGCCACACCCAGCAGGGCGAGGATAATCACGCTCAACTCGTGGCTGTATTGGTTGATAAGGTCTGCCTGCCCGTGCGCGATATAGCCCAAGAGTGCCAACACGCAGTTCCACGCAAATGCACCCAAGCAAGTGTAGAGCAGGAACCAACCGAAGTGCATACGCGCCAAGCCCGCAGGGATACTGATCAACTGCCGAATCCCCGGTATCAGCCGCCCGACAAAGGTACTAACCTTGCCGTGGTCGTTGAAGTACTGCTCTGCTTTCTGCACTTTCTCGCTGCTCAGCAAGCATAGATGCCCCAATCGGCTGTCGGCGAACTTATAGATAATCAGTCGCCCGAGCCATACGGACAGCCCATAGTTGATTATCGCCCCAAGCATAGCCCCCACCGTGCCGAACAGCACAATGAGCAGCACATCCACCAAGTAGTTGCCACTCACATGCAGCGGGCTTGTCGGGTCGGCTGCCACATAGACGGCGGGCGGGATAACCACCTCACTCGGGAACGGAATAAACGATGACTCAATCGTCATCAACGCCGTGATAGACGCATAGTTCATGTGTGCGGCATACCACGCCGTTACGCTCTCTACAAAGTTCATAGATCCGCCTTATTTAGCGAGTAGTTCGCGTACCTTCGTACTGATGGCTTTGCCCTCGGCGCGCCCTGCCAACTTCTTGGTTGCCACGCCCATTACCTTACCCATGTCTTGCGGGCTTGTAGCGCCTACCTCGGAAATAATGGCAGCAATCTCCTTCGTCAGTTCCTCTTCGCTCAACATAGCGGGCAGATACTGCTCAATAATCTTGCATTGCGCCAGTTCGTCCTCGGCGAGTTCCGCACGATTGGCGTCGATAAACATCTGCGCCGACTCCTTACGCTGTTTCACCATTTTTTGGAGTATCTGCAACGCTTTGTCGTCATGCAATTCGCCGTCGCCGCCCTTGGCGGTCTTTGCCTCCAGAAACTCTTTCTTTATACCGCGCAGCGCATCGAGCGCCACCTTATCTTTAGCGAGCATCGCTTTCTTGATGTCCTCGCTCACTTGGTCAAATAGATTCATAATTGTCTTAGTTTATGTCGCTTACGCTCATACTGTCGTCGTTTGCGCACCTTTCGTAGTTTGTATTTTTGTGTAAAAACAGCGGCGGCAAGGTGTTCCCATCGCCGCCGCTGATTGGTTTAGTGCAAGAATATCAGTTGTGCGAGTACATAGACCGGCAACAAGATAATCAGCGAGAACTTTAACATATAGCCGAAGAACGACGGCATCTTGATGTTGTTCTCCTCGGCAATCGCCTTGACCATAAAGTTAGGTCCATTGCCAATGTAGGTCATCGATCCGAACATTACCGCACCCAGCGAGATAGCCTTCAGCAGTATCTCCGGAACACCGGCTACGAAACTCGTACCCTCGAATACGCCGCTCACTACTCCGGCACCGGCAGCAGCCATTGCCTCGGGCAGACCGCTTGCTACACCGTGGAATGCCACCGCGGTAGGCGTGTTATCCAAGAACGACGAGAGCGCACCCGTTGCGTAGTAGAACTGCCATGGTGCTGTCAAGCCGAGGCTCGCCGCATTGGCTTTTAGGTATGCCAGCGCAGGCGTCATCGTGGTAAAGATACCGAGGAATAGCACTGCCACCTCGATAATCGGATCCCACGAATACTTGTTGAGGTCGAAACGCACCTCTTTCTTGGTGGTAAAATAACTCAGCAGCGTCAGGGCTACCAGCACAATCTCACGCAGGAACTTCACCCAGATTGGCGCATCTTCCTCGCCCATTTGGGGAATAAAGCCCTCATTGATGAATGCCACGCTTAGGATAACGCCCAGCAGGTAGAGGAAGTTAATGCTACCTTTCAACTGCATAGGCACTTTCTCGCGTGCGTCAGCACTCAGCGCCGTCCAGTCCTCTTTCTTGTAGAAATAGGTATCCATGCAGAAGTAGATGATCAGCAGCAGACCGCCCACAAATGCCCACTCAGGCAGCAGGTGCAAGAACCATGTGAAACTTGCGCCACGCAAGAAGAGCATAAACAATGGGGGATCTCCGAGCGGTGTCAGCAGACCACCGCAGTTCGCTACCAAAGCGATAAAGAACAGAATGGTATGTACAGTATGCTTACGCTGTTGGTTCGTCGTTATCAACGGACGAATCATCAACATCGCAGCACCTGTCGTACCCATCACACTCGCCAGCACCCAGCCGAGAGCCAGAAGACCGGTGTTCACAATAGGCTTTGCTTTGATATCACCACTGATATGAATACCACCAGTGATAACAAAGAGCGCCAACAACAGAATAATAAATGGGATGTAGTCAAACACTACCTGATGTTCCAGGTCGTGCGCCATACCGCCCATTACGAGGCATACAGCGGTGGGGATACCCAACACGAGTGAAACAATCAGTTTGTTGACATTCTTCTCCCAGAACTTCTCTGCCACTATCGGACCGATAGCGATCGCAAGCAGCATAATACCGAACGGTATCATACTCCACGCGCTATGCACAAATTGTTCCATAAAAAGAAATTTTGTCAGTTAATTTTTTAGTTTATATTGGTTGTCGTTGTTTCTACTTTACGAATTAGGATGCGTGGCGCAATCACATTTCTCCTGCTCGCTGACGCTCACGAAAAATAAAAAAATCCCTAACTCAATTTTTCCTTTTTTACCCATTTTTTCTATTTTTCTTGCCGCGTATGCGGCATAGGAAGCATCACCGCCGCCGTTAGATAGCAAATTTTGTGCCAAATCAGTCTAATTTCAGCACGGCCAAGAATGCCTTTTGCGGAACTTCCACATTGCCTATCTGCTTCATGCGCTTCTTGCCTTTCTTCTGTTTTTCGAGCAGTTTGCGCTTACGGCTCACATCGCCGCCGTAGCATTTCGCGAGCACATCTTTGCGCACCTGTTTCACCGTCTCACGAGCAATAATTTTCGCCCCTATGGCAGCCTGTATGGCGATGTCGAATTGCTGACGCGGCAGCAGTTCCTTCAACTTTTCGCACATTTTTCTGCCAAAATCGACTGCATTATCTCGGTGCGTTAGGGTCGAGAGCGCATCCACTTGCTCGCCGTTGAGCAGAATGTCCAGTTTAACCAGATTCGATGGGCGAAAACCGTTCTGATGCCAATCAAATGAGGCGTAGCCTTTGGAGATACTTTTCAGTTTGTCGTAGAAGTCGATTACGATCTCTCCCAGCGGCATATCAAATAGCAATTCCATACGGTCGCCGGAGATGTATTCTTGCTTGACCAACTCGCCTCGCTTCGAGAGGCACAGGGTCATAATCGGACCTATAAAATTACTCGTTGTGATCACGCTCGCCCGAATATAGGGTTCTTCTATGCGGTCTATTTCTGTCAGGTCGGGCATACCGGCGGGGTTATGCACTTCCACCATCGTGCCGTCCTTGCGGTATACATTGTAACTCACATTCGGTACGGTGGTAATCACGTCCATATTAAATTCCCGGTCGAGTCGCTCTTGCACTATCTCCATGTGGAGCAGCCCGAGGAATCCGCAACGAAAGCCGAAGCCCAATGCAATGGACGACTCCGGTTGAAAAGTCAAACTTGCGTCGTTCAGTTGCAGTTTTTCGAGGCTTGCCCGCAGGTCTTCATAGTCCTCTGCCTCAATGGGGTAGACGCCCGCAAAGACCATCGACTTCACTTCCTCAAACCCCTCTATCGCTTTCTCGCAGGGGCGTGCCACATGGGTAATCGTGTCGCCCACACGCACCTCGCTCGAGGTCTTTATGCCCGAAATGATGTATCCCACATTGCCCTCCGAGATGGTCTGACGCGGCTGCATATCGAGTTTCAGCACGCCTATCTCGTCGGCGTCGTACTCTTTGCCGGTGTTCACGAAACGCACCCGGTCGCCCGAATGCAGCGTGCCGTTAATCACTTTGTAGTACGCAATGATTCCTCTGAAACTATTGAATATCGAGTCGAATACCAGGCACTGCAGGGGCGCATCCGGATCTCCTTTCGGGGCAGGAATGCGCTCGATGATAGCATCGAGTATCTCCGGCACGCCGTCGCCTGTTTTTGCGGAGCAGCGCAGTATCTCTTCCCGCTTGCAGCCGATAAGGTCGATTATCTCGTCCTCCACCTTGTCGGGCATGGCAGAATCCATATCGCACTTATTCATCACGGGGATGATTTCCAGGTCGTGTTCCAGTGCCATGTATAGGTTGCTAATCGTCTGTGCCTGAACGCCTTGCGACGCATCCACCACCAGCAGTGCCCCCTCGCAGGCTGCTATCGATCGGCTCACTTCGTAGGAGAAATCGACATGCCCCGGAGTGTCTATCAGGTTGAGCGTGTAGCCCTTGTGTTGCATCTGTATGGCGTGACTCTTAATGGTGATGCCTCGTTCTTTTTCGAGTTCCATATCGTCGAGCACTTGGTTCTCCATATCTTTCTTGTCCACCGTGCCGGTGAGTTCCAACATACGGTCTGCCAAGGTACTTTTACCATGGTCGATATGAGCAATAATGCAGAAGTTGCGTATCTTATCCATAGATTTCTATCGTATTATGCGTGATGTTAATGCGGCAGGATTATCTGTTGCGGCGAATAATATATTGTTCGGGAATTTGGTGTTATGGTGTTACGGCGTTTGGGATATGCGATTTTTGAACATTCTTTGGCACATCCTCCTACGCCTTTTCGAGTGTCCGTTAACCGCGCCGCAAAGGTAGTGTTTTTTTTCGACATAACCAAATAGAATGTACATGCCCATTCACAATGCACAATAAAAAACACTCAATGCACGAGTCTTCTTTATTCCTCGAAAAGTAAGAAATTACAAAGAAAATAGGCGTTGTATTTGTCACAACCATTTCTTTTTTGTACCTTTGCAGCGATTTTATACAATTATGAAGAGAAGTTGGCTAATTTCACTCGTGGTGGCGGTGCTGTATATGTGCTGCACTCTTGAGGTGTGGGCAGAAGCAAACCCTGCTGCCGACCCTGCAGGATACAACTCATCCGCCATTCGTCGTGCGTCCAAAACCAAATCCTCACGCAACGGCACCTACAAAGTACGCACTCACAAAGGCTCTTCGTACAGCAAATCGAGTCGCTTACGCAATTCCTCACAACGCAATTATTCGTCTACTGCCAAGCGTTCTGCCGGCGGCGGACGCTCGAGCAACGGACTTTACTCAACTTCATCCCGATACAAAGAGCAAGGCATTTCGCTCTCGCTCGATATGCTCTACTCCTACGACGACATCGACGCTACGGGTGTAAGTACGCGTATTCTCTCCAACTGGACGGGCGGCGGCTCGTTCTCCTACTATGTAGCGATGACTCAGGGCGTAAACTTCCGTGCTACGCTCGGCTCGGGCTATATCCACGGCGACTATCCCAAACAAGAAGCGGGCAAAGCCTCTTTCTGGACAGTCTATGGCGAGTTGGATGCGGGCGTGGAGTGGTATCCGTGGCTCGACTACGGTTTCTATGTCTATGGCGGTATAGGCTGTATGATGAACGCCGTGCATTATACCTACGGCGGAAATAACGAGAAGCCGATTAATTGGCTGCCTGTTGTGCCATTGGAGATAGGTTACAACTTCGATATTGACGAGAATTGGCGTATCGGTTTACATTTCGGCGGTCATATCGGTGTGATAGATACCCAAAAGAGCAACCTTGATGGCTATCCCAATAAGTACACCGACCCCAAGCCCTCAGGTAACAAAACTCCCGATGGCTATCTTACTTTCGGTATTAACTTCATCTACCGTTGGAGTAAATAATCGTTCCGCTTGTGTATGACCAACAAACGGAAAATAATCAACGACCCCGTCTTCGGTTTCCTCTCTATTCCGAACAGCCTGCTGTATGATGTACTGCAGCACCCGTATATGCAACGTCTCAACCGCATTCGACAGTTGGGGTTATCCTATTTGGTCTATCCCGGGGCATTACACAGCCGCTTCTCGCACTCGCTCGGGGCAATGCACCTGATGAGTGAGGGTATCGCTGCACTGCGTGCAAAAGGCGTGGCTATCAGCGAGAGCGAAGCAAACGGTGCGTTGGTAGCAATCCTGCTCCACGACATCGGGCATGGTCCTTTCTCTCATGTGCTGGAGCATACGCTCGTGGACGGCATTACGCACGAGGAGATTTCGCTCCTTATGATGGAGCAGATAAACAACGACCTCTCCTATTCGGGCGAGCAGCAGATTTGGCAGCAACGCCCGTTGGACGAGGCAATAGCGATATTCCGTGACCAATACCCCCGCCATTTTCTCCACCAACTCATCTCGAGCCAACTCGATGTCGACCGTATGGACTACCTCTGCCGCGACTCGTTCTTCACGGGCGTGCAGGAGGGGCGTGTGGCAAGCGAGCGGCTGCTGAAGATGCTGAATGTGGTAGACGACCGCTTGGTAGTGGAGATTAAAGGAATCTACTCCGTTGAGAAGTTCCTCGTTGCCCGCCGCCTGATGTACTGGCAGGTCTATCTGCATAAGACTTCCGTCGCCGCCGAGCAGCAACTCATTAAAATACTCGCCCGTGCCAAAGAATTGGCGCAGCGTGGGCAGGAACTTTTCTGCTCGCCCGCCCTACACTATTTCTTATACAACCATATTACGGCAGCGGACTTTTTCCTCGGCAGCGAAGCACTGCGGCAGTACGCCCTTTTGGACGACACGGATGTGCTCTCTACCATTAAGGTCTGGATGTCGTCGGACGACATCGTCTTGCGCGAACTGAGCATGGCGTTCATTAACCGCAGCCTTTTCCGCGGGCGTCTGCTCACCGAGCCGCTCAACGAAGAGGAGAAGCAGGTACTCCGTCAGCACTATGCTACGGCGCTGAATATCAGCGAAGAGGATGCAAACTATTTCTTTGTAGAGCATATATCGACAAGCAATACCTACTCCGAAAAGGACGACTCGATCGATATTCTCTACCAAGACGGTACGGTGCGGGACATTGCCTCTGCCAGCGAAATACTCGACTTGCAATCCCTCACACGCAAGCCCAAGAAACTATACTTGTTTGAGTTTAGAGGATGACCTCCCAGACCTCCCCTAACCCCTCCAGAGGGGGGGGGGTAGACAAAGACAACAACATAACTAAGACTATAATAACCTGACTATACTCTGTCCCCCCTCCTCCGGAGGGGCAAAGGGAGGTCGGACACTTAATTGCACTATGGATTTTTCTGCACAACAAATAGCCCTGCTCTTGGGCGGAAAACTGTACGGCGACGGCGCACGCACCGTGAACGATGTCGCCCCGATTGAGAAAGCCACCGAGGGAAAACTATGCTTCCTCTGCGAAGAGAAATACCTGCCCTATCTATCCACTACAGAGGCATCGGTCGTACTTGTAACCGCCTCGTTGTTAGGGGATAAGACGCCCGTATCGGCAGCCACAGTCATTGCAGTGGAGAACGCACGAGGCGCTATGGCACAACTGCTACAACTCGTGGCACAGGCGATGAACCCTGCCCGCAAAGGCATTGAGCAGCCCGCCTACATCAGCGAGGGAGTAAATGTACCCGAGGACGCCTATATTGGTGCATTTGCGTACATCGGGAAGAATGTGCACCTCGGTAGCGGCGTACAAATTTACCCCCAAGTCTATATCGGCGACAATGTGCGTATCGGCGACGGTACGATACTCTATGCCGGGGCAAAAGTCTATTACAATTGCGTGATAGGCAAGAACTGTATTCTCCATGCGGGGGTAGTCATCGGCGCAGACGGCTTCGGCTTTGAGCCGGACGCACAGGGCGTGAACCAAAAGATACCACAGATAGGCAATGTTGTTGTGGAGGACGATGTGGAGATAGGGGCCAACACCACTATCGACCGTGCTATGATGGGTAGTACCCGCATCCATACCAACGCCAAGTTGGACAACCTCGTGCAGGTGGCGCACAATGTGGAGGTGGGCGAATCGACTTTCATGTGCGCACTGGTGGGTGTAGCGGGTTCTACCAAGATAGGCAGCCATTGTATCCTTGCCGGTCAGACTGGCGTAGCAGGGCATATCGAGATAGCAGACCGCTGTGTCTTCGGGGCGCAGACGGGCGTAGCAGGCTCGGTGCGCAAGCCCGGTATGTACCAAGGCTCGCCTGCCATCGATGCCATGAATTGGCGTCGCTCATCGGTAGGCTTTAAGCAATTGCCTGACCTGATACGCAAGGTAAACGAAATGGAGAACAAATAGGACCTCCCCTAACCCCTCCAAAGGAGGGGGTGGCAGAGTCAATATAGTATATATAGGTAGTACAGAGTAAGTAAGAGTAAGATTACAAACAAAAATTGTCCCATCTATGAAACAGCATACACTACAACAATCCTTTACGCTTTCGGGTAAGGGGCTGCATACGGGGCTGAATATCACTGCCTCGTTCCTGCCCGCTGAGGCGAACACGGGCGTACGCATGCGCCGTATCGACCTGCCGGGTCAGCCCACCTACGAGGCAGTGGCGGACTATGTCAGCGCTACCGAGCGCGGTACAGTGCTTGAGCATGGCGCGTGGAAGATCTCCACGGTCGAGCACGCTCTCTCTGCTCTCTACGCATTGGGCGTAGACAACTGCTTGATAGAACTCAATGGTCCCGAGATGCCTATCCTTGACGGCAGCGCCAAACTCTTCGTCAAAGCCATTCAGCAGGCGGGGCTGCAGGAGCAGGACGCCGAGCAGAAGGTCTTTGTCGTTACCGAGCCTATCAAGTATGTGTCGGAGCGAGGCAACAGCCTTTTCCTTGTGCCCTCTGACCACTACGAGGTAGAGGTAACGGTCAGTTACCCCACAGGCTTGCTGCGTGAGCAACACGCCTCGTTGGACAACCTTGCCGACTACCCGCACGAGATAGCCGCTGCCCGCACCTTCTGCTTTGTGCGTGAGATAGAGCCGCTGTTGCGCATGGGGCTTATCAAGGGCGGCGACCTGCAGAACGCCCTCGTCATCTACGAGACCCAGATGTCGCAGGAGGGCTTAGACTATATGACCGAGCGTTTGGGTGCGCCGCACTTGGACGCTACAAAACTCGGCTACCTCTCGCCGCTGAATTATCAGAACGAGCCGTCTCGCCACAAGTTGCTTGACTTGATAGGCGATATGTCATTGCTCGGTTGCCGCATACAGGGCAAGTTGATTGCGCTCCGCCCAGGGCATACATTCAACACCCAGTGCTGCCGCCAACTCCGCAACAAAATCATTCAATAAGTTGAACAACAATTAAAGACAATTGAACAACAATAGAAACAAATAATTTCGATCCGACTCAAACACCCCCTCCTTTGGAGGGGCTTTGGGAGGTCTAATACTACATATTATGACGCAACCATTAGCATTTATCCATCCGGAAGCCAAAATAGACCCCACTGCACAAATAGGGCCGTTCGTATTCATTGACAAAGATGTCGAGATAGGCGCAGGCACTATCATCGACGCCAACGCCACTATCTGTGAGGGCGTGCGTATCGGCAAGAACTGCCATATCTTTCCCTCTGCAGTCATCGGTGCCGTGCCGCAGGACTTGAAATTCCACGGCGAGAAGACCTATGTCTATATTGGCGACAACACCAACATCCGTGAGTGCGCCACCATCCATCGTGGTACGGCGAGCAAGGGCAAGACCGTAGTGGGCAGCAACTGCCTGATTATGGCGTACTGCCATGTAGCACACGACTGCTTGCTCCACGACCATATCATCATGTCCAATGCCGTGCAGTTGGCGGGCGAGGTGGTAGTCGAGGATTGGGCTATCATTGGCGGCGGCACGCTCGTGCATCAGTTTACGCACATCGGCGGTCATGTCATGGTGCAAGGCGGCTCTAAGGTGAATAAGGACATCCCGCCGTATGCTATCGCCGCGCGTGAGCCGATTTCCTACTGTGGTATCAACTCCGTGGGGCTGAACCGACGCGGCTTTACCCGCGAGCAGATTGCATCCATTCAGGACACCTACCGCCTACTCTATATGTCGGGACTGAATGTGAGCCAAGCCGTAGAGCAGATTGAGGCCACTGTGCCGGAAACTCCGGAGCGCAACACGATACTCGATTTCGTAAAGGCCTCCCCCCGAGGAATAATACGAGGCATAAACTAAAGGGGACTGCTATAAATTCCCCAAAATTAGACAGCGTAAGAACAGGGTAACATCAGGGGACGAACAGGGAAAAAGCAATGTGGATACAATGAGGATACCCTATGTATGTACTATGTATGTAAAAATCATAATTCGTAATTTATAATTCATCATTAGCAACAATGGAAACGGAAGAGAGAAGTCTCAATTTCATTGAGCAGATTGTAGAGAAAGACCTCGCTGAGGGCAAGAACGATGGACGCATACAAACGCGTTTCCCGCCCGAGCCCAACGGCTACTTGCACATCGGGCATGTAAAAGCCATCTGTATGGATTTCGGCATCGCCGAGAAGTACCATGGCGTTTGCAACCTGCGTTTTGACGACACCAACCCGGTCAAGGAGGATGTAGAGTATGTAGATTCCATCCAACAGGACATCGCTTGGTTGGGCTTCAAGTGGGGCAATGTGTATTACGCCAGCGACTATTTCCAGCAACTCTACGACCTCGCTATCCGTTTTATTAAAGAGGGCAAGGCGTATGTGGACGAGCAGACCGCCGAGCAGATAGCCGAGCAGAAGGGTACGCCCACCGAGCCGGGTGTGGCTTCGCCTTACCGAGACCGAAGCATCTCCGAAAATTTGCGCTTGTTCGAGGCTATGCAAGCCGGCGAAATAGAGGACGGCAAGATGGTGCTGCGTGCTAAAATCGATATGGCGAACCCGAACATGCACTTCCGTGACCCGATCATGTATCGTATCATCACCACCCACCCGCACCATCGCACGGGGCGACGCTGGAATGTCTATCCGATGTACGATTTTGCACACGGCCAGAGCGACTATTTCGAGGGCGTAACACACTCTATCTGTACGCTTGAGTTTGTCGTACACCGCCCGCTCTACGACTATTTCCTCGACCAGTTTGTCGAGGGTGACTACCGTCCGCATCAGTACGAATTCAATCGTCTAAATATCACCTATACCGTTATGTCCAAGCGCAAGATGCTCCAACTCGTCAAGGAGGGGCTTGTGCGTGGTTGGGACGACCCTCGTATGCCGACTGTGTGCGGTCTGCGCCGCCGTGGCTATACCGCCGAGGCGATACGCACCTTTATCGACAAGATAGGTTACACCAAGGTGGAGGGTATGATCGACCTCAGCCTCTTGGAGCATACCGTGCGTGAGAGCCTGAAGGAAACTGCACCGCGTGTCTGCGCTATCTTCGATCCCGTGAAACTCGTTATCACCAACTACGAGGGCGAGGGCGAGACCATTACGGCAGAGAATATCGACGGACACCCCGAACTCGGCACACGAGAGATGCATTTTGCTCGCGAATTGTATATAGAGCGTGGCGACTTCCTCGAGGAGGCAGACAAGAACTTCTTCCGCTTGAGCCCGGGCGGGCGTGAGGTGCGCCTGAAATCAGCGTATATCATCCAAGCCACCGGCTGCGAGAAAGACGCTGAGGGCAATATCACGACCGTCTATGCCACCTACGATCCGAATTCCAAGTCGGGCACAGAGGGCGGCAACCGCAAGACCAAATCAACTATCAATTGGGTAGAGTGCAAGACCTGTATCGACGCTGAGGCACGCCTCTACGACCGTCTGTTTGCCGTAGAGAATCCGTCTGCCGGAGAGGGCGACTTCCGTGATCTGCTGAATCCCAATAGTTTAGAGATCAAGACCATCAAGGTAGAGGGTTCGCTTGCCAAGGAGCTGCACGCTCCTGTTTATGAGAACATAGCGGGAGAAGGGAATGAAGATAATTCTTCTGCAACAGGTAATTCTTCTACGAAAGGAAAAGCCGGAATTCCCGAAGCAGCGCACTACCAACTCTTGAAGCAGGGCTATTTTGTTGTTGATCCGGACACCACTTCCGACCACTTAGTCCTCAACCGCACTGCCTCCCTGAAAGACAACTGGCAGAAGTAGAAGTAAAGGTTAGACCGTTTTTTCGGTTGGTTGTTAAACCACTGCTTCGTGCTACATATAAGACCACATTATGGCTGCTTGACAAATCTTGTTGAGTAGCCATAATTGATAAA
This sequence comes from Azospirillum sp. CAG:239, assembly GCA_963619585.1. Classification (GTDB taxonomy): domain Bacteria; phylum Bacteroidota; class Bacteroidia; order Bacteroidales; family Paludibacteraceae; genus Colicola. The sequence goes on from CAVEXR010000005.1 coordinate 59,137, forward strand.
TATATATCATTTTGAATTAATTATTGACCTGTACGCCTAATTATTTGTGTATTCGAATAAAAAGATATAACTTTGCACCGAAATGAGGTGGTAATACTATCATTGCTCATCTCTTCCTTAGAGAGATTAAACTCAAAGTCATCCTCTCGTAATGTAGTTCTGTTATAAGAACTGAACTGACGGATGTAAAACCACGAGTGGTTGCAGTGGCGACCATACATGTTGGCAAAGGCGTTAATAACGCTTCGTAACTTGGCTATTCTGAATGTGAGAAGTTCTATAATGCGACCAAGACGAAGCAACAGAACGCCTGCATAGAGTGTATACCTACGCGCATTTTGTGTCCAATTGTGTATATACACGGAGAATATAAAGGTCTGTGTATTTCCACAAAATAGGGCAGAGTTGCGTAATCTATACATCGGCAGGCTAGAGTTGCTCGTTTCCGTCGCAAACGGCATCTTCTCACAGCCAGGAATAGCAGGAACGAGTACTCGCGCCTGCTTTTTTTATGTTATGTAGGTTAGCAATATTCAGGTATATACAGAAGATAAAGTATTATCATATTCCAATTAAATAATAATTAGAAGTTGCGCACGACACGAATCAGTGTATAAAATCATGTTCGAATCTATTTGTGGTATCATTGCAGTTATTGTTCCTGCAATCTGCATTGCTGTTATGGTTATTAAGAAAATCAACAAGTAATTAGTATGATATATGCCACTCTTGTTATAGTCAGCAGCATATTCATCTTATATTGGTTATTCAAATAAGGAAAAGTATGGGAGCTGGTATGATATCTATTATTGCAGGAGCCATTGTGGTTGTCTATCTCATTTTCTTTAGAGATTAAAATAGACTATATGCAACGATTACACAAGGGGTAAATGTTTTTCTTGAAGAGCATTTACCCCTTGTGTAATCGTAATTGGATTAGATTATAAAAACCGCTTATACTATGGACTGTTAGAAAATAGCCCATTCTGCAGGTATCTTATATAATAGGTTTGTTCTCTAACCTTAAGGATTATACCTCGTTGCTATAGCAATCCCGTCATCGAAATCGGCAGCAACAGAAGGTTACCATCTTGAGCAAGGTCTTTGGTATACAAGAGATACTGTTCGGCTACTCGGTTGCTGTACTTGGCGCAAAAAGCATCCAACGATGTGTGAGACTTGTAGCCCGAAGCCTTTACCTCAATGGGGCATATCTTACTGCCACGCGTAAGCAGAAAATCCACCTCATAATTGTGTTTGCCGTCCTTGGGAAATGTATAATAAAACAATTGGTGTCCGGCAGCACGAAGCATCTGTGCTACAAGGTTCTCATATACATAGTCTAAATTGGTCGGCAATTTATCACATGGTTCGGGGCATAGTTGAAGTCTATCAGCAGATACGACTTATATTCGTGCATAGCGAACTGCCGCACCACCGTGGATTTGCCCACACGCCGCGCTCCCTCGATGAGAAGGGCACTCTGCCCCTGTCGCTCCTGTTTCCACTGCAACATACGGTTGTATAACTTGCGCTTGAAGGTATGATTATTATCTATTCATCTTATATACAGTATGTTATACATTATACTTTTGCTAACCCAAAAATGTTTTATCGCAAAATATCGGCTATCACCAAAATGTTTAGAGGACTTCTATAAATTGCTTTGTAGTGATTTATAGAAGTCCACTTAATCGTTTGCATCACACTACAAATTACACATTCTCCTTAGGTGTGGTGCCAAAGAATTCCTTATAGCACTTGGTGAAATAGGACGGGGACGAGAAACCAACCGAATAGGCAACCTGCTGGATAGTCAAATCCGTATTGCGTAACATCTGCTGCGCACGACGCAAACGCACCCTGCGTATCAACTCCACCGGCGACACCCCCATCAACTGTTTCGTACGGCGGAAGAGTTGCGTACGACTCACGCCCAACTCACTGCACAGACTCTCCACCGTGAACTCCGTATCGCCCAAATGCTTCTCTATCTGCGACTGCAAACGGTTGACAAAAACCTCGTCGAGCGACTGCGACTGACGAGTACGCTCCAACTCCGCCGTGATAGACTCTAACTGCTGCTGTTGGCGTGCCACCAAACGAGCATGCTCCTCCCGCTCCAAGCGCACACGCTGCCGATAAAGGCGGACATTATACAATAACAACAGCAACATAGCTGCCAAGAGGAAGAACGCCACAAAGACCGCTATTGTCACCTGCTGCGAATGTGCCACCCCACCGAGGTGCGTCAACTGCTGCTCAAGCGTGGCGATAGCCTCCATTTGGTGGTCTATCTCTTCTGCCACTTGCTGCAACGGCTCGGCGGCATCACGGTCGATCAAGACCGTCTGCAGCACAACATCCCGCCGATAGGGTTCACCGTGGAGGATATGCGCCGCCGTCTCTATAACAAAATCGCCTTTACTGGGATAAGTTGCCGTAACATCTATCTCGCCGCGGAGTATCGCCTCTATGCCACCGCCTGCGCCCACGATACCATCCGCACCCATGATATACGGACGACGGTTGGGAGTGCGTTTACAGCACGCCTCGGATGCCCCCATCGCCATCTCATCATTCTGCGCCAAGATAACATCGATATTGGTATGTGTCTGCAAGAGCGAATCAACGGCGATACGCGCTTCGGCACGGAACCAATCACCGCATGCCGTCCCCACGACTTGCACCTCCGGATGTGCGGCAAGGACGGTCTGCATTCCCTGCAGGCGAAGCGTCATAGGTGTGCTGCCGGGCAGCCCCGTAACAACCAACGCCCGTAATGGGTGGCGGGGCGTGCGTTTCTGCTTGTCGGCAAGAGAAAGGGCATACCGCCCCATGAGTTCGCCCACGGCATAGTTATCGCCCCCGATAAACGCCGTATACCGCTCGCCCGAGACTTGACGGTCTGCCACAATAACGGGGATACCCGCATCATAAGCACGGCTCACTGCCGGCTTGACCTCCTCCGCCTCATTGGGAGAGACAATCAACAAATCGACCCGCTCACGGATGAATGAATCAATCTGCGCACACTGCAAGTCGCTGTTGTCCTGCGCCTGGCGGATACGCATCGCTATCTCGGGATGGAAAATAAGTTCCCGCGCCATCTCCTCGTTCATCTTCGTACGCCACGCATCGTCCGAACACTGACTGACACCGATTGTGTACTGCGCACGAGAAGAGGAAGATATAGTAGCGGGCGTACCCGAGCAAGAGGCAAGGCACAAGAGGATAATGGTTATTAACAAGACAGCCATTCGTACCCCCCCCCATAGATGTATATATTTTATCATATTCGAGTAGTAATTAATCATTAGTAACTAATACATTCTATATGGTCGAGATTGTTTCTTGGTATTCCGGTTAATCTAGTCGTTATAGTTATTATAGTTGAACTAGTTATTCTATAGTCTCTTCTACAGCGGGTGCCCGCAAGGAGTGCGCTGCGGGGCTACCCTTGAGAGGTAGGGGAAGTCCTCTAATTCGTCATTAGGTATTCTACCGCCTCTTCTATCTTTTTCTCTTCTATCTCGCAGTTGAGGGCGGGTTGACCTATGGCATCCAAGAGAACAAAGACCACACGGTCGGCCGTACGGTTCTTCTTGTCCTGATGCATATACCGCAACAAGACCGCAAGGTCGGTACAACGACAGACAGGTTTCCCATAGTAGGTACGCATCAGCGACTCGACCTGCTGTAACGCTTCGTGCGATATTCCCCGTTCCGTAACACTCAAATAGAGTTCTGCCACCATACCCCACAGGACGCAATAGCCGTGGGAAGGTGCAGGTGAGTCCGGGTAGAGGTCGCGCCCCTCCGACTGATAGTATGCCTCAAGGGCATGCCCCACCGTATGTCCGAAATTGAGCGACTGGCGAATACCCCGCTCCGTGGGGTCTTGCTGCACAACCCGCTCCTTGAATTGACAACTCTCCTCCAAGAGTGGTGTAAATGCATTCCACGAGGGCTTTTCGCCCAACAAGTTACCTATATCGAACGCCAAGAGCCGGTGCCACATCTCGGGTGAGCCGACAAGGGCGTGCTTGAGCATCTCCGCATAGCCGCCAAGCAGTTCCGTAGCAGGCAATGTCCGCAAGTAAGGCGGGTAGATAAGCGTCTCCATGGGGCGGGCAAACGCTCCTATGCTGTTCTTCACACCCCGATAGTCGAACCCCGTCTTCCCCCCTATCGCCGCATCGACCATGGCGAGCAGCGTAGTAGGCACCGCAACGAAACGGATACCCCGCTTATAGGTAGCCGCCGCAAAACCTCCCAAATCCGTTACTACCCCACCACCGACACAGACCAACACGGACGAGCGTGTGGCATAGTGCGAGAGCAGAAAATCCCAAATCCGGGTAACCGTCTCGAGCGTCTTATGCACCTCTCCATCGGGCAACTTCAGCACGGGACAAGCGTCCTCCCCATACTGCGCCCGACGCACTTCTATCCACTCACGAAAAGGCGCAAGGGCATCGAAAGCAGGGGTATCGGGAATAACGAACAGCACTCCCTTGTCGGGGAGGTGTTCCATTAATAATGCAGGATTAACAGTTAACATACCGGTGCCTGTTTTTTTTGAGGGGTGGACTATATAGTACCGTCAGTCTGAATATGCTATAAGGGTTAGAACAGAGATTGCATAAAACCTGCTGCGGGGCGGGAAGCCAAAGGAATACGGTCTCCTTGCGTAAGCGGGTGAGCATTAGCGGATTGGGATTGTAGTACCTCAATGTCGTTGAACAGACGAATCAGTGAACGACCGATTGCCCATGCCAAATTAACCGGTACCGCATTGCCAATTTGCTTATATTGTGCATCCATCTTACCCGCAAACTCCCAACTATCGGGGAAAGTCTGTATACGCGCATACTCACGCACAGTAAGCGGACGGGTTTCAATAGGGTGGCAGCGTTCGGTCTGTTTCATAGCCGGCGCACAAGTGAGCGTCAGCGAAGGTTCGTCCAACGACAAACGGCGGGCTACTCCTGTCTTACCACCGCCCAATTGCAGGCTGCCTTTCATATATTCCACCTGCACATCAGCAGGTAAGTCGCGCCAATCGCCGCCCATAGGTACCATAGCCATTATCTCTTTTTTGCGGGCAGGGTATTTTTGTCCCTCGGAAGCAGGAACATCGCTGTCGTAGAGAATACCCTTATAGAAAGTGTCCCGTAAGGTCAGTATCTGCCTATATGGGTCGGGCCAATGGAATTCAATATATGGTGCGAGGTCGTTGCGTACTGCTATCAGAATCAGTCGTTCCCGCTTTTGCGGCACCATATATTGGATAGCCTTCAGCACTCGTGGCGGTATCAAAGTATAGCCCAAATCGGCAATAACATCCTGAATGGTTTGGAGCGTTTTGCCATTGTCGTGCGAGACCAAACCTTTCACATTCTCGCCCATAAAGACCTTCGGACGGGTCTCCTTCACGGCACGCGCTAACTCAAAAAACAGTGTACCGCGTGCGTCTTCGAACCCTCGTTTCTCACCTGCATACGAAAAGGCTTGGCACGGAAAGCCTCCGGACAGGAAATCAACCTTATCGGCATAGGGTGTAAAGTCGACCGTATGCACATCGCCCTCGACAACATTCCAATCGGGTTGATTGCGACGCAGTGTTTCGCACGCACTATGGTCAAACTCGTTGAGCAAAATATGCTTGAATCCTGCCTTGTGCATACCCAAAGCCAACCCGCCACCTCCGGCAAAGAGTTCGATTGCCGTATAGGGGCGGAGTGGTGTAGTGGTCATCTCGTCATCCCAATGCGAATATGCCATGGCGTCCACTTCGGGAATGCCCTGCAATTGGCGGTACGAGAAACCGCTCTTGCCTTCTGCATTTTTCTCCAAATAGAATTTGCCGCTACGCACCCAACTATCCACGGTACGGTACGAAACGCCCAATATGTCTGCCAAGTTATTGGCGGTCAAAAATAATTCCATTATAGTGTATCAAAGCCTTCGTAAGTACTGAATGCCAACCTATAGAGTTGACGATAGGTATTCATGTTTTCGGTCTGCATCTCTGCCAACACGGTGTTTTTTATCTCGCCTAAGCCTAACTCTGCAACCACATCATCGAGAATGGTAGGCAGGGCTTTGCAGAGTTTGAAGAATGCGGTACTATCGCCGAAAACTACCTCGTAGAAGCGGTCAATAGACACCCGAAATATCCGCTCGTGTGCAATCTTATCCCCTTTGAAACTTCCTTGCCACGGAATATATTGCGATTGCTTGGCAATCACCTCCACCAACATACAAGTAGCCTTAGGGTCGTTGGATACTTTATTGAACATCGACAACATCGTATCACGAGCCGCAGCAGCATTCATCGTGTTGTGCTTGTTCTTCATCTCGACATATATCTTGCGCTCTTCGTTGACAATATCAAAGCCTTTTTCCGGGACTTCCCACCCTTTACCGACCAAACGGAAAAGATTTTGGTGAAAATAACCCAGTACATTGGAATTGGCTTTGTCAATTTGGCGAGAGCACTCGTCCATAATAACCTCCTCCCACGACTTGCCATACACTTTGGCATCAAAAGTAAGTTTGACCGGGTCGACAATATTGGAATTGAACTTATGCAGGTCAATTTCGGTAGTAAACTGTTCAACATACGACCGGACATAATCGTAGATGACTTGGTCGTCCAAAAAGCCTAAATGGTATTGTTGGCGTGGCATACGGATAGTATGTAATTTAGAGATTTATGTTTTGTTCGGATTAAAAGACAATAAGAATAATATTAAACAGTAGAAGTCTCTTGTTTCCTTGATTTGTCTGCAAAGGTACAACTATTTTTGGGAATGTGGAATAAAATGCGTAACTTTGCGCCCAAAATACGAAACTACACACTCATAAATAGCACACTATAACACACTGTAGCACACTACTCCACACTATAACACCCCCGAGAATACCCCAATAGGCACTTATAAACAGCACAACACACTCAAAAACAGCACGCACGCTCAGGATAGCACAACACACTTAAACTATAGCACACTATGCGCAAAATACTCCCGCTGATACTTCTCTGTATAGGCTCGCTGATACCCGCCGTGGCAGACGATGTGGTATACCTCACCACCGAACAGTTCCGTAACCGCATCTTCGACTACTCCACCCAAAAAGACTGGCACTACCAAGGCGACAAACCTTGCGTAATAGACTTCTACGCCACCTGGTGTGGTCCCTGCAAACGCTTAGCCCCCATCATGGACGAACTGAGCCAACAGTACTGCGACCAAGTGGTATTCTACAAAGTAGACATAGAGAAAGAGCGGGATTTGGCATACCTCTTCGGTATCTCGTCTATCCCGCAAGTACTTTATATCCCCACAGACGGACAACCCGTACTGACCAAAGGACTTGCCCCAAAAGAGGAAATAGAACGCATTATAGACACCGTACTGCTGAAGAAATAAGGGTATGAGTTCACTTTTGGCAACCATTCTGCTGGCAGCAAACCTGCTGACTAACGCACCCGTACTCCGGCAGGCGAACATAGGCATACGGATAGAGAACCTGACAACGGGCGAAGTAGTGGAAGACTATCGTTCCGAGGCAGTCATTCCGCCCGCTTCGGTAATGAAACTGCTCACCACGGGTGCGGCACTTGAGACACTCGGAGCGGACTACCGCTACAAGACCACCCTCGAATATACGGGAGAGATAGCGGGCGGCATACTGACAGGCGACCTCTACATTCACGGAAGCGGCGACCCCTCACTGGGCGACGGACGGCAGACCTTTCTCGCCCAATGGGTACGAGCCATTCAACAGGCAGGCATACACCGCATAGAGGGGCGGATAATCGCCGACATGACCCTGTTGGACGGCGACGCCATCAACCCCGCATGGCTGTGGGAAGATGCGGCGAACTACTACGCCCCGGGCATCTTTGGCATTAACTACTTAGGCAACTCACTCAACATCGTCCTACGAAGCGGGGCTGTAGGCACCCAAGCGGAAGTACTGAAGACCGAACCCGACTACCCCGACCTGCAGATAATCAACCGCATACGCTGCACCAACATCACCTACGACGGGGCATTTGTACACGGGCTTCCCTACAGCGGGGAACGCTACCTGACAGGCTGCATACCGAGCAACTTAGGCACCTTCGGCGTACGCAGCGACCTACCCAACCCCGGGCTGCTCCTCGCCCGACACCTGCACGCCCGATTAGGGGCAGCGGGCATAGAGATAGCCAACCCACCCGCCTACGAAGCAGATTACAACCCCCTTTTGCCCGCAAGACGCATACTCTATACACACTATTCCCAACCGCTCAGCGACCTCGTGGCAGAGGCGAACATACACAGCAACAACCTCTACGCCGAATCGTTCTTCCGCACACTCGGGCTGCTCTACGCCACCCCAAGCACGGTACATAACTCGTGCGAAGTGGTACGAGAGTTCTGGCGCAGACGGGGGATAGACCTCTCGGGGGCGATCATCAAAGACGGCTGCGGGCTTGCTCCACAAGACGCCGTCAGTGCTGCCACATGGGTACAGGTACTGACCTATATGCAACAAAGCAAGAGCCGCGAGGCATGGTGGCAATCACTGCCCGTAAGTGGCAAGAGCGGCACACTGCGTGGATTCCTCGCCGGTACGGCACTCGAGGGACGCGTACACGCCAAGAGCGGCACCATAGGAGGAACAAAGAATTTTGCCGGCTACATCGACCTGCCCAACGGCGAACGCTGGGCATTCTGCATACTGGTGAACAGCGCAAACTGCAAAGCACGCACCATACAACCCATCATAGAGAGATACCTGCTGGATGTATATCGAGCGCACACATAGCACAAACACCCTACTGCGGCAACTGCTGCAAGGCATACACACCGAAGAGACCGAGGCGGTACGCCCCTGTCTTGATATGCCTATCCCCGTTATCCACGCAGGCTTTCAGACTGCCGGACGAGGACAAGCGGGCAACGGTTGGGAGAGCAAGGCGGACGAGAACCTGCTATTCTCCTACGCCCTGCGCACACCACCGGTAGCCCCCGAAGCACAGTTCGTACTCTCGGAATTAGCCTCATGGGTACTCTACCGCACAGTATGCGACCTACTGCCAGAGGAATTACGCCCACGGCTCACCGTCAAATGGCCGAATGACCTCTACTATGACGACGGCAAATTAGCAGGCATACTGGTAGAGAACAGCCTGCAAGGAAAGGAAATAGCCTACTCTATCACAGGCATAGGGCTCAATATCAATCAGACCACTTGGGAAGGAAATGCGCCCAACCCCGTGTCGCTCTACAGCATACCGGGGCATCGGCTCGACCCGAAAGCGGTATTGGCACGATTTATGGATTACCTGACACGGTACTACGACGAGCCACTCGACGAGCAGGTATGGCACAAGCGTTACTGCAGCGTACTCTACCGCCGCACGGGCTTCTATCCGTACATAGAACGGGAAGTAAGCATCGCACCGACTGCCATTGCCCGAAGTGAGGAAAATCCAAAGGGGGTATTCCTTGCTGAATATGTGAACATTACGCCTACGGGCGAACTCGTACTCCGCACCGAAAGCGGAGAGATAAGAACATACCATTTCAAGCAAATACGATTCGTACTATGAAGACACACCACCTCGTATTAGGCATAGCCCTCTCGTTGGCGGCAAGCGGGTGTACCCAACACCTGCCCTCCGAAGAGCCTACGCCGACGGACAGTATTCCCGTACAGCCAAAGGATACCATCCCCGTACAGCCTGACGACACAACGGCTCCCGACGACACAAAACGCAACTACGCCTACCTATTCGACCTCGAAGCACTGCCGGAGATAACACTGACCCTGACGGAGAAGGACTGGAACGAATATCTGAGCAACTTCGACCAATGGCAGAACAACCGTCTCTATGTGCCTGCCCAATTCACTTTCCGCAAGAACGGACAGACCTACCACCGCGACAGTGTGGGCTTACGCCCAAGGGGCAACACCTCGCGTGTACGCCCCGAAGGCAGCCAAGGGGAAGTACACCGCAACGGGGCGCAATGGCACCACGCTCACTTCGGGGTGAAATTCACGGAGTACGAATCGGGCGAACGCTTCTTCGGCTGCGACCGTATCATCCTCAAATGGCATAAAGAAGACCCGATGTACTGCCGCGAGGTATACTGCTACGACCTATTCCACCGCTTCGGGGTATGGAGCGCACCATACGCCTCCTACTGCCGCTTATCCGTTTCTATTCAGGGAGATACGAAGCCCGTCTATATGGGGGTATATGCCATGATAGAGAACCCGCGCAAGGGATGGCTCGACAGCCGACTCAAAGCAGGCTATATCCCCGACAAGAAAGGGAATATGTGGAAGGCATCGTACGGTGCAGACCTGAGCAACACCGACCCATCCCGCATGGGACTGTCGGACGACTACGGGTTGGTCAATCCCGTGTATGACCTGAAGACCAACAAGGAAGACCTCGCTTCGGCACAACAGGAACTCGCAGACTTCATCAACGGCATGACCCCGCTCAAATCAGGTAGTGATGAACTGAAGGCATGGCTCGAAGAACATCTGGATGTAGACCTCTTTCTGCGTGCCTATGCAGTGAATGTAATGGTCGGGATGTGGGACGACTACTGGAAAAATCAGAACAACTATTTCTTCTATTTCGACTCACAGCACCGTTTCTACTTTATCCCCTTCGACTACGACAACACCCTCGGCACAGGCGGCATGGGTATCAACCCCGGCACACAGGATATGCTCCACTGGGGTTCGCTGGAGGGCGACCGTATCTTAATGCGCAAAGTGATGTCCATTCCTGCCTTTCAGGCACAATACAAGGCATATATCAATGAGTTGGCAGCATCGGATGACCTCTTCGGCACCGCAGGCAGCCAAGCCCGTATCCGCCAATGGCAGGCACTTATCCGCCCATATATAGACAACGACACGGGTGAGGACACACAGATATACGACGCCCCCGCCTCGTGGGGCTCACACCCGCTCTACCGTCTGTTGAGTGGCGGCGTAGGCGACGGACAAAATACCGAAGCAAACTTCTTCGACACCAAAATAAACTCTATCTATTGGTAATCCCATAAGGCTATTGATAATCCCTTACGGGAATCCTATGGCTGTTGGTAATCCCATACGGGAATCTCATAAGGCAATCACTTAAGGTAATCACATAAAAACCATTCCATATGCAATCCATTATTATCACAGGCGGGGCAGGCTTCATCGGCAGCCATGTCGTACGCCTCTTCGCCACTAAGTACCCGGACTACCGCATTATCAATGTGGACAAACTGACCTACGCAGGCAACCTCGCCAACCTAAAAGACATTGAGCACCTGCCCAACTACCGTTTCGTTCGGGCAGACATCTGCGACTTCGACACTATCTATGCCCTGCTGCAAGAGGAACATGTAACGGGCATTATCCACCTCGCTGCAGAAAGCCATGTAGACCGCTCGATAAAAGACCCGTTCACCTTTGCCCGCACGAATGTGTTAGGCACGCTCTCACTGCTGCAAGCCGCCAAACTCTACTGGGAATCGCTGCCGGAGAAATACGAGGGCAAACGCTTCTACCATATCTCCACCGATGAGGTATACGGCGCACTCGAACTGACACACCCCGAGGGGCTGCCCTCTCCGTTCTCGACCGTGGCATCATCGTCGGAGAATCACTTTGCTTATGGCGAGGCATTCTTCACGGAGACCACCAAATACAATCCCCACAGCCCCTACTCGGCGTCGAAAGCCTCGTCCGACCATTTTGTACGCGCATTCCACGACACCTACGGGATGCCGACTATTGTCACGAACTGCTCGAACAACTATGGTCCGTATCAGTTCCCCGAGAAACTGATTCCGCTCTTTATCAACAATATACGCCATCGTAAGCCCCTGCCCGTCTATGGCAAAGGAGAGAATGTACGCGACTGGCTGTATGTGGAAGACCACGCCCGTGCCATCGACCTAATCTTCCACAAAGGCACTATCGCCGAGACCTACAATATAGGCGGGTTCAACGAATGGAAGAACATCGACATTATCAAGGTGCTGATTAAGACCACCGACCGCCTGCTCGGGCGCAAAGAGGGAGAAGACCTCGACCTAATCACCTATGTAACAGACCGTGCAGGACACGACCTGCGCTATGCCATCGACTCGCGCAAGTTGCAACGCGAACTCGGGTGGGAACCCTCGCTGCAATTCGAGGAAGGCATAGAGAAAACCGTGCGGTGGTATCTTGACCACCAAGACTGGCTCGACAACATCACTTCGGGCGACTACGAGAAATACTACGACGAGATGTACAAGAACCGTTAATAGGCTCGTGGAAATCGGCAAAGGCTTGCGGCACAGCGTGTTGCAAGCCTTTTTTGTATGTATACAAAGCGGGTGGGGCGTGTTCGAAACCCTTATAAAAGTCTTATACAAACAGGTTTATCTACCGTGTATCTACCGTATATCAACCGTGTATCTACCGTGTATCTACCGTGGTGGTATGGGGATAGACCGCTGATTCACAAGTAACAAGTAACAGGTAACAATTAACATGCTTTGAGAGCCAATTAACAGGTAACAATTAACAATTAACATACTTCGTATCGTGTGGGGCGTGGGGGACTCGGCATTATCGGGTCAAAGGGCTGCGCCCCGCGGGGACTCCCCCTTCCCCTTCAGAGAGGGGGGATTGCAAAATATAGTCAACTGAGCCTTGCGGCTCACGCGGGTGAGGTGAAGCGGAGGACGGGTGTGCGCAGCACACTGAGCGTCCGAAGCGAGCGAAGCCCAGTGGGCTTCGTTAGAACTCCTTAGACCACAACCCACGCCCCCGGGTTGAGCCAAAGGATACACCGGTTCACTTTTCCGCAACTGTTGCAATTCTTCATTCATAACTCTTCATTCATAATTCATAAATGGTACTGCATAATCTTTCGAATATGCATACTCAAATTATCAAAAAGACGAGAAAAGGCGTCTTTTTGTTCCGATAAGGCAGAAAAATTTGCATATATCAAAGAAAAGCAGTACTTTTGCGCCGTTTTTGCGAATTGTGCGAAACACAGTCGAGGGCGAAACGACAGGTACTGTCCGCTCACCCCGTCGGAAAGAGAGCAAAACAACTGCGGCAGAAAAAAAAGCAACTACGAGTTACTGCGGAAAGCAAAGAGCAACTGCGAGTTACTACTGCAAGCAAAAAGCAACTGCCACACACTTAGCATAATCCGACAAAGAATAATTGGGCAAGAATAATAGGGCACGGAATAATCAAACTAAAAAGAATCAAACCAAGAATATCAAACTAAAACTTAATAAGTTATGACTACTCAAGAAATTGAATCGAAAGTAAAGGCTATCATCGTGGATAAATTGGGCGTAGAAGAGAGCCAAGTAACCAGCACGGCAAACTTCCAGACCGACCTCAATGCAGATTCTCTGGACACCGTAGAACTCATCATGGAGTTCGAGAAAGAGTTCAAAATCTCCATTCCCGACGAGGATACCCAAAAGATTACGACCGTAGGTGATGCTGTTGACTATGTAGCCGGTCAGTTGTCTTAAGTTGCACATCTTTTTCGACCAACAAATCATTTACGAGCGTACGGGAACACTGTAGGCTCGTAAACTATATATACAGATGGAGATAAAACGAGTAGTTATTACAGGCTTGGGCGCACTGACGCCTATAGGTAATACCGTACCCGAATACTGGGATGCTTTGGTGGCAGGAAAGAGCGGCGTGGCAAACATCACGCAATTCGACGCAAGCCGCTGCAAGACCCACTTTGCCGCAGAGGTCAAGAGATTTGACCCATCGGCTCTGTTCGACCGCAAAGAGATACGCAAATACGACCGCTACTCCCTCTTCTCGATGTGGGTGGCAAAAGAGGCCATCGCCGACTCGGGGCTCGACCTCGAACAGGAAGACCTCGACCGCTTCGGCGTAATATGGGGCAGCGGTATGGGCGGTCTGAAGACCTTTGAGAACGAATGGGGCGAGTTTGCCCGCGGAGACGGAACACCGTACTTCAACCCGTTCTACATACCGAAAGTCATCCCCAGCATGGGAGCCGGCAATATCTCGCTGCTGTTGGGCTTACGAGGGCAGAGTTATGCCGTATCGTCCGCCTGCTCGTCATCGTCGCACGCTATCGCCACGGCATTCGACCAAATACGCCTCGGGCACGCCATAGTGCTGCTCTCGGGCGGGGCAGACGCAGATATTACCTACTCGGGCATAGGCGGCTTCAACGCCATGCACGCACTCTCTACCCGAAACGACTCTCCCGAAACGGCATGCCGCCCGTTCTCCGCTTCGCGCGACGGCTTTGTATTGGGCGAAGGTGCAGGCTGTCTCGTACTGGAAGAACTCGACCACGCCTTGGCACGCGGGGCAAAGATATACGCTGAACTCGTAGGCGAAGGAATGACCTCCGACGCGTTCCATCTAACGGCTCCCGACCCCGAGGGCAACGGCGCACGGCGCGTGATGCAAACGGCCATAGACGATGCGGGGATCGCACCGACCGATGTAGACTACATCAACACGCACGGCACCTCGACCCCGCTGGGCGACATCGCCGAACTGAAAGCCATCGAGGCAGTCTTTGGCGAGCATGTACACAGCCTCAATATCGACTCCACCAAGTCGATGACGGGGCATTTGGTAGGCGCAACAGGAGCGGTCGAGGCAATAGCGACCGTGCTGGCACTCCACCACGGCATCGTACCGCCCACCATCAACCACGACCCAAAAGACGAAGACCCGAACATAGACTACAGTTGGAACTTCACTTTCAACGAGGCACAGCGTCGACCGCTACACTACGCGCTGAGCAACACATTCGGCTTCGGGGGACACAACGCCTGCCTGCTCTTTAAGCATTGGGAGGCATAAACCTACAGGGGACTTCTATAAAATCCATACAGAATGACAGGGCGATGCGGACTTCTCGCTAATCAATAGCCGCAGCCGCAGTCGCCTATCAGATAAACAATCCATATTAACTAAAAGGTATTTGTCGTATGATTACAACAAAGATCGGTGAGAACGCAGGACTTATCTGGAATGCACTGCAAGGCGGTGCGCTCACCACAAAGGCGCTCAAGAAAGCCACCAAACTGAAAGAAGCAGAATTGAACCTTGCTCTCGGTTGGCTGGCGCGTGAGGGGAAAATCACCTTCACCGTAGAAGACGCAGACACGATTATTGCCCTGCAATAATTCGGATTACTCACAAGTAAGAACCTACTCGACCGCAGTAGGTTCTTCTTTCCGTTAAAAGAACAGCCATGGTAGTTGCGATAGTAGGTGCCTCCGGCGCCGTAGGACAGGAATTGCTCAAAGTGCTCGCCGAGCGCCAATTTCCCATTACCGAACTTCGATTATTCGGTTCCTCCCGTAGTGCAGGAACCGAATATCTTTTCCATGGTCAACCGCACCGTGTGCGCCTGCTGGAACACGGCGATGCCTTTCGGGGCGTGGATATCGCCTTTGCCTCGGCAGGGGCTTCGGTATCCAAGGAATACGCCGAGGACATCACCCGCTACGGCGCCATACTGATAGACAATTCGTCGGCGTTCCGCATGGACACGGAGGTGCCTTTGGTCGTACCCGAAGTGAACGCCGAAGACGCCCTTACGCACCCGCGCGGCATCATCGCCAACCCCAACTGCACCACCATACAGATGGTGGTTGCCCTGCAAGCCATAGCTGCGCTGAGCCCTATCCGACGCGTGCATGTAGCCACCTACCAAGCCGCCAGCGGGGCAGGCGCACAGGCCATGGCGGAACTCGAAACACAGTACCGAGAGGTGCTCAACGGGCAGCCCGCCACGGTAAGTAAGTTCCCTTACCAACTGGCATTCAACATGATACCCCAAGTCGATGTATTCACCGACAACGATTATACCAAAGAGGAGATGAAGATGTACAACGAGACGCGCAAGATAATGCACGCCGACATCCTCGTATCCGCCACCTGCGTGCGTGTCCCCTCGCTGCGGGCGCACTCCGAGAGCGTTTGGGTAGAGACCGAGCAACCCGTCTCGCCCGAGCAAGCCAAACAGGCTTTTGCGATTGCCAAGGGGTGCGTACTGTTGGACGACCCTGCGACAAAGACCTATCCCATGCCCCTCTTCCTGAGCGGACGAGATGAGGTCTTCATCGGGCGTGTGCGGGCAGACCTCGCAAACCCTAACGGACTGACTTTCTGGTGCGTGAGCGACCAAATACGCAAAGGTGCCGCACTGAATGCGGTGCAGATAGCCGAGTATCTGTTGGAGAATAAATAACCCTTTCTTCTCGTGCAAACCACAGACCAACATATAGAGATAATGGCACCCGTCGGGTGTTGGGAGTCGCTCGCAGCCGCTATCAACGCGGGTGCGACCAGCGTCTATTTCGGCATTGAGTACCTGAATATGCGGGCTCGCTCGTCGGCGAACTTCACTACCGAAGACCTGCATACGATTGTCAAGACCTGCCGTGCGGCGGGCGTGAAGACCTATCTCACGCTCAACACCGTGATGTACCCCGAAGACCTGCCGCTGATGCGCACCATAGTAGACAACGCCAAGGCCGCAGGGGTAGACGCTATCATTGCGAGCGACATTGCCGTCATGCAATACGCACGCGAGGTAGGCGTAGAGGTACACCTCTCCACCCAACTGAACATTGCCAACACCGAGGCACTGCGCTTCTATGCACAGTTTGCCGATGTGGTGGTGCTGGCACGCGAACTGAATATGGAGCAAGTGGCGTCTATTCATAAAGACATTGAGCAGCAACATATTACAGGCCCGCACGGCGACTTGCTGCGTATCGAGATGTTCTGCCACGGGGCACTCTGTATGGCGGTGTCGGGCAAGTGCTACCTGAGCCTCAACAATTTCGCCCAAAGCGCCAACCGAGGGGCGTGCGTACAGGTATGCCGCCGCGGGTATATCGTGCGGGACAAAGAGAGCGACCTCGAGTTGGAGGTAGAAAACCAATACATCATGTCGCCCAAGGACTTGAAAACCATTCATTTCCTGAACAAGATGCTCGATGCGGGCGTGCGGGTTTTGAAGATAGAGGGGCGTGCGCGTGGAGCGGAATATGTCCATACCGTGGTGTCGTGCTACCGTGAGGCGGTAGAAGCATGGCAAGCAGGCGAGTATACCGACGACGCTGTTATTCTGCCAAAGATAGAGGATTGGAACACCCGCCTGGCACGGGTCTTCAACCGCGGCTTCTGGGACGGCTACTACCAAGGGCAACGCCTCGGCGAATGGACGCACACCTACGGCAGCCGTGCCACTCGACGGAAAGTGTATGTAGGCAAATGCACCAATTTCTTCAAGAACATAGGCGTGGCGGAGTTCTATGTAGAGGCGACCGACCGTATCCAAGAGGGCGATGAACTGCTCATAACGGGCGAGACCACAGGCGCATACGAGTGCGTGGCGCACGACCTGCGCAACGCCAAGGGAGAGCAGAAAGCCGAGATACAAAAAGGCGCGTACTTCTCGCTGAAAACAGAGAAGACCATTCACCGCGGGGATAAACTCTATATCATGCAACCTACTGATTAGATGCCGTTTATACCACACATATTATCTCCCGGGTCTGCGCCGTGGGTGGGTTGGACGATGCTCCTGCTGGCGGTCTTTGCCGTGCTGTCCGAACTCATGCAGCCGGGCGTGCTGTCAGGCTCATTCGCCTTGGTGTTCTCCAAGGTGGAACGCACCTACCACGACCCACACCGCAACATACCCGGGCAACTGTGCATCAATGTGTTCCGTATAGGTACATTTGCCTTGGCACTGTATCTTTTCTGCTATGTGGGCGGCACACTCTCGCTCGGGCATTGGGAGGTGCAATTCCTTACGGACAAGACCTTTCTCTTCCGCAAGTACCTGCTCGTATTGCTGGTGGTGTTCGGGGTAGATACGGTAAAGTACCTGCTCACGCTGTGGGTAAACTACACTTTCCAAATAAGCCGCCGTTTTACGCTTATCTCCCTACACTACAACAGCCTGTGGACGGTTATAAACTCGGCATTCTACTTGATGCTGTTGGTCTTATTGCCCGTAGACAGCCCGAAAATTATATTCTGGAGTTTCCTGGCATTGTGTATTGTGGCACTCGTATTGATAGGGGTAAAATGGCTGCGCGTGTTCTATTCCGGGCTGCCGTCGCTGCTCTATATTGCGCTCTACCTGCTAACCCTCGAGGTGTTGCCCCTTTTAGCAATGGTAGCCTGCGCCGAAGAGGTGATATAATTAACAAGTAATAATTAACAATTAACCTGCCCTTTGGGTGGTAATCTGCACCTTTGGGTGGCAATATATATAGGGGACTTCATCTATTCTTTATGCCGGTTGGTTGCGTGTTTTTGTAAGGAGGATACAATGAGGATACAGAGAGAGGAGGATAGATAGAGTAGAGTAAGAGTAGGAGAGAGAGAAGAGGAAGCAAGATACATGAAAATGAACCCATAAATCACAAATAGAATTAATATAACTACTATGATAAAGAAAATTCTTATTTCCCAACCTCGTCCCGCTACGGAGCGTAATCCGTACACAGAGATGGAAGAGGAATATGGCGTATCGTTCGATTTCCGCCAACTCATTCATATCGAGGGGCTTAATGCGCGTGAGTTCCGTCAGCAGCACATCACTCCCACGGACTACACGGCGATTATCCTCAACTCCAAGTTGGCTGCCGACCACTTCTTCCGTCTCTGCGAAGAGATGCGTCTTACCGTACCCGAGACCATGCACTACTACTGCATCTCCGAGTCGGTGGGTAACTACCTGCAGAAGTACATCGACTACCGCAAACGCCGTGTGTTCTTCTGCACCAACAACCGCTTCGAGGAATTGTTGCCCGCCATGTACCGCCGCCCGAACGAGAAATACCTGATGGTACTGTCGGACATCCACAACACCGACCAACTCGATATGTTCGCTGAGAACAAGATAACGGTCAAGCCCGCCATTATGTACCGCACCGTGTCCACAAAGTGGGGCAGCGACCCGTTCGACTACGATATGGTGGCACTCTTCACACCCGCCGGAGCGAAGTCCATACGCGAGAATTTCCCCGACTTTGAGCAGGGCAATACGGTCTTTGCCGCCTTTGGAGCAAACACGGCGCAGGCATTGGAAGAACTGGGGCTGCATGCGGACATCCAAGTTCCCTCGCCCGAGTTCAAGTCGCTGCCTGCGGCCATCGACCACTATCTGAATACGCATAAATAAGGCGAATTCTTCTGCAAGGAAATACTCTCTATTCTATTGGTACCCAATCACTTTGGCAAGCGAGAAACACATATTTCCAAAGTCGGAGCGTCTCTGCGGACAGATGCGCATCGAGCAACTCTATCACACAGGCAAGCGTTTTGTGGTGTGGCCGTTGCGCGTAACCTATCTCCCGGCCGAGGACACGACGGAGGTGCTTATCTGGGCACCGAAATCGCTCTTCAAGCACGCCACAGACCGCAACCGTCTGCGACGGCAGATGCGGGAAGCATACCGACTGCAAAAGGGCTTGTTGGGCGACACGCACTACCAGGTGGCGTTCAACTATATGGACAAGCAGCCGCAGCCCTACGCCGTCATTGCCAAAGCCATGCGGAAGGCACTGACGAGACTGGCACAGACCGAAGAAACCTGACTCCCCATGCCCCCTCAGAGAGGGGGAATGCAGAACGAGTACAAAGATAGATATAGGGATAGAAAAAACAGAGGGGGAGAGAGAAGAATAGATAGGTGAAAGAGGACAGGCATATTAATTGTTACCTGTTAATTGTTAATTGTTAATTGAAACCATGCGTCGTTTTCTTCGTAAACTGTTTCTTGTGCCGGTGTACTTCTACCGGTATTGCATATCGCCGCTGACGCCACCGTCGTGCCGATATACGCCTACTTGCAGTCAGTATATGGTGGAGGCGGTGCTGAAATACGGGATATTCAAAGGTACTTGGCTGGGTATAAAGCGTATCCTGCGTTGCAACCCGTGGGGAGGCTCGGGCTACGACCCCGTACCATAGTGAGAGCGACACGCCCCCCCCTCATTGTATCCCCCCTTACTTTCAGTTACGAATAACGAATACTGAATTACCCGCCCCGTTCCCAACTATCAATTCCTAATTCCTAACTCCTAATTCCTAATTCATTCATGCGTATCGATATTATATCTGCCTGCCCCGAGTTGTTGGAGTCGCCGCTCAACCACTCGATAGTACAACGAGCCAAAGACAAAGGGCTTGCGGAGATTTATGTGCATAACCTGCGTGATTACACACTCGACAAACACCGCAAAGTGGACGACTATGCGTTCGGCTTCGGAGCGGGAATGGTGTTGCAGATAGAGCCTATCGACCGCCTGATAAGCAAACTGACCGCAGAACGGCATTACGACGAGATTATCTTCACTGCGCCCGACGGAGAGCGGTTCACGCAACGGGAAGCAAATGCGCTGTCGCTCAAAGAGAATATCATTATCCTCTGCGGACATTACAAGGGCGTTGACCAACGGGTGCGCGACCACTTGATTACCAAGGAGTACACCATCGGCGACTTCGTTCTGACGGGAGGCGAGATGCCTGCGGCTATCATGACGGACGCTATCGTACGGCTGCTGCCGGGCGCACTGGGCGATGTAGAGAGTGCGCTCAACGACTCGTTTCAGGACGGCTTGCTCGAACCCGGGGTCTATACACGCCCGGCGGAGTACAAGGGCTGGCGTGTGCCGGACATTCTGCTCTCGGGCAATCAGGCGAAGATAGAGGACTGGCTCTACGAGGAAGCCCTCCGCCACACCCGCGAACGCCGACCGGACTTGCTCGAGGAATAATTTGTAAATGTGCAAATTTGTAAATGTGCAGCCATACGCACGAATCATCTCCTGCATGTTAATTGTTAATTGTTAACCGTTAATTGACACACCTCTCGAAGGGATGTCGAAAGGATACCGAAGGGATAGGGTACTCTTGCAGAATTAAAAAAAATGTACTAACTTTGCGGGCAGAAACAAAACGGCATCTCACTCAATGTGGGAAAGCCTCGCCCGAAGAAGGAAGAAAACATACCAGAGAAAGGGAAAAGTCTCGTCCAAGAGAGGAGAACCCTATTTCTACAGACAGAATAGCAAATACAAATCAAATCAAATCAATGAAACGCCAAATAGCCATCGTAGCGGGGGGCGACAGTTCCGAATACGAGGTTTCTCTTCGCAGTGCCGCAGGTCTTTATTCGTTTATGGACAAAGAGCGTTATGCCGTAACGGTAGTAACGCTCCGGGGTCGTGAGTGGTATGCCGTACCCGATTGGACTCTCTCCGACGAGGGAGGCTTTACCGCCCGCGAGACGGCACCTATCGACAAGAACGATTTCTCATTCACCCATGCGGGGCAGAAAACGGTCTTCGATTTCGCCTATATCACCATCCACGGTACCCCGGGCGAGAACGGGCGTCTGCAGGGCTATTTCGACATGTTGCGTATCCCGTATTCGTGCTGCGGCGTATTGGCGGCAGCCGTTACTTTCAATAAATACACCTGCAACCACTACTTGCAGGATTTCGGTATCCGTATCTCGCCGAGCCTCTTGCTGCGTGCAGGCGCACCCCGCCCCACCGACGAGGAGATAGTCGCCAAAGTGGGACTGCCCTGTTTCATCAAGAGCAATGTGGGGGGATCGAGTTTCGGGTGTACGAAAGTGAAGACCCTTGCCGAGGTAACACCCGCCATCAACCGTGCGTTCGAAGAGGGCAACGAGGTTATCTGCGAGGCGTTCATGCAGGGTACGGAAATCACCTGCGGCGTCTATAAGACCCAAGACAAAGCCGTGGCGTTCCCGATTACGGAAGTGGTCAGCAAGCACGAGTTCTTCGACTACGACGCCAAGTACAAGGGGCAAGTGGACGAGATTACGCCTGCCCGTATACCGGACGAGGTACGCGACCGTGTGCAGGCACTCACACTCCGGATATACGACATCCTCGGCTGCCACGGTATTATCCGCACGGACTATATTCTGACCGAAGGTTGGACGATTAACTTGTTGGAAATCAACACCACACCGGGTATGACCGCCACCTCGTTCATCCCGCAGCAAGTGCGTGCCGCAGGGCTGCATATCACGGATGTACTGACCGACATCATCGAAGACCCTGCCATCCCAAACAACGCACACTAACAGCACAACAACAGCGTAACAACAGCGTACGAACATGGAAAACCCTATCGAAAAAGCCATCCAAGCGCTCGACTGGCACCGCGAACCCTACGGCCTCTACGAGCCTATTGCCTACACCCTTGCATCGGGCGGCAAACGCCTGCGTCCGCAACTCGTGTTGCTTGGCACGGAACTCTTTGGTGCAGAGGCGACCCGTGCCTTGCCTGCCGCATTGGCTATCGAGGTATTCCATAATTTTACCCTGCTGCACGACGATGTGATGGACAAAGCCACCGTGCGCCGCGGCAAGCCCACCGTGCATGTGCGTTGGGACGACAATACCGCCATTCTCTCGGGCGACCAGATGATGATAGAGGCGTACCGCTTGTTGGCGCAACTGCCTGACGCTGTGTTGCCTACGGTGTTGCGGCTCTTCAACCAAATGGCGACGGAGATATGCGAAGGGCAGCAGTACGACATGGAGTTCGAGCGCCGCACCGATGTGTCGCTCGACGAGTATATGCACATGATTCGCCTGAAGACCTCCGTTCTGCTTGCCACGGCGTTGCAGATCGGGGCGTATATCGCAGGTGCCACCGAGGCGCAACAACAGGCACTCTACGACTATGGTATTCATGTGGGGTTGGCGTTCCAAATTCAGGACGATGTACTCGATGTCTATGGCGACCCCGCCACTTTCGGCAAGACGATAGGCGGCGATATACTCTGCAACAAGAAGACCTGTATGCTCCTTACGGCACGCGAGAACGCCACGGGAGCAGACCTTGCCGAACTCGAGCGACTGCTTGCCGCTGCCCCGTCCGAAGAGAAGATACAGGCGATGACGGCACTCTACACCCGCTTGCACACTCGTGAGCAATGCGAAGCCCTGATAGCACAGCACACCGACGCTGCCATCGCACTACTCGATACCCTGCCTGCCCATGCGGCCGCCGACCGCCTGCGCACGCTCGCTCTTTCGCTTACCCACCGCCAATCCTAACCCCGCCACATACGGGAACTACAAAAACCACGCAAACTACGATAACCACGGTAACCACCTAAAAACACGCTGCTATGCCCTACCGCCGTCTTCCCAATACCGACCAATCCCGCCTCACTGCTCTGCAGAATGCCGTACAGGCAGCGAGCGAAGCGGATTTCACCGAACAGGTGCTTAAGTACAAAACGCTCAGCGATGCCCAGCGCTTCCTGATGCAGTTCGAGAACCTTGTGGTGCAGTACCACGAGAATTTCCGCAGCGGGGTCTCTGCGAACAAGCAGTATCGCCACAATGTACAGAACGCCCGCATGTATATCTCCCACTTTATCCAGGTACTCAACCTTGCCGTTATCCGCGGAGAGATTAAAGCAGAGCAGAAAGAACTCTACGGGCTCGACCCTGCCAACCATATTATGCCCGACTTGAGCAGCGAGGAAGACCTGCTCGTATGGGGCGAGAACATTATCCGCGGCGAGCAGAAACGCACACAAATGGGCGGTTTTCCCATCTACAACCCCGGTATTGCCAAAGTGCAAGTCTATTACAACATCTTCAAAGAGCAACAGATTGGGCATACCATACGCAAAAAAAACACCACCCGTGTGATGGGTGATGTAGAATCCATGCGCAAGCAAGCCGATGCGCTCATACTCGATATATGGAACCAGGTAGAAGCGTACTATAAGGACCGCCTACCCTACGACAAACTCTGCCACTGCAAGCACTACGGGCTAATCTACTACTACCGTTCGAACG
Organism: Azospirillum sp. CAG:239; assembly: GCA_963619585.1. Taxonomy (GTDB): domain Bacteria; phylum Bacteroidota; class Bacteroidia; order Bacteroidales; family Paludibacteraceae; genus Colicola. The sequence goes on from CAVEXR010000005.1 coordinate 83,067, forward strand.
AGAAACGCCTTACACCGGAGACCGACAAAGAAGCCCGCCGCCTACAGGAAATACAGCCTACACTGCCCCTTTCGGATAGCAAATAATTATCCTATCGTATTACCATGCGCTCGGGCGTAATCACACGGTCGAGGCGTTTGTCATGCCAGGTCTGCGGCAGGCGCGAGTGACGCAGTTGGAAGGAATAACACACGCCTACTTTGAGTGCTTTGCGTTGTCCTGCGAGGTATTTGTCGTAGTAGCCGCCACCACGCCCGATACGATGGCAGTCGGTATCGAACGCCACCCCCGGCACGAGGATAAGGTCTATATTGCCTTGGTAGGGCGCAGTATCCGGCTCTGCCACCCCGACATGCCCGCTGTGCAGACAGTCTTCGCCCGTATAGGGACACGCCTCCATGTAGTGGCGGTGGGTTACGGGCAGGAGCATCGTCTTCGTGTCCTTGTATTTCTCGAGGAGCGGACGCAAATCCACCTCGTTGTGGATAGGGTAATAGAGCAACACGGTTTTCGCCTGTTGGAAAGCAGACATCTGCTCGATATGGTGCACGATGGACGCAGCGTCTTTGGCTGCCAATGCAGGGTCGTACATACGCCGTTGTTGCTCCACAATAGTGCGTATTGCCTGCTGCTTTACTTTCGCTTTTCTCCAAGGCAGAAGCGCCTTGAAGTCAATGATTTGGGATTCGAATAGCATAGTTCGTAATATCTATGACTCATAAATTATCCGCAAAAGTACATAATTATTTGCATATTTGCAAAAATGGCACTAATTTTGCCTGCTAAAACAACAGATGAAACGCTATTTACTACCTATATTGCTCCTGCTGCCGCTCTTGATAGTGGGGTGTAAGAGTTCCACTTCGTCCACTACGCTATCTTCGGTAGCCCAACTTTCCACCTTTGCATTTGCATCCAACGACTCCTTTCCGGGGCTCGCAGCCGCCACCTTCAAGATAGAAGAACGGCTCGATACGGGCTATGTCTATAACCCGGACTCTATACTGTATGGTACGCCGCTTGATTCGGTTGTACCCGTATTCACTTTTGCGGCTACGCCCGGCTCTGTCCTGCTCCAAACGGCAGACACCACGATAGTTCTGTCGGGCAAAGACACTATCAACTTCAACCGCACGCCTATCTATCTGACCGTTAAATCATCCGACGGTACGACCACCAAGGTATACGAGATAAACGCCACCGTCCATCAGGTAGACCCAGACCTCTTTACTTGGGAGTGTCTGACGGAGCAGGCTTTCACGCCCGACAACAGTGCCATGCAGGTAATGCTGCTCCGTGACCAATTTGTGTGCATGAAAGACAACGGATTCCACCTGTCATTCTATCGCTCTGCCGACGGGGTAACATGGACAGAAGCAGGGACGCCCTCGGGGCTGCCCGCCTCGTGTAATGTGCGGGGGATCGTATCGGACGACGAGCAACTCTACTACGCGGACACGACGGGGCTGTATACCTCTGCGGACGGGCTGCAATGGACACACGAGACCTATTCGGATTTTACGCTCCGCACTATGCTCTTGTCGTGGAACGGTGCGGTTTGGGCATTAGCATACACAAACGGTGAACCCGTATTGGCAAAAACGGAAGACGGGGTGATGCGCCTTACCCCGCTGCGTATCACATCGCCTTTCCCTGTCAGCGACTTCGCGGCAGTGGTCTTCGAGAGTGCAGCATTCCGCGCCAGGGCAATGATAATCGGTGGTTTTGCCGAAGACGGTACGAGTCTTAACACACAATGGAACTTGGAATACTCCGTTTCGGACACGACGAACGGCGGATACCGCCTTTTGGATTTCTCTATCGACCGCCCGCAGTTCGCAGGGCTGACAGGCGTGAGCGTTGTATGGTACAACCACTCGCTCTATATGTTCGGCGGCGTGGATACGACGATGCAGTACCGCGGAAGCGACATCTTTGTCAGCACCGACGAGGGCTTGTCATGGGCAACGGCAGACACTTCCAAATGCGCCCTGCCCACCACCTATACGCCCCGCCAACGCCTCTCCGCCCTTGTATACGACGACAACATCTACCTCTTCGGCGGTGAGACACAGGATGCCTCGTACAGCGATGTCTATCGCGGACGGCTGAACTCCATCGATTGGTAAGACACCCGTCTCGAGAGGCTAATAGAAAAAAGTAACAAATATATTCTAAAAACTATACACTATGACAATTAGTAACTACAACTTCGCCGGAAAGAAGGCGATTGTCCGTGTGGACTTCAATGTACCCTTGGACGAGAACGGTCACATCACAGACGATACCCGTATCCGCGGTGCACTCCCCACACTCAAACACATCTTGGAGCAGGGTGGTTCGCTCATCATTATGTCCCACATGGGCAAGCCGAAAGGCAAGGTAAACAAGAAGTACAGCCTCAGCCAGATTGTAGATGCCGTATCGGCGGCTCTCGGTACGCCCGTACAGTTTGCAGCCGACTGCGCCAACGCAAAAGAGCAAGCCGATGCACTCAAACCCGGTGAGGTACTGTTGCTCGAGAACCTCCGTTTCTATGCAGAAGAAGAGGGCAAACCCGTAGATATTGAGAAAGAAGACCCCGCATACGAGGCAGCCAAGAAAGAGATGAAGGCACGCCAGAAGGACTTCGCCAAGACCCTGGCAAGTTATGCAGACTGCTATGTGAACGATGCATTCGGTACGGCACACCGTAAGCACGCTTCGACCGCCGTTATCGCAGACTACTTCGATGCAGACAACAAGATGCTCGGCTACCTGATGGAGAAAGAGGTAGCCGCCGTAGACAACATCCTGAACAACATCAAGCACCCGTTCACGGCTATCATGGGCGGCTCGAAAGTATCGACCAAGATTGGTATTATCGAGAACTTGATGACCAAAGTGGACAACCTTATCCTCTGCGGCGGTATGACCTACACCTTTGCCAAAGCACAGGGCGGACATATCGGCAACTCGATCTGCGAGGACGATAAGTTGGATTTGGCACTCGATATCATTGCACAGGCAAAAGCAAAGGGCGTAAACCTCGTACTCGGCACAGACTCTGTGGCTGCAGACGCTTTTGCTAACGACGCGCACACCCAAATCTGCCCGTCGAACGCCATTCCCGAGGGTTGGGAAGGTATGGATGCCGGACCAGACAGCCGTAAAGCATTTGCTGAGGCTATCAAGGGTGCAAAGACCATTCTGTGGAACGGTCCTGCAGGCGTATTCGAGTTCGACAACTTCACTGCCGGCTCCAAGGCAATCGCAGAGGCAATCGCAGAGGCAACAGACAACGGTGCATACTCGCTGATTGGCGGTGGCGACAGCGTGGCTTGCGTCAACAAGTTCGGTATGGCAGACCGCGTAAGTTATATCTCTACGGGCGGTGGTGCGCTACTCGAGGCTATCGAGGGCAAAGTACTCCCGGGCGTAGCAGCCATCAAGGGCGAGTAATATTCATCTCAATAGATACATATTATGGAGATAGTAGGAAAAATCATTCAAGTACTCCCCGAGCAGGGCGGTACCAGCAAGTCGGGCAACCCATGGAAGTCGCAGTCGTATGTCCTCGAGACGCAAGAGCAGTACCCTCGTAAGGTCTGCTTCGAACTCTTCGGTGAGGAGCGCATTAAGTCGAACCCATGCAAGATAGACGATATTGTTACCGTTTCGTTCGATATAGAATCACGCGAATTCAACGGGCGTTGGTACACTTCTATCCGTGCATGGCGCGTACAGCAAGGCGCAGTGGCAAGTGCTGCTGCCGCTACGACTACCACTGCTCCCGTACAGCCTGCTGCAGCACCGGCAGCCGCTGCTCCTGCAGCAAACACCGCCACTTTCGACGGTGCGGCAGACGACAACAGCGACCTTCCGTTCTAAAAGTCCCCATCGGAAAGCGGGACACCGCAACGATACAAAGCCAAAGACAGATGGGGATATTGCCCCCGTCTGTCTTTGGCTTGTATCAACACTATTCCGATACTTCTATTATTCCGATACTTTTATCGACCGAGCGTTAACGCACTTTTTGTTTATTTCTAACTTGTTTCTCCTATGCGTAAGCACAAGTGGCTATTTGTTGTCCTGCCTGTCTTGATTGCGGGCATCGTACTCTGTGCCGTCCGCTGGCAGGTATGGTTTGGTAACCCCGCCGAGCCCGAGTGGACAGGCGACACATTGGACTATCATTTCCTTACTTTTGCAGCCGATACACTGCCTAATTTTACCCAAACCGAAGAGGGGTGGCAGGACTTACGAGAACCCGACACACTCCAAATCCTGCTCTTAGGCGATGTGCACAACTCCATGCCGCGGGCGGAATTCGACACCTTAGCCACACGACACCCGGGACTGGACTGCTATGCGCAATTGGGAGACTTTGTCGAACGCGGGTATTTCTACTACTTTCAGCAACTCTATTCCTCGTTGGATTCGACCTTTTTCGCTACTTTGCCTATCCTTTCCACTCCCGGCAACCACGAGTACCGCAAGGGTATTCCATATCGTCTGTCGCCCCTATGGACAGAGGTCTTTCCGCAACCGCAAAACGGACTGAAAGACTTTCTCGGCACCACCTACTATGTAGACTTCCCCAACCTGCGCTTTATCGTCATCGACTCCTTTGGTATTCAGACCATGGGCGAACTGACCCGCACACTGACTTGGGTAAAAGCGGTACTGCGCTCGGCAGGCGACCGATTTGTAGTCGTCATGATGCACCAACCCGTCTACTCCTGCGGGGCAGGGCGGCAGAACCCTTTCCTCTACTTGGCATTCCGTCGTGCGCTCTCCAAGGCGGACTTGGTCTTTGCGGGACACGACCACAACTACAGCCGACGGCTGCCTTTTGTCAACACCAATGCGGCCACCAAATACTATCTGAACAAAGTAAACCCACGGGATGAGCGTATCTGCTCGGGGCATCGTCTCTACGAGGTGCTGACGCTGGCGGGCGACACGCTCACTATGCGCACTTACCTGTTGGAATCGGGTATTCTCTACGACGAAGTGCGTATCACGCGTGTACCACTCGCCGCACAGGCAGACAGCACGCAACGGTATGCGCGAGAGCATATCACGGAGGTTATCCCCGTGGCACAACCCGAACTGATAGACCTGCCTGCCCGCTACGAGGGCAAGAACTCCTCTGCCATACGCCGTTTCCGCAATCGCAAAGCCCATCGCCCGATACAGTAGCATTACACTATAACAGTACAGCCTGACAACTCCATCCGTTGTCAGGCTGTATTACTTCAATGAGGTTGTCTAACAAGTTTTGGTTAGGCAGCCTCTTTTAGTGTTATGTTGGGGATGATGGAGAGTGGTTATTCCGGTTATAAAAAAA
>CAVEXR010000006.1:0-26597 GCA_963619585.1 Azospirillum sp. CAG:239
CCTCCTACCTCTCCCGAAACGATATTCCGTATTTCCAATATCGTTTGCCGAACAGGAACAACATTTGTCGCTTTCGGGCAGATAAACTACTTTTGCACCTGTATTTAATAGGTCTATTAAACAAAGCATTTAGTTGCGGGTATGAAAAAGAGGTATTTCTTGGGAATCGATATCGGTTCTACTACGATTAAGGCAGCCTTGTTGGATGCGGATTTGCAGGTGTTGGCTACCGACTATCGCCGTCACAATGCCGCTCCTGCCGCGGTTGGGCAACAGATACTGCACGCCCTGCTCTCCGGTCTTGACGAGGCGGAGATTACGGTGGCTATCACGGGTTCGGTGGGGATGGGCTATGCCGAGCGTATGGGCGTGCGGTTCTCGCAGGAGGTCATTGCCGCCGCCGAGGTGGTTCGCCGCTTCTATCCCGATGTGCATACCCTTGTCGACATAGGCGGCGAGGACTCCAAGATGATATTCTTCGAGCCGGGGCGTGTGCCGGATATGCGTATGAACGGCAACTGTGCAGGCGGTACGGGAGCGTTCATCGACCAGACCGCTATCCTTTTGGGTGTGGAGACGGCCGACCTGAATACCCTCGCCGAGCGTGCCACGACCACCTATCCCATTGCCTCCCGCTGTGGCGTGTTCTCCAAGACAGATATTCAGAACCTTATCAGCCGTGGTGTCCCTAAGGAGGACATCGCTGCTTCCATGCTCAATGCCGTCTCTCTGCAGGTGGTCAGTGCCTTGGCGCATGGCACGGATATGCTCCCCCGCGTCCTGCTCTGCGGAGGTCCCTTTGCCTATATACCCGAACTGCGCAAACATCTTGTGTCGGCCATGGGGCTGCAGCCCACGGATTGTGTCGTGCCGGAGCATACCCAATTCATCCCTGCGATAGGGACTGCCCTGTTGGCGGAGCGCAATGGGGGTACGACGAAGTCCGTTGCCGAGGTGCTTCGGCTCTTTGATAAGGCGGAAGGCGTAGCGGTGGCAACCGGTTCCCTCCCCCCGTTGTTCCATAGTGAGTCGGAGTATGTGGCGTGGCTTCGACGCAAAGAGAATGGCCTGCGTATCCGTCGTGCGCAGGTCGAAGACCCGCAGCAGGGTTTTACCTTAGGCGTTGATTCGGGAAGTACCACCACCAAGATAGTGCTGCTCAATCCCAACGCAGAGATTGTCTATAGCGACTACCGCTACAACAACGGCAACTCCTTCCAAACTTTTGCCGAGGGCATACAACAGATGTACCGCACGGTGGGCGAGGTGAATATCGTAGGCAGTTGCGCTACGGGCTATGGTGAGAATCTGCTCCGTACCGCTTTTGGTATAGAGCAGGGTATTGTTGAGACGATGGCGCATTTTACGGCGGCACGACATCTCTGCCCCGAGGTTAGTTTTGTGTTGGACATTGGCGGTCAGGATATGAAGGCCATATTCGTGGAGAATGGGTCGATTCAGCGTATCGAAATCAACGAAGCCTGCTCTTCGGGGTGTGGTTCGTTCATTATGACCTTTGCCCAACAGTTGGGTTATTCGGTTGGTGAGTTTGCCGACAAGGCGACCCTTGCCCCTCATCCGTACGACCTTGGTACACGCTGCACGGTCTTTATGAACAGCAAGGTGAAGCAAGCCATGCGTGACGGTGCAAGTGTCGAGGACATCGCAGCGGGCTTCTCCTATTCGGTTATCAAGAACTGCCTCTATAAGGTACTTAAGTTGCAGAGTATAAAAGAATTGGGCGACCATATCGTGGTGCAGGGCGGTACCTTTAACAACCGCTCCGTGGTGCGAGCCTTAGAACTGCTTACCGATTGCTCTGTCCGCATTGCGCCCTGTCCCGAACTGATGGGAGCCTACGGTGCAGCCTTGTATAGTTTGGAAATGAGTGGGGTACCCTCCAAAGGGAATGTATAGAAGTCCCCTTAACGAATAAGAAGTTTTGTCAGTATGAAACTAAGTGAATTGGTCGAGTCTAACGCCTTCCGTGACCATACGGAGGTCTGTCCGGGCTGCGAGAACCATTGTCAGGTGCGTTGTTTTGAGTTCCCAAACGGTCGTACCTACTATTCGGGCAACAACTGTGAGCGGGTCTATGCCAACCAAAAAGAGCATACCGAGCGGGGCGTGAATATGTTTGCCGAGAAGTACAAACTGCTCTTTACCCCCGCAGTTCCCACGCCGGCCACGGGAATGACCATTGGTATACCCCGTGGGCTCGGTATTTACGAGAACTATCCGTTTTGGCATACGCTGTTTTCGTTGTGTGGTATGCGGGTAGTCTTGTCGCGCGGGTCGAGCAGCCAACTCTATGAGCAGGGTATTCGCACCATTATGGCAGACAATATCTGTTTCCCCGCCAAACTGATGCACGGCCATGTCATGGATTTGATTGCCCGCCGGGTAGACCGTATTTTCTATCCGTGGGTGGTGTTTGAGCGGCAGGAGGATGCAGCAGCCAAGAACTCTTTCAACTGTCCCGTGGTGAGCGGCTACTCCGATGTACTGCGTAGCAGTATCAATCCCGAGCAGAATTATGGCATTCCGTTGGATGCGCCCATTATCTCTTTCCGTGACGAGCGTCTGTTGCGCCTGAGCCTGCACGACTATCTCTCGCCCTTAGGGGTGGATAGTCGCACCATCGACCATGCCGTCACCGAGGCACTCCATGCCCAACAGACCTATCTCGACCGCCTCGAGCAGAGGGGGCTGCAGGTGTTGCACGAGGCAGAGCAGGCAGGGCGTATGGTGATTCTCTTGGCGGCTCGCCCCTATCATATCGACCCGCTCATACAGCATAAGATTGCCGATGCCATTGCCGCCATGGGGGTGGATGTCATTACGGAGAATGTGGCGGCTCATGCGGGGCAGGGGGTCTATGGTCATCTCAATGCGCTTTGTCAGTGGGCGTACCCCAATCGTATCTTCAAGGCAGCCTATATGGTGGGCGAGAGTACCTATTCCCGCCTGCATATTGTCGAACTCACATCCTTTGGTTGTGGCCCCGATGCGTTTATTTTGGACGAGGTGCGGGGTATCTTGCGCCGTTTTCATAAGAACCTGACCGTCTTGAAGATAGACGATGTCAACAATATCGGCAGCCTTCGCCTGCGGGTGCGCTCGTTGGTGGAGAGTGTGCAGTCCGCCTCGCAGCCGCTCCATGCCCATGTACGGGTAAGTACAGCCCCTTGGACGACCAAGACTTTCGAGAAAGAAGACCGCCGCCGCACCATTCTTGCCCCCTATTTTGCAGAGGGCTATACCGAGTTCATCCCCACGCTGTTTGGTATGATAGGCTATCGCGTCGAGCCGTTGCCTATGGGTTGCCAATTGGATGCAGAGGAGGGGCTGCGTTCGGCGAACAACGACATCTGCTATCCTGCCACCATTGTCATAGGCAGTATCCTGCGTGCGCTCCGTTCGGGTAAGTACGATTTGCGCAATACGGCAGTGGCTATTACGCAGACGGGTGGGCAGTGTCGTGCCTCCAACTACTATTCGCTTATCAAGAACGCCATGGTGGCAGCAGGCTTTGCCGATGTGCCGGTCATCTCGGTCGCTACGGGTAAGAGCCTGGGCAATGCGCAGCCGGGTTTTGATATTCCGTGGCGCAAGATAGCCCGTCCCACGCTCGAGGCAATGTACTATGCCGATGCGTTGGCGAAACTCTACTATCCCTCTGCTCCTCGGGAACGGGAGCAGGGAGCAGCCCGCCGCCTCTACGACCGGTATATTGCCGCTGCTCAGCCGTTGGTAGCAGCCCGTAACTACAAGGGTCTGCACCATTTGATAGCCGAGGCGGCAGGGGAGTTTGCAGCAGCGATAGATACGGAGAAGGAAGTGCCTGTGGTCGGTTTGGTGGGCGAGATTTTTGTTAAGTACAACTCGTTCAGCAACAAGTCGGTCGTTGCCCGCCTTATCGAGCAGGGTGTCGAGGTGGTCCCGCCTGCGCTCACGGGCTTTTTCTCTACCTCTATGCCCAATGCTCACCTCAACCGCAAGTATCATATTAAGAGCGATTCTACCCCTCTGTGGCTCACCGATTTAGGTCATTCGCTTATCGAGCGAGTGGCACATACCTACGATGACCTCTGTCGCTCCTTCCCGTTCTACCGCCCCTTTACCGATATTTTCCGTATTCAGGAACTCTCCCGTTCGGTTATCAGTCCGGCGGCAGACTTTGGTGAGGGGTGGTTCTTGCCGGGTGAGATTTGCGATTTGGCAGAGAATGGGGTGCGTAAGGTGGTGTCTGTGCAGCCCTTCGGCTGTATAGCCAATCATATTATTTCTAAGGGTATAGAGCGCCGCCTGAAAGACCGTTACCCCAATCTATCCTTGCTGTTCCTTGATTTCGATTCGGGTACCTCCGAGGCAAATGTCTATAACCGACTCCATTTCTTGTTGAACGACTAGTGCTGTTGCGATGAAGTTAACAGAGGTATCCTTTGACTCAACCTGGGGGCGTGGGTGTCCTCACCCGCGGGGCGTAGCCCTTTGGCTATACTATGTCGAGTCCACCACGCCAACCTTAAAGGTTTCCTGCTTACTCATCTCCCGCTACAGTAGATTTCAAATCAAATAATCAGGAAATACATATAAATACACAAATATCAACTATTTATGACTGCATACTTGCGGTTTATAGCAACAATAGTATTGAACGACTAATCTTTTCTCTATTATGACTCAAGACCCTACACCACACCCTACACAAGGTACAGCCCAAGACCCTACACAAGATACCGCCCAAGCCTTGCCCCAAGACACTATGGAGCAGCGTATTTTGGAGGCTGCCAAACAACTCTTCTTTGAGCATGGCTTTGCCGGTACATCTACTACGGACATTGCCCGCCTTGCGGGGTGCAACCAAGCCCTCGTGCATTACTACTATCGTACCAAGGAGAATCTGTTTCGTCGTATTTTCGTTGCGCAGACCCGCAGCGTGTTGGACTTGATTAAGCAGAGTTTCGCCGAGAAGATGCCTTTTGAGGCATTGCTCCGCCATTGTGTGTCGTTCTATTTCGATTTCTTGACGGAGAACCCGAATGTGCCGTATTTCATTCTCAACGAGTTGATTAACAACCCTGAGCGTCGGGCGTTCATTCGGGACAATTTCCTGCACGACCCCGCCTATTACGAAGTCTATACGCAGTTGGAGCAGCGTGTTGAGGAGGAGATAGCCGCAGGCAGAATTATCCGTACCACACCGCAAGACATAGTCCTGAATATGATTTCGCTTACGGCGTTCAGTTTCATCTCGAAGCCTTTGTATCAAGACCTGTTGAATTGTTCGGAGGCAGATTGTGCCGCCTATCTGTCCCACCGCAAGGACGAGGTCATCCGTGTCCTCCTCTCCTCCCTAAAACCCTAACAACCATAGCCCAATACACAACGCACAATACTCAATGCACAAAACACAAAACACAAAACACAAAACACAATACGAAGTATGTCCCTATTTGCATGTTAGTTGTTACATGTTAATTGTTAATTGGCTCTACCTGGGGGCGTGGGTTGTGGACTAAGGTATTCTAACGAAGCCCACTGGGCTTCGCTCGCTTCGGACGCTCAGTGTGCTGCGCACACCCGTCCTCCGCTTCACCCCACCCGCGGGGCGTAGCCCTTTGATCATACTACGCCGATTCCACTTTGTAGAAAGTCCCCTATGTAGAAAGTTTCCTATGTCGCAAGTATTCTTTTATAAATTGTCTTTTTGACCTGCGCTAACTGGAGCCGCAAGGCTCATCTTTCCCAACGATATACATTACTTCTTACTTGTTAATTGTTGCATGTCAATTGTTACCTGTTAATTGTTACCTGTTAACTGTTAATTACTCCTCCCCTACATAGAAAAAAGGACGCCTTTCGGCGTCCCTTTTTCTATAATATACAATGTATGTGGGTATTACTCTTTGTATATCTCAATATCGGGTGCAATAGCCTTAATCTGCCCAACAAACCCTTTCTCATTGCGGATAGACAAGCGTTGGTGGCTACCGTCTTGGAGTGTGAGAATGATATTAAATATATCCCTGTACGAATAGCGAATATGTAATGCTACCACATCGGACAGGTTGATGGTTTTGGGATATATCTGATAGACTAACCCCCATACCCGTATGTTTTTCTGTGGCGTATTTACCTTAACGAAACTGCAGCAGTCCAAAATATAGAAAATAGCACAGAAAATGCCGAAACTGATTATAAGGGAGAGATTTTCTTCAAATGAACAATCAGACAGAAAGATGTGGCAGAAAAGTATGAGAAGCCCCATAATCAGGACAAACCAAACAAGATGGTCTACATACACGGGTACAGATTGAATATACCCCTTTTTAGCGTAGTACTTTTTCTCTTTCATAAGCATGTGTGTTAGATTAATGTGTTATTAATAAATGTGTGTTAGATTAAAAAATGGTATTCTTTTCAATTCCTGCGCAAAGATAATACAATCTTTTTACTCGTACAAATAAAAAGAGTATGAATCCGACATATTGTTTTTTTTACCGTGATATAAAACATTTTGTGTTTATAAATATGCAATTATGCGTACTATTTGCTGCTATAATACTGTGGTTTGTGATATTATGTAATCGAACGAGTTTCGGTTTCCACGGTGTAAGTGCTGCCATAATACTGTAGTTTGTGATTAACCTTCTGCACGAGTGGGTGCACATCTGCTATCTGTTCTCTTCCCCGCCGCCCAACACTCAAAAAGAGACCGCCTAATAAGAATTAGACAGCCTCTTTTAGTAGTAAGATAGCCTCTCTGGCTATTGGGTTAGTAACCTGTGCATCGCTTAGTATGCGTTCATTTGTGCCTTAACGGTGGAGTTAATAAAGTCTGCGAACTCTTGAATGGTCATCTGACCCTTGTCCTCAGCGCCTTGTTGGCGAACGCTGAGCAGTCCTTGTTCTGCCTCTTTCTCGCCCACGATGAGCATGAACGGAATACGCTTCAACTCGTTGTCACGAATCTTACGCCCGAGTTTCTCGTTGCGGTCGTCTACTACCACACGCACATCCTGTGCCTCAAGCAGTTCTTTCACCTTCCACGCATATTCGTTGCTCTTCTCCGAGATGGGCAGCACAACGGCTTGGTCAGGGGTCAGCCACAATGGGAACTTACCCGCAGTATGCTCTATCAGTACCGCCACGAAGCGCTCCATCGAACCGAACGGCGCACGATGAATCATTACGGGGCGGTGTTTCTGATTGTCTTCGCCCGTGTATTCCAACTCGAAACGCTCCGGCAGGTTGTAGTCTACCTGTATCGTACCCAACTGCCAGCGACGCCCGATAGCGTCCTTCACCATAAAGTCGAGTTTTGGCCCATAGAATGCAGCCTCACCATACTCTACGCGTGCGGGCAGGTTCTTCTCACGGCATGCCTCGATGATGGCGTTTTCGGCTTTTTCCCATACCTCATCCGAACCAACATACTTAGTCGTGTTCTTGGGATCACGGAGCGAAATCTGTGCCTCGAAGTTATTGAAGTTCAGTGCTTTGAATATAATATCAATAATCTCCATTACACGGATGAACTCGTCCTTCACTTGGTCGGGGCGGCAGAATATGTGTGCATCGTCTTGCGTGAACGAGCGCACACGCGTCAGTCCGTGCAACTCGCCCGACTGCTCGTAGCGGTAAACTGTACCGAATTCTGCAATACGCAGCGGCAGGTCTTTGTACGAGCGGGGGCTGTTCTTGAATATCATACAGTGGTGCGGGCAGTTCATCGGCTTGAGCATATACACCTCGCCCTCTTCCGGCGTGGTGATCGGTTGGAACGAGTCCTTGCCGTAGTGATCCCAGTGTCCCGAAGTCACATAGAGTTGCTTGCTACCGATGTGCGGGGTCATTACCTGCTGATAACCATAGCGTTTCTGTATTTTCTTCAGGAACTCCTCGAGGCGCAGACGCAGAGCCGTGCCTTTGGGCAACCATACGGGAAGTCCTTTGCCGATCATATCCGAGAACATAAAGAGTTCCAACTCTTTACCTATCTTGCGGTGGTCGCGTTTCTTGGCTTCCTCGAGCAGATTCAGATACTCATCGAGCATCGCCTTTTTCGGGAACGAGACGCCGTAGATACGCGTCATCATCGGGCGTTTCTCATCGCCACGCCAGTAGGCTGCAGCGCAACTGAGCACTTTCACCGCCTTAATCGGCTCCGTAGAGAGCAAGTGCGGTCCCTTGCAAAGGTCGGTGAATGCTCCCTGTGTATAGGTCGTGATATGCCCGTCTTCCAGGTCGGCAATCAACTCGCACTTGTAGGTCTGTCCTTTGTCGCCAAACTCTTTGAGTGCGTCTGCCTTTGCGATACTTTTCTTTACGAGTTGCTCTTTCTTAGCACGCAGTTCGAGCATTTTTTGCTCAATAGCGGGGAAATCGCTCTCTTTAATCACTTGTCCTTCATCGGGATACACATCGTAGTAGAACCCATTTTCGATAGCAGGACCAATACCGAACTGAATGCCGGGGTACAACTCTTGCAGAGCCTCTGCCATCAGGTGGCTCGAGGTGTGCCAGAAGGCGTGTTTAGCCTCCTCGTCGTCCCACTTATGCAGACGGATAAAGCAGTCGGCTGTCAGCGGGGTATTGAGTTCCACAATACTCCAGCCTTCCCCCTGTTGCTCAATGGTCTCAGGTTGCTCCGAATAAGGTTTGATACTTGCTACAAGGATGTCTTGCGCCAAACGACTGCTGATGCTCTCAGCCACTTGGAGCGGCGTCGTGCCGCTCTCGTACTCACGGACGGATTGGTCCGGGAATGTAATTTTAATCATATAAACGTACAAATGTTTACGGCTCGGAGCGCACAAATGCTCTTTCGCCAAAATTGGGTGCAAAGGTACTGCTTTTCCCGAATATACACAAGCACAAAGCAAGTTTTCGATTCTCAACTATGCATTGTCAGACATTGCCGTGCGAAGGCGGGTATGTCTATGCCGTCAAAAGTGCCGCTGGTCATCATCAGGAGGGCGGTGTTCCTGTAGTCGAGCGAGCGCAGGTAGTCTTGTAGGGCGTGGCTGTCGGTGAAGACACGCACATTCTCTGTGCCGAACGCCTGTTGTACCTCCTCGGTCGTGATAGGCGTCAGTCGCTTATGTGCAATCACTTGCGGGTTGAAATAGACGCACGCCACATCCGCTTCCGCCATACAGCCTTTGTATTGCGGCAGGAAATCCGCCATCAGCGACGAGAAAGTGTGCAACTCCATGCATGCCACGAGTCGCTTCTTGGGGTAGTGTTCCCGTACGGCATTGATGGTCGCCCGCAACTTGCTGGGCGAGTGGGCAAAGTCCTTGTATGCCACGCTGGTATTGGTCTCGTAGATACGCTCGAGACGGTTGCTCGCGCCCGTAAAAGTACTTATGGTGCGGTAAAAATCGTCTGGCGATACGCCTATGCTGTGGCAGGCGAGGCAGGCGGCTTGCAGGTTCTGCATGTTGTGCCGTCCGAAGACCTGCATGGTGACTTCGCCCTCATAGGCGTTGTATGGCACGTAGGTGATGTCCTTTCGTGCCGCAGCGGCTATCGCTTGCAGGTTCTCGTCGGCATCAAAGTAAATGAATGTACCGTTCGGCTCTATGGTGTCTACAAAACGGCGGAAAGTGTCCACATACTGTGGAAAGGTGGGGAATACATTGATGTGGTCCCACGCAATACCGGTCAGTATTGCCACATGCGGGTGATACCAGAGGAACTTGGAACGCAAGTCGAGTGGAGAAGTGAGGTACTCATCGCCCTCGAAGACGGCATAGCGTGCCGTGTCGCTGAGCCGCACCATACGCTCGAAACCCTCTATCTGCGCTCCTACCATATAATCCGCCTCAATGCCTAAGTGTTGTAACACATAGAGTATCATCGAGGTAGTCGTGGTCTTGCCGTGGCTGCCGCCTACTACAATGCGTATCTTGTCTTTGGTCTGCTCGTAGAGGTATTCGGGGAAAGAGTATATCTTCAGTCCTAATTCACGGGCGCGTACCAATTCGGGGTTGTCCTCACGGGCGTGCATACCGAGGATGATAGCGTCTATGTCGGGCGTAATCTGCTCGGGGTGCCACCCCATTTCTTTGGGTAGGATACCCGCATCGGCGAGGTGTGTGCGTGCGGGGTCGAATATCTCGTCGTCCGAGCCGGTTACTTGATATCCGGGTTTGGCAGCCACTGCCAATGCCAGATTGTGCATGGCAGCCCCGCCGATAGCAATAAAGTGTATATGCATAGAAAATAGCGCAAGCGCAATGTTAATTGTTAATTATTACTTGTTAATTGTGGTGTTACCACTTCGCAACGGTGTCGTTGTAGATGTCTTCCGAGAGTTCGGTTACCATGGTAGCGCATAGTTCGTCCTGCACATCGCTCAGCAGGCGTGAGGCGTCGAAAGTCTGATAGGCACTGTAGGTCTTCTCAAAACTCTCTTCGGGGTTGATGTTGTTGGTGAACCGTACTTGTATACGGATGGTCAGTTTGGTCTCCGAGGCGTAACTGTCGGCGGAGATGGCCATTGAGGCAATGTCGTAGCCGATTATCTCGCCCTCTATCTCGAGGTCGCCGCCTTTGCGCAGTACTTGCAGGCGGGTCTGTCGTTGGAATAGGTCGCGTATGCCTTCGCTCAGGTCATTGCTCAGCGAGGGGTTTACCATGGCGGCGTTGTTGGGGAAGTCGGCTATGGATACGCTGCGGGTCTTCGAGTAGTCGATGTTTGCTCCGTTGAACTTATACGATATCGAGCAGCCCGACAATACAAGCAGCGGCAGCAGTAAGAGGTATGAGAGATATATTCGTTTCATAATAACAATTCCAAATTCCTAACTCCTAATTGAGATTAAATTCTTTGATTTTTCTGTAAAGTGTTCTCTCGGATATGCCTAATTTCTCTGCGGCGGCTTTGCGGTTGTTGTTGCATTGCTCGAGTGTGCGGCGGATGACCTCTCGCTGTGTGTCTTCGAGGCTGCGGGGGGCTTGTTGCTCGGGCGCAACTATCTCAGCTTCTTGCACTTCGTTGTGTGGAGCAACAGGCGCAGGCTGTCCTTGCACAAGAGCGGGCGGTGTGGTGTAGAGTGTCCCCTCGTGGCGGTGTTCTATCTCGGCACGCAACTCGCTTACTTCTTGCTGTACCTTTATTAGCATATTGTACAGAATACCAATCTCGTGTGAGTAGTCCTTTCCTCCGCCTGCCGAGTTGGTCGTGGTTGTTACCGCCAATCCGCTTTGCCGTTCGTTGTCGGGCAGGTAGTGGCGTAGGGTCTCTGCGTTGATATGGTGGTCCATCTCGATGACGGATACCTGTTCGGCGATGTTCTTCAGTTGGCGGATGTTGCCGTTCCAGTAGTAAGACTGCAGCAGGCGTGTCGCCTCTTCGTTCAGTGTTAGGGGCGGCATGTGGTAGCGGTCGCAGAAGTCTACGGAGAACTTGCGAAAGAGTAGGGGAATATCCTCTTTTCGGTCGCGCAGGGCAGGCACGCGTATCTCCACGGTGTTAAGGCGGTAGTAGAGGTCTTCGCGGAATCGCCCGTCCTCGATGGCTTTTTTCATGTTTAGGTTGGTGGCGGCCACTACGCGTACATTCGTTTTTTGTACTTGGCTTGAGCCCATGCGGATGAACTCGCCTGTCTCTAATACGCGCAGTAGGCGCACCTGTGTCTGCAGGGGCAGTTCGCCCACTTCGTCGAGGAAGAGTGTACCGCCGTTGGCTATCTCGAAGTAGCCTTTGCGTTCGGCCTTTGCGTCGGTAAATGCGCCTTTTTCATGCCCGAAGAGTTCGCTATCGATCGTACCTTCGGGTATAGCGCCGCAGTTTACGGCGAAGTACGGCCCGTGTTTGCGTGCCGAGTAGGCGTGGATTATCTTTGGGAAATGCTCTTTGCCGACACCCGATTCACCGGTTACTAGCACGCTCAGGTCAGTTTTTGCCACCTGCACGGCTATCTCTATGTCGCGGTTCAGCAACGGGCTGTTGCCTATTATCTCGAACCGCTGTTTAATACTTTGTATCTCGTTGGTAGTCATAGTATTGCCTTTAGTGTTGCTGTATTTCGTTGGATTTCACACAGTCATACTTTGCGTTGTAGTTTCCGCACATCATGTGGTTTCCATAGTCTGCATAATAAATTGTGCTTTGCACATTATCTATTATGCATTACGAGTAATTCCTAATTATCTCAGATTTCTTCCCGAATCAAGTAGTCGTTGCGGGACTGCGAGTTGCGGACTATCAGTTCGCCCAAGAACCCCGTCAAGAACAGCATACAACCCAGAATCATCATCAGAATGGCAATATGGAAGTACGGATTTGTGCCGAGCAACATAGCGTGTACGCCGTGTGACAGGGCATATAGTTTCATGGCTGCAACTACAATAATCGCCACAAAACCAATGAAGAACATCAATGAACCAATCAACCCGAAGAAGTGCATTGGTTGCTTGCCAAACTTGTTGAGGAACCAGAGTGTCATCAAGTCGAGGTAGCCGTTCACGAAGCGGTTCAGCCCGAATTTCGACACGCCGAACTCCCGCTTGTGGTGCTGTACCACTTTCTCACCAATTTTGGTAAAGCCTGCATTCTTTGCCAGATAGGGGATGTAGCGGTGCATCTCGGAGAAGACCTCTATGTTCTTTACTACCTCTTGCCTATACGCTTTGAGTCCGCAGTTCATGTCGTGCAGCGGAATTCCCGTTACGCGTCGTGCCGTGGCGTTGAAGAGTTTGGAAGGCAGATTCTTGGTAAACTTATTGTCGTAGCGTTTTTTCTTCCAACCCGATACAAGGTCGAATCCCTCTTCGCGTATCATGCGATACAATTCGGGTATCTCGTCGGGCGAGTCCTGCAGGTCAGCGTCCATCGTGATTACCACATCTCCTACTGCGGCACGGAATCCGCAGTAGAGAGCCGCCGATTTGCCGTAGTTGCGGCGGAAACAGATGCCCCGCACTACAGTCGGTGCCGCCTTTTTGAGCGACTCGATTACCTGCCATGAGCCGTCGGTGCTGCCGTCGTTGACAAAGATTACTTCGTGGCTGTAGGCATGCTCGGTCATAACACGCTCTATCCACTCAAAGAGTTTTGGGAGCGACTCTGCCTCGTTGTAGAGAGGCACTATGATAGAAATATCCATTGTAAATGTGTATTTTGCGTGGTTTATGTAATTCTGTAGTCGAGTTGGTTTTCGCAGAGAGTAGGGTGGGGAAACTACTTGTTGTTCTGCATCTGTACAAGTTTGCGGTAGTAGCCGTCGTGCGCCATCAACTCATTGTGGCGTCCCTGCTCCACAATCTCGCCCTCATGCATCACGCAAATCACATCGGCGTTGCGGATGGTAGAGAGGCGGTGTGCTACAACGAGCGTAGTGCGGTCCTTCATCAGGTGCTCCAATGCTTCTTGCACTTGTTTTTCTGATTCAGTATCAAGCGCTGAGGTCGCCTCATCGAGAATCAGAATCGGCGGATTCTTCAAAATAGCCCGGGCAATAGAGATACGCTGACGCTGCCCGCCACTGAGGCGAGAGCCCCGGTCGCCGATAGAGGTCTGATAACCGTCGGGGGTTGCCATAATGAAATCGTGCGCATTGGCAATGCGAGCCGCAGCCTCCACGGCTTGCTGCCATGTGCCACCGTTAGGCGCAGGCTGTGTGGTATCCACACCAAAAGTAATGTTATTGTAGAAGGTGTCGTTGAATAGGATTGCTTCCTGATTGACATTGCCCATGAGCGCACGCAGGTCGTAGGTGCGAACATCACGGATATCGGTGCCGTCGATGGTAATCGTTCCCGAAGCAGGATCGTAGAAACGCGGCAGCAGGTCGGCCAGTGTCGTTTTTCCGCTACCCGACTGCCCCACCAGCGCCACCATCTGTCCTTTCTGAATCGTCAGGTTGACATGGCGCAGCACAGGCACATCCTGTCGATACGAGAAGCACACATCGTGATACTCTATGGTATGCTCAAAAGCGGGCAGCGGCTTTGGCGTAGCCGACTCACGGATATTCGATTCTGTATTGAGAATCTTGTCGATACGATCCAGCGAAGCCAGACCCTTGCGCACCCCATAGCCTGCCTTACTCAAATCCTTGGCAGGGTTGATAATCGAATAGAAAATAACGAGATAGTAGATAAATGTAGCGGCATCGATCGTACTATGGTCGCTCAAAATGAGCATACCGCCAAACCACAAGATAACCGCAATCAGCACCGTACCAAGAAACTCCGACACAGGGTGCGCCAGATAGTAGCGGCGATTTATTCGGTTGAATGTGCGGCGTGTGTCGTTGAGCAGGTTCAAGAAACGCTGACGCAGTTTGTCCTCTGCGTTAAATGCTTTAACCACACGAAGCCCGCCGAGTGTCTCTTCTATCTGTGTCAGAATCTCTGCATTCTGCTCCTGCCCACGCGTGGAGGCTCGCTTCAGCGACCGCCCTACCCGACCGATGAGCAGCCCCGCAACGGGCAACAACAGCAACACGAACAGCGTCAGTTCCCACGAGATAAAGAACAGCGTAACTATATAGATAAGGAGCATGATAGGGTCTTTGAATAACACATCCAGCGCCGACATAATGCTTGCCTCCACCTCATTGACATCGTTTGTCATGCGTGACATCACATCGCCCTTGCGTTCCTCCGAGAAATAACCTATCGGCAAACTCACCACCTTGTCGTAGAGCATACGCCGCAAATCCCGAAGCACTCCCGTACGTATAGGTACCATGTAGTAGTTCGCCAACCACGCCGTGAGGCATTTAAGCCCCTGCATTACGACCAAGAACGCCCCCAACACGAACAACATATAGCCGCCGCTATGGACGGTCATCTGCTCGCCCATCCAATAGTAGAAATTATTTTTCAACACACCGAGCCATGCATCCAGCGATGTGGCGGTAGCAGGGTCTATATATTGTGCTGTGGCATCGCTCAAGCCGAACAATATCTGCAGCACAGGAATGATGGCGGCAAAAGAGAACAGCGAGAGAATCGTCGAGAGTAGATTGAATAGGATGTTGAGAGCCATCTGTCCCTTATAGGGCGGGACAAAGCGGCGAATGAGTTTCAAAAAGTGCATGTCCTATTAGGTAGGAATTTGATTCAAAAAAATACTTACTTGTCGTTTTTGCGCAGTGCCTCATGCAGATAGGCACGCACCTGTGCATCAAACACATTGAGGTTTTCTTGCCAAGCCACCCGAATCGGCAGCACCTGCAGACGCTCGCCTATGCGAGCAGGCAGGTCGGTGAGCAGCAGCCGCTGATAGTCTTTTTCCGTGGTCAGCACAAAATCGAACGACTCGGCTCGTCGGGCGATACGCTCAATGTCCGCCGGCGAGAAGGCATGGTGGTCGGCAAACGCCATCAACTCCGCCTTGGGGTAGAGCGAGCGCACATACTGCATCATATAGTCGGTCTGTGCTATGCCCGTCACCACCAGCGGACGCCCTGTCTGCTGCGGCTGTTGATAGTCCAACTGTGTGAAATACACATGTTGGAACGACGACAACCCTAACCGATTGACTATCACACGACGATCTATCGGGCGCAAGTCGGGCGGACATTTCGTCACAATCACGGCATTGGCACGCTGCGACTGATTGACCGTGTCGCGCAGCCGCCCCCACGGCAATAGATGGTCATCTATGTAGAGGCGGTCGTAGGGCGTAAGCAGGATATAGAATCCACAACGCAACGCACGGTGTTGGTACGCATCGTCGAGGATCACCACCTGCAAGCCCTCAATGCGTTTCTGCAACTGACGGACGCCATGCACCCGATTCTCGCACACCGCTACCGGTATGTCGGGGAACTTCGTGTGTATCTGCATTGCCTCGTCGCCAATAGTGCGAGCCGTCGATTGCGCATCAGCCAACAGAAAACCACGCGTTTTGCGTTTGTACCCCCGTGAGAGTACCGCCACTTTGTATTCGGAGGCAAGGCTGCGCAGCAGATATTCCACATGCGGGGTCTTGCCCGTTCCGCCCACCGCCAGGTTACCTACACAGATGGTAGGCACCGTCACGCTGTGGGACACAAAGACATGCTCATCGTAGAGCATATTGCGCACAAACACCCCCAAGCCGTATAGACGGCTCAAGGGGGCATATAGCAAATCGAGTGGTTTCATGATGGTCAGTTTTTAGAGGTGGTAAAAAAATTGATTGGTTTAGCGGATGGTTACCTCCGGCATAAGTGCCATAATGCGAGGTTTGGACGCAAACTCTTTGATTTTCATCACCAGTCGTTCCTCGTCGGTGGTGGTGTCAAACATTGAGAGCAGACTCGCCATAGGGTCTTCCGGCTCCGGGTAGTAGGTCAATTTATACTGTTCCAGTTCTGCCAGCGCAGCGGCTTTCTCTATCGCATTATCGATATTTCCAAGCGAATCTACCAGACCGATTGCCAGCGCATCTTTGCCGAGCCAAACACGCCCCTCGCCTATCTCTTTGATAGCCTCCTGCGTTGTATGGCGTCCCTCAGCGCAACGGCGTGTGAATAGGTCGTAGCCACGCTCAATCATAGTCTGCAGCAGGGCGTGTTCCTCCGGTGTCATACCATTCATAATGACATTTGTTTCCAGGTCAGCGTGTGCGTTGGTGGTTACCACATCCACATCATAGCCAACTTTCTCACGCAGCCCACGCAGATTCGGAACAGTACCGAAGATACCAATCGAGCCGGTCAGTGTTGTCGGCTCGGCAAAGATATAGTCCGAACCGCAACTGATATAGTAGCCGCCCGATGCCGCATAGCCGCCCATAGAAACTACGACAGGCACACCCTTTTCACGAATCAACTGAATAGCGTGCCAAATCTGTTCGCTCGCATCTGCACTACCGCCGGGGCTGTTCACACGCAGCACGACGGCCTTCACCTGGTCGTCCTTGCGAATTTTGTCGAGCATCTTCACAAAGTCTGTCCCAACAATGCCGCTGCCCGAGTTGTCGGTAATACCCCCATCGGCATATACCACGGCAATTTTGTCTTTTGCTTTCGATTCGGTGCGAGGCACAAGCGCCAACTTCGCCGTCGAGAGGGTGTGGTAATCTTTCGTGCCGGTATAGGTGCGCAGCACGCTGTCCATCGTTTGCTTATAGACCAGCGTGTCTACCAATCCGTACGCCACATATTTCTCTTGCGGCTGCAGCCCCATGTACTCATCTGCATAAGCGTCGAGTTGTTCCACGCTCAGGTGGCGGCTCTCTGCCACAGCGGTTTTCATTTCGCTCCAGATACCGTCCAGATACTGTTTCGTTTGCAGACGATCCGCATCCGACATCGAGGTACGGAAATACGGCTCTACGGCCGATTTGAATGTACCAACCTTCAGAATTTGCATCTCTACACCCAGTTTCTCCAATATGCGGGTATAGTACTCACGCGACGCTGCCAGACCGTTCCAATCCACCGTTCCCGTGGGGTTCAGGTAGATACGATCCGCCACGGAGGCTATGTAGTAGTTCAGTTGTCCGTACGATTCCGAGTAAGCCAGAATCCACTTGCCGGAGGTCTTGTAGTCGAGCAGTGCGTCCCGAATGGTCTTTGCGTCTGCGGGCGACATCGAGAGCGCCCCGCCCTCCAGATAGATTCCTTCAATGCGGTCGTCGGTCTTTGCCAGACGGATATTGCTCAATATCTCATCCAGTCCGACGGTATTTTCTTGCTGATAGAACGGCATGGGTGTTGAGCCGAGCAATTCTGCAAACGGGTTGGCAGGCGTAGCCTGTTCCACGAGTGTGCCGTTGAGACTCAGTCGATAAACCGATGCAGATTCCAGTTTTGTTGCGGGCGTTGAGAACATATCGCCCATCATGTAGCCTAACCAGCCACAGAGTCCGATGTAGAGCAGGCAGCACACCACGATAGTCCATAGGCAGCCGTGATTGCGGCGTGGACGTTGTGCACCTTCTTGATTAACAGTAAAGTTTCGCATAGCGTTATAATAATGTGTAATGTATAATTTGTAATTTGTAATGTGTAATGTGTAATTGCGGGGGCTGCTCCCCTGCATGTTACTTGTTAATTGTTAATTGTTACTTGTTAATTACTTCTTGTGTAGCCGAAAGGTCTTTCTGTGATATGGGGTTACCCCGTAGCGTGCAATCGCTTCGTAGTGCGCCCGTGTCGGGTATCCCTTGTTCTGTTGCCAGCCGTACTGCGGATATTCCTCCGCCAAGCGGTTCATATAGTCGTCCCTGTAGGTCTTCGCCAGTATGCTTGCCGCTGCTATCGACAGATAAGTCGCATCGCCTTTCACCACCGTGCGTGCCGGCACTTCCAGTACCTCGCCCGCCGGAATATAGGGTTTCCACTTGTTGCCGTCCACAAGTATATGTTCCGGGCGCGCCGTCAGTTGGTCGAGTGCCCGCTGCATACCCCGAATCGAGGCATTCAGTATGTTTATCTCATCTATTTCCTCCGCCGTCACTTCCGCCACTGCCCACGCCACCGCTTCTTTTTCTATCACGGGGCGCAGCGCATACCGCTCGTGTTCGGTCAGTTGTTTCGAGTCGTTGAGCCGTTGCAGGGCTTCTACTTCTTCTATCCGTTTCGGGTCGAGTATCACTGCGGCGGCAAACACGCTCCCCGCCAGCGGCCCACGCCCTGCCTCATCACATCCCGCTTCGAGGACATTCGCTATGCAATAGGGTTTCAACATCTATCTATCTGATTTAGAACGGATAACCGATTGCAAAATGGAAAGTCATATCATTTTTCCACCCCAGCCCATTGGCAGCGGTTCGCCATTGTGTGCCGGCATAAGTACCATAAAGTCGGCTCGGGTCGTATAGTTTTACCCCGAAATCGATACGGAATATCAACACCTTGAAATCCAACCGCACGCCCACGCCATACGACATGGCTATCTCTTTGTAGAACTCATCCCATTCAAATTTTCCGTTCGGTTGCGATTCGTAGTCCCGAATTGTCCATATATTTCCCGCATCGAAAAACGCTGCAAGTTCTATGTAGGTCCACACTTTCCAGCGATATTCCAGATTCAAATCCAGCCGAATATCACCCGTCTGCAGGTCGTAGTAGTAGGTTCCCCCTTCACCACGAAAAGCACCGGGTCCCAGTGTTCGTGCCTGCCATCCCCGCACGCTGTTCGAGCCACCTGAAAAGTATCGTTTCTCAAAGGGCAGCACCGATGCATTCAGATACGGCACCGCCACGCCCACGCCGGCATGATACACCAACCGATGTTGCGGATTGAATATCTGATAGAAAGTAAAGTTCGCATCTGCCTTGGCGTACTGGGCAAACGGAATGTGCCAAATCGTGTATGCCCCATTGTCGTTGGTGGCTATTTTGGCAGCCTTCGCTATTCCGTAGAGCGCATTGCCTGCTGTTTCGAGCGAGTAACTGAAATTCACATAACTGCGGTATGGCTGTTGTTTCCGATAGCCCGTGTACGAGCCGGTGTAACTCCAATCCAAAATGAAATGGTCCTCATAACTTGCCTTCAGCACCGTCGAGCGATCCAGAAAGTCCGAGCGGAACTGAGCCGAAATCCACGGCAGGTAGATATAACTGATGTCTATCAGATTAAATCGATGCGTCCAGCGACTGTTGGGTTTGCGGGGGATGGTGTAGTATAGTCCCGCATTCGCCAGTGTTCGGGTATATTCATCGGGGCGTTGCTGATAGTTGAACGACAAGTTGATTCGCACCGAGGTGGGAAAGGTAAGCCCTATCTCGCCCTTACCTTCTATGGCCCGCCCACCGTTTTGACGCCATTCGTAACTTGCACGCCCGTTCACCGACAGTTGTTCCGCTCCTCTGAAAATGTTTTTATTCACATAACCCAGTCCTGCGGCAATACCCCAATCGCCTGCCGAGTAGGTTCCTTCCAATTCGGCGGACACATTGTGCAGTTTGCTGCGTGAGAGCGTAATGTGGCAGTCCAGCATGTCCTCCCCTATCGGGTCAAACGAAATATCCACATACTTCACCGGACCCAACGCATTCAGCAGGGCGTAGGTACGCTCCACCCGCCATTCTGCGTAGTATTCTCCCGCCTTGATACGACAGTTCTGTCGCAGCACACGCGGTCGCAAGAGCCGATGCCCGATATACGAATACTCGTTGCCGTATTTGTCCTGCTCTGTGTGCAATTCCGCCTCGTCAGGCAAGTGTTTTGGGTCGTAGTCTATGTGGTAGCATACCCGGCGAATGGTGTAGCGTGTGTAGAGTTTACGACTCACACTGTCAGGCATTTGTGCCACATATTTCGCCAGCAGCAACTCCATGTCGGTTGAGCAGTCGTTGTAACTGCTATCCGCCACATATTCGAGCATTGACTTGTCGAAATAGAAATATCCCTCGTTGCGCAGACGCGTGGCGATACGCTCCCGCTCGTCGTCTAAAGTCGTAGTTGAGAATTGGTCGCCTACATGTATGAGCGAACGCCCGTCTACAGCCACTTCCCGCACCTCAGGACGGTCTATCGAAACCTTGTAATGCCGAATGGTATAGGGGCGATTGGCGGTAATGAAGTAGGTTAGGTTGAGTTTGCGCTTCTTAATTTGAATAGTTGTATCTACCGTGGCGTTGAAGTAGCCTCTGTTCTGCATCGCTCGCTGCAGTTGCTCCATCGAGACAGCGGTCAGCGCATCGTCGTAGACTACGGGTGCTTCGCCCATCTTATGGGCGTTGTTTGCTAACCATTTGTTGCCTTTTTTAGTCGTGTCGGCAGGTGCGGTATTGTAAATATCCAATTGTAATTTCCAGAATCCGAGTATCTCTGTATTCTGCTTTTGCCGCAGATAATCACGCAGTTCCGTGGTCGGTACATCCTTGGTGTCCATTACTTTTACGCGTGCTTTATTGAGCAGATACTGCCCCTCGGGGACGAACTTCGTTGTGGCACAAGAAGCCAATGCACACCCTACAACAATGCACAGCAACCACTCACCTGTCCTGTGGAGCAGCCCTCGCCTTTCTCGGTCTCGACTGCACCACGCTTTACGGCTTGTGAGCAGTTGCATTCGGTTATTTCTATGTGTGTCTGTGCGTGCCATTATATTTAGCCCGCAAAGTTACACATTTTCTATCGAATACGCAAATCCTTTTCTGTTTTGCCTTACAGACAGGGGAAATGGGGCGTGTGATACACGAAAAAATAGACCTGCTATCGCAAGTCTACACCAATCAAAAATCTCAATTATGAACAACTAACTCTATTCCTTTGTTGCGGAGGATGGGATCGAACCACCGGCCTTCAGGTTATGAGCCTGACGAGCTACCACTGCTCTACTCCGCGATACATATTTCCTGTAACCTACTTCCGTTGTTACCTTTCGGCTCCACCGAACGCATTCCAACTCGTTGTTGCGGTCGTCCGTTTCGGTTGTTGCGGTTGCCCGCCCTTTACGAATTACATCCATTCGCTCGAGCGTTACTCAGCCCCTTCGGACATTGGCTACTTTGGAAATCGGCTGCAAAGGTACGACTTTATTTTTATATATGCAAATTTTCGCTGCATTTTTTTTGTCTTTTGGCGTTTTTTCTGCTTTTTGCTGTGCTTTCGTCTGAATTTTTCCCCGCTATTCTCCTTGTATCCTCATTGCATCCTCCTTTGTTCCGGACGGCGTAGTTTCTGTCTTAGGCGATAATCTCCAGCACCACTCCTTCGGGGCGCACCATCAGTTCCAGTCTTGTCGACCCGTCGGGAAAACTCAAGATGTAAGTCCTCAGATCGGTGCGTGGGTTGTGGTATAAGTTGTTGGGGATGGACTTGAAGTATTTCATAAAGAAATCCTTCATCCCTTCCAAATCTCTGCAGTTCAAAGCGATGTGTTCTTTTTTACCGTAGTCTTGTATTTTGTTTGTCCGCTTGTTTTTCCCTGTTCGTACCCTGTTCTTACCCTGTTCCTGTGCCGCTTTTGTTTTTGCTTGGAAATGTTCTATTTTTATTCCTGTCGGCGAAATTCCGCCAATGTGACCGCTGTGGCTATCGACACATTCAGGCTCTCCGAGGTTGGCACGCCCGCAGGAAAAGACGGAATAAACAGCGGATGCGTGATGTACGGCCGCACCGCAGCCGAGATGCCGTTCCCCTCGTTGCCCATGATGATGATGCCCTGCATGCGGTCGGCTATCGCCCCTGCCTCGTATAGGTTACGCCCGTCGAGCAGTGTGCCATAGATAGGCAGCCCCGCCGCTTTCGCCTCGCCGAGATACGCCTCCAAGTTGGTGTAGGTTACCTCTACGCGAGCCAGTGCGCCCATCGTTGCCTGCACCACTTTCGGCGCGTAACAGTCAGCCGTATCGTGGGAGCATACCACCTGCCGCACTCCGAACCAGTCGCAGGTGCGTAGTATCGTGCCGAGGTTGCCGGGGTCTTGTATGCCGTCGAGGCACACCACCAATTCTCCCGCAGCCGCCCGCACCGCCTCGCCCGTTGCAGGCTTGCGGAATACGCCTATCACGCCTTGTGGGGTGCGCAACGAGGAAATCTGCTCTATCTCAGTCTGTGTAGCGTTCTGTTCGTCAATGAGATAGACCAATTCATAGTGTTTCGCCAGTTCCTCCACGCACTTGTGTCCTTCTGCCACGAACAAGCCCTCTTCGTCACGAAATTTCTTCTGTTGCAGGCTGCGCAGTCGTTTCACGAGTGCTTTTGATATATGGTCAATCGAGTTCGTTGGTGTCATAGTATATAGTGCGGAGTATGTGGTGTCTTATTTTTTATTTTCGTGTGTGCAGACTTGTTTTTGCCCATTGCGGAGTGTGCAAGTGTCGGGTGTTACAGTGAGTGTGCTAGATACCCCGAACCAAAGCGGCAAATTTCGTTCCACATGCCCCGCAGGGAAGTCAAAAAGTACCGGAAAATCGTACTTTTCCACTGCTTGCGCAATCGTATCTTGTATGGTGCAGCCCATCGACGGGTCATCTTCGCAGTCCGAGAACTGTCCTACCACCATTCCTGCAATGCGCTCGAACACGCCTGAGAGCCGCAGGTTCTGCATCATGCGGTCGATGTGGTAATGCCGCTCCGCAATATCTTCGATGAATAGGATGCACCGCTCTCCCCGAACCTCCGCCTTATCTAGCACGCAGTTCAGGCTGTAGGGCGTTCCCTGCAGCCCGTATAGCACGCTCAGGTTTCCGCCTATGATACACCCCTGTGCTTCTCCTGCTCGGTTGAGCGGGTGGGGTGGCAGTGTATAGTCCAATGCTTCTCCTGCCAGCGCACGCCGAAAGAGTTGCAGCGGTTCCGCCTCATCGGGCAGCGTGGCGATGTGTTTGCACATCAACCCGTGCAGCGACGCCTGTCCCGACAGAGCAGCCAACTGATGCAGACAGGTAATATCCGAGAACCCGACTATGGGCTTCGTTATCGGTGCAATGCGGTCAACGATCCGCTGCATGCCGTATCCTCCTCGTGTGCAGAGGATTATGTCTATGGCAGGGTTGCCGAGTGCTTGGTTCAGGTCTTCCGCTCGTTCCTCATCGTTGGCGGCAAACCGTCCGTACCGTCCCCGAGCGTGTGGCATGATTTGCACTTGGTATTCGGGTTCGTTGTGCCGTTCTCCGTTGTGTTCGAATTCGAGCCGTTTGCGCCCCCCCGCCTGCCGTCTGTCTTGCCCCAATGCTTGCCGTCTGTCTTGCCCCGACGCTTGCCGTCTGTCTTGCCCCCATGCCTGCAGCCGTTCCACTGCTTTGTCAATATATACCTCGTCAATCGCCCCCGCCGGCGCCACTATCGCTATGTTCTTAGTCATATTGTTTTTATCACGAGTCTTATTGTGTAACTTATTATGAATATTACTATGAGACCCTATCGTAGTCTTTCTTCAACTGCCTTCCTTTATTGATACTATGAATTGTTGTACCACTTGTAGAGACGGTATTCCATACCGTCTCTCTTTGGCAGTCGTTAGTCGATATTCCAATATGCATCTGGATCTCCATCAAAAGCATCATTGATGGTTTCCTCATCGTATCCGGCTACGTCGTGCGCATAGGTTCCTTCGTAGTCATCATGCAGAAATCCGTCATCTCCGTACCACATAATATACACCTCCTTTTGGTTATAAAATAGTTGTTACTTCTTTTTGTTTGATGGCGCAAAAGTACGCCTATTCTGTGCAACCTTTCTGCACATATCAATCATTATATGGAAGTTGCGATAGTATTGTTTGTATTGTTCGAGGCATCTCCGGTACTTCTAACTTATAGAATTTTTGTGCATTGGGTGGAAAAACAACAAGATACATGTTCCCTATTGTTAATCCATACTTTTGCTCTAGTATGTAGCGATATAGGTTTTGTTGAATGCAATAGTGCCAATATGAGGTATCAGGTATATTTTCTAATCCACTTATCCCATTTCTCCAGATGTTATTAATAATGGGCTGCTCTGTGTTAATATCAATAATTTTTCCACTACGCTTCCAGTCGTATATATCAAAAGTGTTTCCTTTAGTGCAAAGCATATCTATTGTGCCGGCGATTTGTAATCCCTCATCATAGATTGTCCATTCTATCTTGCTGGGTTTAAACGAATGGTCCTTCAAGAAGTCACAAAATTGTTGGTGTTCGTTGGAAATGTCTACATTCACTTGCTGAGTAATGTATTTTCCATTATAACTAAATGAGTACTTTGTATTGAAGGGTTTCCCTACATAGTAATTTGCTATTTGTTGATGCATAAATGCTCCGACTTCTCTTGCCAACGCCCCCTTTGCATCCCAATCTTCAAGTACTTTCTCTTGTAGTTCTCCTGTTTTTTTTGCTGTATTTGCAGACAGAGACAAAGAATCAAACGGGAAAAAATGTGAGATCAAAGTACTGACAGGGGTAAACTCCATTCCACCCTTGTATAAATAGATATGTTCATTTGAAATGAATTGAATATCTCTGTCCCGTGAATTCGAATCTATTTTAGAACTATATGACTGTGGCTTAGGAGAAATTATAATGGGCTGTATTTTCTTCGCATTTTCTTTTTCCTCAACAGTTTGGGTTATTGCAGTTTGTGTAATAAGGGTGTCGGGTGTATTACCAAACGAATGAGAGAGGTATTGTTCCCTATATTTCTCAATAGCCAGTTGTTGAGCCGTTATTTCCGTCCAGCGCTCTTGAGGCATCGGAAGTTTTCCATTGAGCAAATTAGACGGTAAAACCTTATTCGGATTTAATGCGCATATTAGTTGAACCAAATAAGATGTACAACCTAATGGATCCCTATGCACCTGATACTCTGTAAAACGAACAACAATCCAACCCAAATTATTGAGTTGCCGATCACGCATATCATCACCACACCCAATATAGTGCGTAGGTTTATTTGTGATGGCAGCATAGGGCTCATCTATTTCTATGTCAATTCGGATGGAAGAGTTTTCAGTATCAATGATCGCTATATCGGGCTCATAAGGCCTATATCCATCATAAGGCAACAAAGCACAATCCCCTAAAATAGATAACCTGCTGTTAGATAAACACTCATATAGATATCTTTGGAATTCTTCCTCTTTATATCCTCTGCGCGCAATTTTACGACGCCTATGTGGAAATATATGAGTCCCCTTTTTAGGAAACTTGGATACGGCATATTTCCAATCTTGACTTTGTACAAAAGTTTCGGGGACTTCGTAATCAACAAATAAATCTGTGTGGAGATCAACTATACCGTCATTGTAGTTTTTGCTAAAAGCATCTATACATGATTGGACCCGTTTTTGTAATTCTATATCTACTATCGGACTTTTAGAGATTACTTCTTGTAGACGATCTGCTATACGGTTTGCTTCTTCAATTTTACATTTTTGACAAGCATTTTGCAATTCAGATAGATCGCTTTTTATTGTCTCTTCCTTTTTATATAAAATGTCCGCATCCTTAATTTTATCTTCGCATTCAATCAATTGCTCATTTGAATAAGTCGGATACTTACGAACAATAATATCCCATCCATCCGGATAGCGATCTTTTAAGTCTTGAATTTTTATATTAAGTTCTTCCTGTTTTATCTCCTCTGCATAGTTGTTCAGTAGATCAAAATCCGAACTTTCAGAATGCTGAGAAGAAACGAGTTCCCAACCATTAGGACACTCTCTTTTTAGTTGTTGTATCCCTATACGAATTCTATTCTCTTTAGCACATATATCTTTCTCATATTGAACAAGATTCATTTCTGTACAACTCGGATATTGCGCACAAATCAATTTCCACCCGATAGGATACTGCCCTTTGAGATCGGCTATTTTTGAAACAATTAGATGGTTTTCTTGATTGTCCCACCACTCTCGTTTTTTCCATAGAATAAACTCATCTTTGTCAAATAATTGATGGTGTGGTTTGTACTTGGCATACGTCAAGGGGTATGATTTCCTTATATATTCTTCTCGTTTTTTTAGAACAAAGACATATATGCAAACAATGATTGCAATGATAGCAATTATAACAAGAATAGGTGTCATGTGCCGATTAAATTTAGCGAATAGATAAGCTAAATATTTTGCTTTAGATATTAATAACCAACTTATTGCAACTGTGATTTGATAGAATTGCAGAGAATACTTATGACTTTTACCACATCATCAAATGGGGTTCGTCTCCGCCATAGATAGTCTTTTACTTTTGTATCTTCTATGA
>CAVEXR010000006.1:26607-86733 GCA_963619585.1 Azospirillum sp. CAG:239
TATGATATATAAGTTATTCGAACCTATGCGAGGATTTCTCTCAAAATTATTTATTGCTTTTTCTATTTGTTCTGTTTGTTGTGTACTACGATGACTAATATCGTTTCTCGTATTCCGAATGTTGTTAACTACATCCGATAAACTATATAGGATATGGGGCTCCCGTGATATAGTTATCTTATCAATACTGAAATAATTGATTATTGCAACGATTTTTGAGAAATACTCTATAGATTGTATAGCTCGTGTTTTTTCGTTGAAATTAGGGATGTTTTTTAGCCATGTAGGCCAGTTATCTAGTATAAACTTTTTAGCGATTTCAATATCTACGACATCCTCTTCTGTATCCTCCCTCAAACTCCAACTTGTCAGGAACTCATTCGCTAACGCTTCCAACTGATAATGGGCATATTTACAATACTCGTAAAAGTCAACTTTATGCAAGCGTGTTCCAAAACGGTATCTCATCATTTCCCTAAAATCAGAATTCAGTTTGTCTCGGACAGCCGTTATCTGAATGAAAGAATAGTCAATAGAATCATATATTGTATCAACCGGTAGGATTGAGTCAAGTTTGAAGTCTAGCCCCAAATACCTTTCAATCTTTGCTATATTTTCATCTGTTGTTGTCGAGTTCTGTGTTGTATGAACAGCAGAAGGAGATGTTCCCACCCCCATCCTTCTGCATAGTTCTTGCCGGAAATCCGGATATTGTTCACACAGGAGTTCCACTTTATGCAGCACTTGCGTTAGTTTATCGTCCATAGTTGTTATTATTTACTGTTCCTGCTATGTTTTTCTGCCCCCTTTATATCTCCCATATAGATTATTCCCCAAAAAATGAATTATTCCCTCCCCAAAAAATACAGAAACCTCTCCTGTTTATCATCCCTCCAAAAGATTATTCCCCCCTAAAAAATATCATCCCCCGCAAAGAAAAGCATTCCTCCCCTTTCCAATCTAAAAAGTCCCAATCTCAGTCCACTCATCTTCATTCCCGTCGGATCGCGATTCCCACTGTTCCCGTAGGCTATGAAGTTCATCGAATATATCCCCTTCTTTCTTTTCCGCCTGCGCCGGAGTTGGGCTTGTGGTCTTCTCCGTTTGCTCTGTTCCGCCGATCAATTCGTCCATGTCCGTCAGCAATTTATCCACATCCACTTTTTCCTCGATATGCACCGATTTGAAAGGTTCATGCAGCAGCCAGAAGGACGCATCTTGCGCTTTCGACTGACAATAGGAGATGTGCAGATCCTCAATCGAGTATTTTTTCCAGTCAATGCCCTTCTTTACGCTAATCCATACTTTTTTCCCTTTTATTTCGCACCAAGCCGTCCGGTATTCGTCCCGCTTATTTTTCGTCTGTTGCAGGGTGATTTGCGTATCGTACTGTATCTCAAAGAATGGCACATAGAGGGTCTCCATATATTCCACCGTAGCATTTCGGGGTTGTCTCTCTTTGCCTTCCAACAGTTTCTCAAACCGCTGATTCAGTTTCAGGAAAGTCGGGTCTTTCTTCCCTTTTACCATTTGCAGGAACATCAATTTTCCCGCTACCACGCACGCCAACGAGGTACCCTTTTTGCGAGCCCCTTCTTGTTGCGCATTGTGTGCATGCAGTCGCTGTTCCGCCATGGCGTAGCCGTATTTTTCCCATATATAGAGCAGCCCCCGCAGGTCACGGACATATTTCCGTGCCACATTCACTTTATTCTTGCTCACGGTCAGCCCCGTCACTTCTTGGCGTGCCCCCACTTTGTTGAGGCGG
This sequence comes from Azospirillum sp. CAG:239, assembly GCA_963619585.1. GTDB lineage: Bacteria > Bacteroidota > Bacteroidia > Bacteroidales > Paludibacteraceae > Colicola. The sequence goes on from CAVEXR010000006.1 coordinate 28,376, forward strand.
GTCTTCTTTTCGTTGATTCGGAAGCCTTGTTCGGTAATGATACGCTCCAGTTCTGTGCGGAAATCGCTCCCCTCTTGATACACATTGTGCATCGAACTGAATGTAATATCATCTGCATAGCGGGTGTAGTTCAACCCAAATCGTTTGGCAACTCCCGACAGTAGGAAATCCAACTTATCACACATCAGGTTGGTCAGTATAGGCGAAGCGGGTGAGCCTTGAGGCAGCACATAGCGGTACTTTTTTGTGGTAGCGTCTGTGTTCTCCACCCGCATCGTGCATAGTCCGGCTATGGTCAGTGCCACTTCTTGTGTGAAGTTAAACGGACTCACTTGCAGACGCGCCACAATTCGGGAACGCTCTATGCTGGGGAAAAAGTCCTTCAGGTCTATATTGAACACATAGTTCATCCCCACATGCGCCTTGGCATTATCCACAATGCAACGCTCCGGTACAAACCCCATGGCGTGTTCCGATGGGGTATATACCGATTGCAGAATAGCCCCCACATAGCGCAGCAGGTGCTTGTAACTCTTCGACTCGGGAGCCGAAATCATGCGTTTACCGCCTGACTTCTTCGGTATCTCAAAATTCCGATATCGATGAAAAACATGGTTGGGGTTGCAGAACCACCCCAGTTGTTTCATAGTGTAAGGATGATAAGCCTCTTTCAATTCCTCTTTTTTGAGCGAATTGATCACGCGCAGCAGGTCTCTGCGTGTCTGCATCTTGCGAGTCTTATCTTGTGTGTTTGTTTGCATAGGTCGGTTCGAAAAAAAATCTTTGACATGCCGATTCCATTCCTTTTCTTTTCATATCTGATTATTATTGTCTATAAACTTAATTATTTAATTAAGTTCTGTACCATAAGTGGTGACTTGCGTAGCAAGTTGCGACTTATGGAAAAGCAGCGTAAAACGCGAAACAATCCAAACATTGGTTTTCCGACCTTGCGGTCGGACATCCGACGAATACATCGGACGGCTCCTCCGGAGAGGAGCGTTCAAAATTTCATGGAATCAGCATGTCAAAGAGCACTTCCTTTTTGTTTGACGGTGCAAAGGTACGCCTATTCTGTGCAACCTTTCTGCATAGGAAAATAAATATGCTGCATTTTTTCTATTTCCTCCTGCATTGTTTTGCGTACGCTTGCCGGCGATACGATCTGCACATCTGCGCCAAACGACAATAGGGTCTGATAGAGTTCTTTGGTCGGCTTCACGGCAATGCTTATCTGTCCCTTGTCTTTATCTACCATCTTTTGCGAGGGGTGCAGCGGTTTCGACACCACATACGGAAAACGGTTTGGCGTAAATTCCAACACAATGTTTTCCGCCTCCTCTTCGCTATTGGTCACGCCCATCAGGTCGGCAAAATAGTCCTCAAAATCAATTCCGCTTTCTATGTATTTCTCCGCTGCCGGAGCCACATCCACCATACGGTCAAGCGCCAGATTCGATATAGGCCGATTCGAGAGCGCATGGCTCCGTTGTGTCCGTCCCAGTAGGAACCATCGCCGATTGTATTGTTTCAGGTAATAGGGGCTTACTATCAATGCTTGCGGTTGCTTGCCGAACGGCTGATATCGAATTTGCAGTGCCTGTTTGGCTACAATGGCGGAGAATAGCACCCCTATATATTGCATCGCCTCGATGTTCTCGTTCGATTCAAACGCCATCACTCCTTCCGAGTCACCCAAGGAGAAATGGTATTTTGTTTCCAATTGCTTGATAATATCCTCTATGGTGTCGTATTGCGGAAAGTTCTGAAATTGGCGCAGCATGAGCAATATCGATTGCAGTTGCGTCAGTTGTTCTTCGGTCAGGTCGGTCTTCCAAATCGAATAGGTAGGGTCGGTATAGCGGTAATACCGCCGTTTCCCGTAGCGGGACTGCTCGAAGGGCAGCAGGTCGACTTTCCATTCCGGGTTGCTTTCCATCTCCGCAATATCGTTGAGGATAGTCCGCCTCGACACATCGGGATGTTCCATGCCGGCGTTCTCCAACGCCTTGCGGCATGCTTCCCGCAGGTCTTCCACGAAATACATTTTCTGCCTGTCCGCAAAGCATCGGTCAAGCACCTGCAATCGCCGTATCTTATTCTTATCGATGGGCATGGATTAGGTAGCAAGGTAAGCAGAGAATTATATTTTGCTGCAAAGGTACATCATTTTCTTGGATTGCGCAATAGACCATTTCCCAACAAAATGGCAGGCAAGACGAATCACTCGCCCTGCCTACCCACAATAACTACTACTAACAAATCTAAATAAAGAAAATGAAATGCAATTCGTCCGATATCTTTATGCTATAGGCTTTTTTGCCTATATTCCATCGTACTGTCATGTGTCGTGCCGTACTACAAGCGTGTGCCGGAAAGGGTGTATAGGTTACCGCTGCGGACGATGTAGATGTGTCCGTCAATGAGTACTTTGCGGGCAACGGCATCTTCTGTACGCTCGGGTGCAGCGATATCCGTGTTTTGCTCGGTTACATTCTTGTTCTCCAAAACGAGGTAGTAGTCGCGCACCTCATTGGCATTGAAGTCCGCTGCCTGCTCACCATTGTTTCCATTGTTGAAAATCAGGTTGTACGAACCCGCTTCTGTGATATCGTAGGGAAAAACTTTGTAGGTAACGCCCTCAATGGTCTTTGTGTCAATAGGATAGGTACCCGGCCACTTGCCATAGAGTTCCGCTGTTCCCCATGCATAGAGTGCGGTACTTTCCCAGCCCGAATGGTCGAGCAGGTAGATGTAGTGCGCCGAGGGAGCAATCTCTTCTTTGATGGGCGTAATCGACACATTGTCTAATGCATAACCCGGTGCGCCTGCACAGTTGTCGCCCGTTGAAACCGAGATGTTCCATGCCAAATAAAGGTCTGTTCCTGCTTCGAAAGAAACCGATAGGGTGTCTTGCACCGCGGTGGTCTGCATCGGTACAACGGCCGCCCCTTCGGTATTGGCATCGGCGGTATAGGTAGTCATAAAACGGTTGCCCGCACTATTCCAGGTTGTGCCGTTGGTGGAGTAGTAGAGTTGGACGGTGAAGCCTTCCGTGTTGTTGCCGTTGCGGTACTTCTCGATGTCGTAGGAGAGAACCAGCCCTGCGTAGTGCGTCTTGCCTATATTGCTAAGGTGCGCCATAACAGAGATGCCGCGTGTGCCGTTTGCAACACCTGTGGTCAGTCCGCCTATGGCACGGTCTGACGAACCGGTAGCACCGAAATTCCATACGCCGTTGTACGCATTCTTGACAAGCGACTGCCCGCCGATATAGGTTGTCGTGTCGGCGGCCATTGCATATTGCCCCACTTGACGCGGTGCGGTGGTGTTACGCTCGATACGCCAACCTTCGGGCAGCACAGAGCCGCGCAGGATACCCGTCTTGGCATCGGTCGAGGGGTCTATGTCTGCGCCACCAAGGCAGTCAAAGTCCTCGGTGTAGGTCGTATTCTCCTCGTCAAATACGATGGCGGGATAGGTAATCACCTGCGTGTGCGCTGTATCCATCACCACCATGGCGGTGTACGCCTTGCCCTCGTAGATAGTGGAGACAGTGTGCGTCCCTGCTTGGGTAAAGGTTGTGTCGCATACGGTCTTCAATACGCTGATGGATTGGTCGTCGGCGTCCAATTGGTGGAGTTCGTAATGCACGCTGTGGGTGTGCGGATTGACTATCTGCTCAAAAGACGAGTAAGTCGCAGCGGCGTACCCGCGCAGGGTACTTGCCTCGTCAGCCGTCAGGGTTGTGGGGTGCCAAGCAATGGTTGCGGGCGATACGCCGAAGATAGTGGCGTACTCGAGACAGCAAGCCATATAGGTGGCGTTCTGCTTGGGATGACGGTCGTCCTTGAACCACGATTGCAGAATGGTGGCATCTTGCTCATAGGCTTGCTCGTAAGCCACTCCGACAGGGCAGAGTACTACGCCAAACTCTTGTGCCACAAGGCGGTAATTACTGAGCATCTCGGCATTGCTCTTGGTGAATTCCGTATCGGTATTGTACGCCCAGTTGACCGGCAGAATGATGACCGCCTGTGGGTTGGGGCAGTTGGTACGGATATATTCCACCCATGCCTTGATGCTGCTGCGGAATCCTGCAAAATTGGTACGCGGTCGTGCCGTTTGCTCTTGCAAGATGATATGTGTCCAGGCAGCAGTGCGTACGAGCATACGGGCAGAAGGAGTGCCTGCATCGGTCAGTCCTTCTCCCTCGTCATAGTGGTATTGCAGCGATTTGCCGAGGTTGGTATGCGCCGTCCATGTGGCGACCTTGCCTTCGCTGAGAGCCATTTGATTGAACATATCGTCCTGCCACTCGTTCTCGTAGTGGATAAGCGAGTTGTTAAGCGAAAGCACTTTCACCTCCCGGGGTTGCTCTGTAAGCAGAGTAGTCGATGCCGGCCAAAGAACGGTACTGCCTAAGACGGGGTCGGGAATGGAGTCTGTATGGGTTATCTCCCGAACGCCCGTGGTATCCACATAGAGGTAGATGTCGCGATTGATAGTATAGGCAAAATCTTTGAGTTGGCTGCCGTCGCCATTGTTGAAGATAAGGTTTTCGCCGAGGTCGGCATTGGTCGCCCCCATATCGAAATACTTGTAGGTAAGTCCTTTGACAACCTCTGTGCCCGTAACGCTCATACCCGGCCATTTGCCGTTGAGGTCGTTCTTGGCGCCCCACATATAGAGGCGGATGTTTTCCCAACCCGTATGGTCGAGGACAAAGACGGTATAACCATTGTGTGTAGTGGCTTGACATAGGCTTACAGCAAGCCAAGCCAAGAAAAACAGAATACTTTTTTTCATGGTGTATAGAATAAAAATGTTGTTATGCAGAGGTACAATTATGCCTTACGGCACTTTGTCCATCCCTATTGTGCGCAATGCATTATGCATTGCGCATGGCTAATTGGAGTAGATAATGTACTCAAAGGGTTGGAGCGTCTGCGTACGGGGCGAGGTTACAGCGTCGCCCGTCAGTGCATTGGTGTACGTATTACGCTGCCAGCGCATAGGGAGTGTGATGGATTGTTCCCGGTTTGTGGTGTTGACGATGACCAGTATCGCTTTTTCACCATTGGTGCGGGAGAACATCGCCACATGGTCGGACGAGTGGTCTTCTACATCGCCGTAGCGTGCCTCTGCCGTAGCAATATAGGCTTTCATCAAGGCAATATAGGCTTGGCAGGTGGCGTTAGAAGAAGAGAACGATTTAAGGTCGTAGTTGAAGAAGTTTATTTTCTCCATATCGCCTATCTCCTGCGAGGAGTATATCATAGGTATACCCTCGAGGAAGAAAGTGAGACACGCCGCCGACAGTTCGCCTGCCGCCGTGTGATAGAATGTGGCAGGGGCGTTCTCCGCCGAAGCATCGTGCGTCGTGGTATAGCGCAGACGATATTTGCCCGATGGGGTGGTGCTCAATTCGCTTTGGTTGGTCTTGTAGAGAGCAGTCAGTGCAGGTGTGTTCTGATAGGTCTTCTGAATGCTTGCCAAATAGTCCCAACTATAGAGCCAGTCGAAGCCCGCTGCGTAGTATTCGGTCTTGGCGGTCTCTGCGAGCAGGATAGCGTTGGGCTTACGAGTACGAACGGCATCGATGGCACTCTTCCAAAAGTCGGTCGGCGCACCATGGGCGTAGTCGCAGCGGAAGCCATCGATATCCGCTTGCTCTACCCAATAGAGCATAGCGTCCTGCATGGCATCACGCACGGCTTGCTTCGTGTAGTCGAGTGGGACAACATCTTTCCACCCCGATTCTTCCGAGGTGGGCGTGGTGTACCACTCGGGGTGTTCGAGATACCATGCATTGTCCCACGCCGTGTGGTTGGCTACCCAGTCGAGAATGACGCGTATACCACGCTCGTGGCAGGCGTTGACCAACGCTTGCAGGTCGGTCAGTGTACCGAAAGCAGGGTCTATCGCTTTGTAGTCTTTCACGCAGTAGGGCGAGTTAACGGTGTTGACCGTACCACGCGGGTGAATGGGCATCAACCAAAGAACATTGACTTGCATTTCTGCGAGTGTGGGAAGATAGTCCTGAATGGACCGGAATGCATTCTCCTTTGCGAAGAGACGCTCGTTGCATTCGTAGACTACGATGGTGTTGCCCTTGGTGTCCGTAGGGGCGGGCGTAGGGGCGGGTACCTCCTTGCTCTCGCACCCGACAAGGCACAAGAGCAAAGAGAATATCGATGCAAAAGACATACGCATAGAACATTTAGTCAATTTCGGGCTCGATACCTCGTGCGCCCGTGGAAGTAAGGATAAGAATGGTATCATGGTCGATTGTATAAGCCACATCGCTCAACTGCGTACCACCGCCGTTGTTGTTGAAGATAAGGTTTTCCTTGAGCCCCGTGTTGGCAGCACCCATATCAAAGTACTTATACTCCACACCATCGATGGTTTGCGTGCCCGTCACCTGCATACCCGGCCAACCGCCGTTGAGGTCGTTCACATCGCCCCACATATAGAGCGCAAGGGCATCCCATCCGGTAGAGTCGAGTACAAACACGGCAAAACCGTCGTGTACGATCTCGGGTTCGTTGTTTATCTCCGTTACGCCGTCGGCAGAGAGATGCAGATAGATGTCGCGGTTGATAGTAAAGGCAAAGTCCGCCAACTGCGAGCCGTTGCCTCCGTTGTTGAATATCAAATTCTCCGCCAAACCCTCATTGGCGGCACCCATATCGAAGTATTTGTAGGTAATGCCGTCGATAGTTTCCGTGCCTGTAACTGCCATACCCGGCCAACCGCCGTTGAGGTCGTTCACATCGCCCCACATATATAGGTTGAGTGCCTCCCATCCGGTAGCATCCTCTACATAAACTACATAGCCGTCGTGTTCGATAGTGGGTGTGGTCTTCGCACCCGCCCACGCCGTGAGGCTCAGTTGGTAGCGTTGCCCTACCTCGCATCCTTCGAGAATATGGGGCGTGGCAGGCTGCTCTATGCCCTGCAACTTGCTGACGAAGAGAAATCCGTCTGCCAGCGTCTTACCGTCCACAAAGTCTTCGGGGTAGAGATAGATACCATACTTGGAGTCTATCTTTTCGGCTTTCTCCAGTTGGTAATCGGGGTTCTTGAATTGGGTGGTGTCCTGCCCATTGAACGCCCCAACAATATAGAGTTCATCGGTGGCGGAAGTACCCGTGGGTACTATTACCTCCAAGAGTATGGCGTTCGACTTGGTTTCGAACTGCGGTTTCTCGTGCTCGAAGACGATTTCTTCTTGTTTGCAGCCGACCATCAAAAGCGGCAGCAAGAGCAACAGATGCAAAAATATCTTTTTCATGGTAGTCATATATGCTGAATGTATTATAATCACAAGAACATACGAGTAAGAAGAACGGTTCTGTTAATAGTTCGGGTTCTGCACCAAACCGGGGTTGACGGATAGGGCACTCTGTGGCAAGGGGAACCATTCGTACTTGCGGTCGCGACGGGCGGGGAAAGTCTGCCCTGCATCGTCGGTTGCACGCCCGAAGAACCACCACTGTCCCTGTGTGAACTTGTCGAACCGACGCAGGTCGGTGCGGCGGCGACGCCCCTCGCTAAGGAACTCCGTACCCCATTGGTGGAGCATCCAATCTTTGGCGTCCCAACTTGCCGCTTTGTCGGCTACTGCACCCGAGAAATAGCGTTGGCGTACCTCGTTGACCAGCGTCTTTGCTCCTGCCTCGTCCCCTTCGCGCAGGCGGCACTCGGCAAGCGTATAATAGACCTCTGCCCAACGGAACTCCACCTCCGAGATGTCCTGATAGTCAATACCCGTCGCTTTGCGATAAACGGGGTACTTCATCAGCCGATAGCCCGAGTTGGTCTGTCCCCAGCGGGGCGATTGCACTTTCTCGAGCGGACGCCCCAGTTCGGAGGTAGTACCTGCAAACTGACCTACCTGGTCGATATAAATAAGGGGCTGCCCGTCGCGGTCGGCGTCGGCCAATACCGGCTCGCCTGTCGTAATGTTTTTAATCTCGCCCTTAAGGAAAATACCGCCATTCCAACGCTCGTCGAACGCATAACTCTGCTTGCGTACATCACCATCGTCGAAACGCTCATAGACGGCACCCAAGCGATCGCTATATGTATCGTCCAAGAAACATACGGGATTGACCGTACCACCGTACATCTTGCCGTCGGGATAGACTTTCTCCTCGCCCGAGTTGTCGTAGGACGGGGCTAGGCATACGCAGTTCCAACCCGATTGGTTGGTGGCGTATGCGTCGAGAAATTCGTCGTAGTTGTAGGGCAAGCCCGGCATATTGCGCATCCACCCCGTATTGAGTTGCCCCTGCTTCTCGGCAAAAGCAAAGACCACCTCGGGGCAGTTGGCATTGTCGATCTCGAATATCTGACGGTAGTCCGACACGATGGCGTAGGTACCGAAGTCGCCGTTCTTCAACGACTCTGCCAATGCTTTGCATTCTCCATAGTGTGCTTCGCCGATGAACACCTCTGCATTGAGCAACAACCGCATTTTGAGCATACGGTTCATGGCGGGGCTGACTCGGTTGGCTCCCTTGCTAACCAAGTCGGGCAAGGCTTCGTCCAACTCCGTGGCAATGAAATCGTATACCTTGCGGCAGCCCGTCGTGAAATCTTTGTCCGCACTGCCCGGTACATCGGACGACACACTCACACAGAGAGGCAATGCACCGCCCCACAGTTCGAAATTGTTGTAGTACGCCCATGCACGCAGCGTGCGTACTTCGGCTATGTAACTCCGCAGCGCCTCGTCGGTCATACCGAGGTCGGAGGCTTTGAGATTGTCTAAGTCGTTCAACAGTTGGTTACACATACCAATAGTTGTCCATGCCGACTGCCATGCCTGCAGGATAATCTTCGACTCCGATGTCCATGTCTGCGACGAGAGGACAAACTTCAGTCCTTCGTCCCAACCCCATTGACCGCCGTTCCATGTACGCCACGCCACCTGGTCGGCCGAGAACTCCTGCAGGTAGTAGAAATACTCGCAAAAACCGTAGGCGGCACGGGCATAGATAGCGCCCACCGCCCCTTTGATACTGCTCTCGTCTTGGTAGTAAACCGAGGCGTCTATATTGGAGTAGTTATGCTCCGTAAGGTCGCAACCCGGGACAATAAGCAACCCGAGCGCAAGGCATATCGAATAGAATATCTTTTTCATAAGAGTGGGGTTATTTGAGATTTAAGGTAATACCCAGTGCGAGAGAGGTAGCCGTCGGGTAGGCACTCGACGAATCTACGCCCGGTGTAATGCCGGTAGAAGTTACGACAGCGGGGTCGTTGCCCGTGTACTTGGTGATGGTGGCAATGTTCTTCGCCGTAAGGTAGATACGCATGTTTTGGAAGTACTTGGCAGTAGGCACCACAAGCGTATAACCGATGGTGATGTTATCCAACTTGAAATAGTCGCCCCGCTCGAGGAAATAACTCGAGATAACACCACCGTGGCTCTTCACCGCACTGTCGTCGAGGTATGCCGAGCGTAAGACATTGTCCGTGCCGCAGCCCTGTAAGCCCATACCATACTTGCGGGTGTTGTAGATATTGAAATCGAATGCACCGCGCCACATCATCGAGAAATCCCACTGCTTATAGGTCCAAGTATTGTTCCAACTCAGGAAATGGCGAGGTGCGCCGTGTCCGATATAGCGTTTCCACGATTGGTCGGCAGTACTTGCGAGATGGGTATTGCCCTCGTTGTCGTAGACAAGCAGGTTGCCGTTCTCGTCTGTGCCTGCGGCTTCGTAGCCGTAGAACTGTCCCGTCTCACCACCTTCCTGCACACGGAAATAGTACTCGTTGGTGCCGACACCTGCCTTCTGGTAGAGTTCGAGGTAGTCTGCCTTGTAGACATCCGAAGAGAGTTTGGTCAGTACGGTTTTGCCCCAACTGTAGTTGATGTTCATATTCCAAAGGAAGTCTTTGCGCTTGATAACATCGCCGTTGAGCACTACCTCCACACCTTGGTTGGTCGTCGTACCGACATTGACGAGAATCTTATCGTATACGAAAGGCGGTTGCGGCGCCGTATAACTATAGAGCAAATCCTGCGACTGACGGTTGTAGTACTCTATGCTACCCCGCAGGCGACCCCAGAAATCGAAGTCGATACCCGCATTGACCGCACTGTTCTTCTCCCACTGCAGATTCGGGTTGCTGTTCGCTGACGGTGCATAGCCCGTTACCCACTCGCCGTCCATCAAGTAACTGTCCTTGGTGGCATAGGTTGCCATCGATTGATAGGGGTCGAAGTCGGAACGCCCGGTAAGACCATAGGAAATACGGGGTTTCAGACTGTGGACTACCGACTTGGCAGGTGCGGCAAAGCGGCACGACATAATATCCCATGCTACGGATACGGAGGGGAAATTACCCCACTTGTTGTTCACACCGAACTTGGTACTACCCTCGCGACGGTAACTGACCGAAGCAAAGAGCATATTGCGATAGTTGTAGTTAATCCGACCAAAGAAACCGATAAGGGTGGCTTCGTTCCGGTAACTCGACATACTTGCCAATCCCTGCTTGAGATATGAACCGGAGTAAATATCATTCCAAAGTGTGTTATCGTACGCAAAATCCTTGTTCTGCTCGTACATACTCTCGTAGGCAGTGCGCTCCCAACTGTAGCCGACAACGGCTTTCAAGTCGTGGTCGCCGAGGTGCATACCATAGTTGGCGAGCCACTCTATACGGTGGGTCTGCCACTTCTGATATTGCAGCGTAGCCGTACCACGCACGCCCTCCCAATAACTGCTGTTGGCTTTCGATGAGGCGTAGGTATCCGACTTCAAGTCATTATATTGCAGAGCATAGTTGACATTGGTGGAGATATTGTGGTGCTCGTTGTGCCAGATATTGTAACGCAAGTCCACATTGCCGAGCAAGTACATACGCTTTCCCTCACTCGTAGTCTCTTTAAGACGGGTTACGGGGTTGACCGCACCCGTCACATTGGTGGGTTGGTAGTATGACCCGTCCTCGTTATAGACCGGCATTGTAGGGTTCAGTTGCAGGGCGTTGTCCACTTGGTCGTCTGCGCCCCAAGTCTCGTTGACACGGCGTCCGGACAAACTACCCGATAATACAAGATGGTCGCCGAGAAACTTCTGCTCTGCGGCAAAGCGCGCACCGTACTCGCGGCGGGCACTGACGATGTCGAGACCCTTGGCATCCTTGAAGTTGAACGATGCGGCATAGTAACCGTGTTTGGTCGCACCATTGATACTGACATATTGGTTGATGTCGTAGGTGGCTTTCCTGATAATCTCATCGTACCAGTTGGTAGACGCACCATAGTCCGTACCGCGGCGGCTGCGGCGGAACTCATCGGCACTCAATACATCGGGGTGGGCATTGGCGATGTTGCAGTCGAAATAGGAATCGTAGGTAACCGTGAACTTACCCGCTTCGTTGCCTGCACCTTTTTTGGTGGTCACGAGAATGACGCCATTGGCACCGCGCGTACCATAGATAGCCGCCGAACCCGCGTCTTTCAATACCGTGATAGACTCTATGTCCTGTGCGGCAATGTTACGAATATCACCACCCGCAATACCGTCGATAACGATAAGCGGGCTATTGCTTGCCGTGAGTGAGCCGGCACCCCGTATCTGCAAGTCGCTGCTTGAGTTCGGGTTCGCGGCAGCGGTAGTGGCGATGTTCAGCCCCGCCACCTTACCGTTAAGCATCTCCATAGGGTTGTTCATTGCACCGCGGTTGAAATCCTTGGCGTCGACTTGTGTGATAGACGAAGACACCTCTCGCTTGGATAGACTACCGTAGCCGATAACCACCACTTGGTCGAGCATTTGGCTCTCCTCGGCAAGGGTAATGTTTATGGTTGCCTATTTGGCGGGTACGACTTGCTTCTCGTAACCGATAAAAGAGAATTGCAGCGATGCCGTGCGGGGTACACTATTAAGTTCGTAGTGCCCGTCGAGGTCGGTAACGGTACCTGTGGTCGTGCCGTCGATAAGGACAGACGCACCCACAATGGGTTCGCCCGCTGCGTCCCTGACCGTACCGGACACAACAGGGTGGTTGCTCGCAGTCTGTTGGGCAACGCCAGCAAGTGCTACGAACAGCGTAATACTCACAAGGAGACCACGCTTGAGCAAGACATGGAAAGATGTGTGTTTCATACTATTGTTGGTTAAGTGTGTTTTGTACTATGCGACACCCTCGGGAGCGCACCAAGTAGAATGACGCTGCAAAGGTACACCATTCTTCCTCCATACGCGCAATAATATAGACGCTATCTAGGAAATTAAAGCGTATGCATATATGCTAACATACTGAAATGCAGTATATTAGATGTTTTGCTAAGAACAGAAAAATCTAAGTGGAATTTATGGTGCAAAAGAGGGTATTGCCATCAGTCCGGCTTGGAATTCCTCGTTGCTGAAGTCGGAACGGCTCTTCACTTTGGTCTTGTAGGTGTAGATAGTCGTCAGGCTATAGTCCAACACATCGGCGATGACCTCGTTGTGGGTAATGCCCAATCGGAGCAAGGCGAAAATACGCAGTTCGGTATTGAGCAGTTCGCCTTTCTTGAGCACTATCTGCTCGTCCGGACGCAACAGGGCATTGAAGTCTTGCACAAACGAGGGGAAGATATGGAGTACCATCTCGTCGAACTGCTTATAGAATTCCGTGCGCTTGCGGCGGGCATCCACCGACTTAGGGATAGTCAGCAAATCGTCCCAACGCTTCTTGTTGACGCACTGAATGACTTTCTGTTGATAGCGTTCCACCTCGCCTATATAGAGCGACTGACTGCTGAGCATCGTGCCGATATACTCTTCTTTCAGGCGGTTCGCCACCAGCAAATTGCGGTTCATCTCCTGTATGGTGCGGTTCGCCGCCTTGGCTTGACGCAAGTACTTCTGCACGAGGAAGAGTGCCCCAACCATACCGATGAGCAGCAGCAGCGAGATAATGGTCAAGCCCCAGATTCGGTGCGTCTTTACTTGCAGCAGTTTCTCGTTCTCGGTCTCGATAATAGGCAATATCTGCATCAACTCCATTTCACGATGGCGTGCCCCGTAGAACTGTGCATCCTCCTCTGCCTTGCGGATAAAGCGTGCTGCCGTACTGACCTCGCCGTCCTCGTAGAGGGTCTGCGCCACACGCCGCAGGGCAACGGTTTCCTTGGTACAACTCCGAATATCGGCTGCGGCAGAGAGAGCGTTGTAGTGGAGCATCGCCTCCCGATTGCCCAACTGTGAATAGACGAACGCCATCGAAGAGTAGGTTACGGCACTGTCGTGGAGTGTCTCTCGGCTGTCCTGCAACGACATGCGGTAGAAAGTCAAGGCGTCGTCCCATTGGGCATCCTGCTCGGCAAGCGATGCCGTGCAACTATAGTAGAGAAAAGTATCCCGAGGAGTAAGCCGCTCGAGTGCCTGCTCGTAGTGCCGCTTGTATGCCAACCCATAGTCGTAGGAATATCCCTCGCCGGCATAGACCGCCATATCAAGCATCAGGCGGGCGGAGAGAATATGATATTCCGCCCATGCCAATGAGTCTTTCTCGGGGACTATCATCCGCTGTTGGAGGTCGTAACCCTCTTTGAAAAGCCCTGCCGATAGGAGCGCAAAGAGTTGGCAATACTGCGCTTCGTATTGTTGCCGAAGGTCGCCACTCCGGGCGGCTATCTCCGCCAACAGGTCGGCATAGTGTTTGCTGCGGGCATAATTGTACGACTTATAGGCATCGAAGAGTGCCTTGGCTTGTACGAACTCCTCGCCGGTTGCTTCCCGGTTGTCTCCCATAAGTTCCCCAAAAGCCCTCTCTAAAGTGCGTATCTCCGCTACTTTGGCACTGTCGTAAGCCCCCTGTTCGTTCAACACGGTCTCGAGCATACGGATATCTTCCGCACGGGAGGGAATCGCCGTGGTCGCAGTGCTTGCCGCTGCGGCTATATCTACGACAGTGAACAGGAACACGGCGGCTATCCATCCCTGTAGCGAGCGGGCAATATGTGTTGAATGTGTGGTCATGGTAGGGGGACTGTATGGGCAGGACACAGGGGCGGGAAGCGTGCGGCATGGAGAGTCTATCCCTTGCTCATCCCTTGCTTATCCCTTGCTGCGGGGTTGCTTTCCCGTATCGGGGTATTCCTTATATAATATACGATGCGGCTCGCAGACAAATACGATGTGTCCCATACGGGTCTGCTTCGTGCGGGGAAGACGGTGCGGCGGGGATTACATTCGGTTGGGTACTTCGATACCGAGCAGTTCCATTGCGGTGCGAATAACCTTCGCTACCGATGCGGACAGTACCAGTCGTACGGTGCCTTTCTCTGCGTCGGGCTCGTTGAGTATTGAGTAGTCGTGATAGAATGAGTTGAAGTCGCATGCCAGCGAGTAGGCGTAGTTACACAGCACAGCGGGGCTGAACTCGTCGCCTGCCTGGCGCACCTGTGCAGGAAACTCCGTCAAGCGTTGTATCAGCGATAGTTCCTTGTCGTTGAGTGCGGTTGCCTTGTTGAGGGCTATGCCTGTCGTGTCTGCCTTGCGCAGCACCGACTGAATACGAGCGTAGGTGTACTGAATAAATGGTCCCGTGTTGCCGTTGAAGTCAATACTCTCGGCAGGGTTGAACAGCATGTTCTTGCGCGGGTCTACTTTCAGTATGAAGTATTTCAGTGCGCCCAGTCCGACGATACGGGCAATGTTCTCTGCCTCTTCGGGGGTGATGTCGGGTAGGGTATTTACCTTATCTTTCGAAATCTCTTTGGCGTCCTGAATCATCTGTGCCATCAGGTCATCAGCATCCACTACCGTTCCCTCGCGGCTTTTCATCTTGCCGTTTGGCAGTTCCACCATACCGTAACTGAAATGTACCAATTCTTTGCCGAAGGGGAAGCCCAGTCGGTCGAGCAGAATACTCAGCACCTTGAAGTGGTATTCCTGTTCGTTGCCTACCACATAGACCATCTTGTCGATAGGGTAGTCTTGAAAGCGCAGTTTGGCGGTACCTATATCCTGTGTCATATAGACCGATGTGCCGTCTTGACGCAGCAGCAGTTTCTCGTCGAGCCCGTCTTTTGTCAGGTCAGCCCATACCGAGTTGTCCTCGCGGCGGTAGAACAGTCCCTCTGCAAGTCCTCGCTCTACCTCTTTCTTGCCCTCGAGATAGGTGTTCGATTCGTAGTATATCTTGTCGAACGACACGCCCATTTGCTTGTAGGTCTCGTCGAATCCCGCATACACCCAACTGTTCATTTTCTGCCATAGCGCACGCACTTCAGGGTCGCCTTGCTCCCACTTCAGCAGCAAGGCTTGTGCTTCTTTGATGAGCGGTGCTTCTTTCTTGGCGGTCTCCTCGTCCATACCTTGCGCCATGAGGTCGTGTATCTGCTTTTTGTATTCCACATCGAAGCGAACATAGTAGTCCCCAATCAGGTGGTCGCCTTTCTTGCCGCTCGTTTCGGGAGTTTCTCCATTGCCGAATTTCTGCCATGCGAGCATCGACTTGCAGATGTGGATTCCTCGGTCGTTTACGATATTGGTTTTCACCACTTTCCAGCCGTTTGCCTCCTGTATCTTGGCAATCGAATAGCCGAGCAGGTTGTTGCGCACATGCCCGAGGTGCAGCGGCTTGTTGGTGTTGGGCGAACTGTACTCCACCATCATCAGCGGTTGTGTGCCGTCCTCTTTTTGTCGAGTGAGGTAACCATAGTGTTCGTCAGCGTAGATGTTCTCCAACTGTCCGAGCCAGAAAGCAGGGGCAATACTCAGGTTGAGAAAGCCTTGCACAGCGTTGTATTTTTCTACAATCTCGTGTCCGAGCAGTGCCTCGCCTATCTCTGCCGCCACTTGGGCAGGTGCTTTGCGAGCCGCTTTCACAAAGGGGAACACGACAATCGTCAGGTTGCCTTCAAATTCCGGTCGAGTCTTTTGTATCTGCACTTGTTGTGCGGTAGCCTCTATGCCGTAGAGGTTCTTTACAGCCGCTTGTACGGCTTCTGTCAGTATAGTTTCTAATGTCATAGTCTTTTGTTTGCAATTTATTCCCCTATGCGCAGTGCGCAGAAGCGTTAGTTACTGTCCTTTTAATGGTTCTTTAATGGGCTTTCATGGAGAACCAATCTTCCTCGCAAGTCCCCCACCACCGAGTCGAACCGTGCCTTGTAGGTATCGGGTATCGGCTCCACAGGCGGCGACTCCATCTTCAGTGGGTCTATCGGTGTCCCGTTTTTCCAGACACGGAAATCGAGGTGCGGTCCCGTTGAGGCACCCGTGCTGCCCACATAGCCAATCACTTGTCCTTGGCTGACGCCTTTCCCGACGGCTATGTTGGTGGCATATTTGCTCAGGTGCAGGTAGGCGGTTGTGTAGGTCGAGTTGTGTCGTATCTTTATGGTGTTCCCGCCTCCGCCTTTGTATCCTTTCTCTATCACTACGCCATCGCCAATTGCCACAACGGGCGTACCCATCGGTGCCGCATAGTCTACGCCCGTGTGGGGTCGCACCACTTTATAAACAGGGTGCTTGCGTGCGTAGGTGAAATGGCTTGATATGCGTTTGTAGTTCAGCGGTGCTTTTAGGAAAGCCTTGCGCAGGCTGTTCCCATCGGCGTCGAAATACCCCCGCAGTGGCGTGTCGGTTGCCTCGTAATCTGCCGTGTTGAACCAGTATGCCCCTTGCCAACGCCGTGCGTGGTAGAAGTCGGTGGCGTATATCTGTCCTATGCCGAGGCGAGTGGAATCCACATATTGCTCTTCGTAATACACCCGTATCGAGTCGCCCTGTTGCAGCCCGAAGAAGTCAATTGTCCATGCATAAATCTCGCTCAGTTCCAGTGCCAATTCTACGGGAAGCCCATTGCCTGCCATAGCGTTCCATAGGCTCGATTCTATCACCACTTCGGCTTGTCGCGGTTCTATGCGTATGGGCTTCTCTATATGCTCTACATGCACCGAATCTGTCAGGTGCAGCACTTTCGCCGTGCGTGCGTCGGTCTTGTATATCCAGTACTGAAAGTCCTCGTGTCGACTGCTGTCGTTGCCGCAGGGTCGGTAGAGCGCCAAGTATTGCTTGCCGGCGCGTATCGTGCGCACATCCAATTGGCTCTGTGGCAGTAGTCCCACTTGTCCTATCTGCTGTCGGTCAGCCCCCAGTCGTGTGAGTATGCCGCCCAGTGTTTCCCCTTCTCGCACATAGCCCGTGTCCACACGGAACGAGTCTATCGGCAGCCCGTATTCGTATCGTACGAATACCGAATCTGCCTCTGCTTGTTCCTCGGTGGTCGTGTGTCCGCAGCCTGCGAGCAGCACTCCTGCCATGAGCAGTGCCAGTGCGTTGTGTATGTGCCCCCGTATCGCCATTATTTTGCGATCTTTGGGTATTTGCGGAACCACGAACTGATCTTCAGACGCACCACTCCGAGCAGTGCTTCCGAGAATATGCCGCCCGACATCTTGCTTGTGCCGAGTACCCGATTCACGAACACGATAGGCACTTCCTGTATGCGGAACCCGCACTTGTAGGCGGTGAATTTCATCTCTATTTGGAACGCGTAGCCTTTGAATCGTATCTTGTCCATTTCGATGGTCTCGAGCACTCGCCGCTTGTAGCATACGAACCCGGCGGTGGTGTCGTGTACGGGGATGCGCAGCACAAACCGCACATATTTGCTGGCGAAGTAACTCATCAGCACGCGTCCCATGGGCCAGTTGACCACATTTACGCCCGATACATAGCGGCTTCCGACGGCTACATCTGCTCCCTCGTTGGCGCACGCATCGTATAGTTTCATCAGGTCTTGCGGGTTGTGGCTGAAGTCGGCGTCCATTTCGAATATGTAGTCGGCTTTGTGTTCTATAGCCCATTGGAAGCCTGCAATATAGGCGGTTCCGAGTCCCAGTTTGCCGGCACGCTCAATGATATGCACGCGTTCCGAGTATTTCCCGTTCATCAGTTCTTTGACGATGTCGGCGGTTCCGTCGGGCGACCCGTCGTCAATCACTAATACATGGAAGTCGATAGGCAGGTTCATCACCGCCGTAATGATGGCTTCAATGTTCTCTTTCTCGTTGTAGGTAGGGATAATAACTAATCGTTCCATAGGGATGTATATTAGGTGTTAAACCGCTTTTCTGTTATGCGTTATACCATTTCGCTGCCATGCCGTTTTGTCGTCGGCAGTTAGGCTGTCTTTCGGACTATCAGAAGGTATTGTATGTTCTCTAATCTCATTCCCCCTCTC
Organism: Azospirillum sp. CAG:239; assembly: GCA_963619585.1. Taxonomy (GTDB): domain Bacteria; phylum Bacteroidota; class Bacteroidia; order Bacteroidales; family Paludibacteraceae; genus Colicola. The sequence continues at coordinate 46,589 of CAVEXR010000006.1, forward strand.
TGAGGAGGTCAGGGGGAGTCGGGGTTAGAGGGAGTCGTGAGTCTGTTGTAACTCCAGCGTGTATATAGGGCTGGGCGTGAGTCGTTCGAGGGGTGTTAGGAACACATCTCGCCCGGGTTCGACGCCTATCTGTCGCAGGCTTTCTGCCACGGTGTCGTATGCCACTTGCGGGTCGTTGTTTTCTTGGCTCAGGTGGCATAGCCAGATGTTCCGCAGTCCTTCGTGGTAGTTGCGTGCCAGCACTTCGCCGCAGGTTACATTGCTTTGGTGTCCTTTGGGCGACAGGATGCGCTCTTTCAGGTAGGTCGGGTAGGGGCCATTCAGCAGCAGATGCTCGTCATGATTGGCCTCTATCACCAGGTGGTTGGCGGTGCGTACGGCCATCTCCATCTGTTCGTTGGGTTCGCCGCAATCGGTGATGATGACAAATCGCTGTCCCGCAAAGTCGATGGTGTAGCCCAGGCAGTCGGTCGAGTCGTGGCTGATGCCGAAACTGTTTATCTGCATGCCCGCCAGTTCCCATGCTTGTCCTTTCTCGAAGTATCGCCGTGCGGTGCGCAGTTTCTCTCTTACGCCGTAGTTGCGGTCAATGCCTTCGTGGATGAGTTGGGTGGTGTAGATGGGCAGATGTACCCGTTCGCCGAGTGTGCCGACGGCGCGAATGTGGTCGGCGTGGTCGTGCGTGATGAGTACGCCCATTATGTTGCCGAAGTCGAGTCCCATTTCTCGGAGTCCTTTGTGGATAGTGCGGGCAGACACGCCGGCGTCAATCAGTATGCCTTGTTGCCGTGTGCCTAAGTAGTAGCAGTTCCCGCTGCTCCCGCTGGCAAAACACCGAAATATGTACTCTGTTTCCTTCACTTTGTTCGTATGTTTTCTTCTTTTGGTTCGTGGGTATCTTTCACTTTATCCGTCGGTATCCGTCACTTTATCTGTAGTCAAGTCTTTCCGAGAGCGTGCAAAAGCCCATTTTCCCAAATTGACCTGCAAAGGTACGCTTTTTTTTCGGTCTAAGCAATAGTGTAGGGCGTTATGTCCTATTTTTATCTCCTCTGTTGCCCCGATAAGCCCACCTGCCGACTCCATACCGCCCGCTTACAGCCCCTCTGCCACCGCCCCACCATCCAACCGCCAACACTCCGCCAATAGCCTACTATCCAACCAACACCACCCAGCCACCCACTCGCCAACATCACAGTCTTTGTCGTGTGCAGTCCTGCGTGTAGTCCTGTATACTTGCCGTATGTTTGCCGCTATTTTCCCGTGTCGATCTCGAGACTGTCGTATAGGATAACCGATACATAACCGACACATAACCGATACATATGAATACTTTCTCAATACTTTGAAGCAAAGTCGATAATACTTCTACCGTCCTCTGCACCGGCATTGCGATCCCCAAAAAACACTCCGAAAACACCCCAAAAACACTCCAAAAACATCCCAACACACACCAACTATTCCTTAATCCCGCCTTCCCAAACACCCGCCGCCATCATCCCCGCCCAACACAACCCTTCCTAAAAGTCCGCCCTCCCCAATCGCCAAAAACACTCCCGGAAAAAACAAGCCCCCAATGCAAGTCCCCGAAAAAAACTATATTCACTTGTTCAAATCAAAAAAAAACCTTATCTTTGCCCGACAAAAAGATGATATGGAATTTACGCTGCTCAACAATACGGATCGCCGTGTGATAGTCGACTTGCGCAATCCATGGCACGGTATTTGTAAAGTATAGTTTATAAAATATACCTATTACTATAAAGTATAATTTATAATCGCTATAAAGATAATTTATAACCGCAGCCTATGAAAGTAACCAAAGAAATCATTTATCGCTGTGTGCAGGACAAGCGTGACGAGATAGAGAGTGCCACGATTGTGGCGCGTCCGTTCGATTTTGAGGACTGCGCCAACTATGTCATGGTGGGCGTGCGCCATGTGGGCAAGTCGTATATGCTCTATCAGCGGGTTCGGCAGTTGCTCCGTGAGGGGCATGGTTGGGACGAGATACTGTTTGTCGATTTCGACGATGAGCGTCTGTCGGAGTTCGGCACGGAGGACTTGAATCTTTTGCTTGAGGCACACTTGGAGCGGTATGGCAAACGACCGTATATCTTTCTCGACGAGGTGCAGAATATCCCCGCATGGGATAAGTTCGCACGGCGGTTGGCGAATGAGAAATACCATGTATATATCACGGGCAGCAATGCCAAGATGTTGAGTCGGGATGTTGCCACAACGCTCGGCGGGCGGTTCCAAATAGTCGATGTCTATCCTTTTTCGTTCCGTGAGTTTTTGCAGGCGAAAGGGGTGTCGTTGTCCGAGGGTTGGCAGTATTCTACGGCGGAGAAAAGCGAGGTGGTGCGCCTCTTTCATGAGTATTTTGTCTATGGCGGATTGCCCGAAATCGTCGACTACAAGCAGAAGCGTGCCATGCTGTCGAGCCTCTACCAAAAGATCTATTTGGGCGACATCTGTACCCGCAACGGTATTCGGAACAGCCGCATACTCAATATGATTATCAAGAAATTGGCAGAGAGTGTTAAGCAGCCTGTATCCTACAACCGACTGAAGAACATTGTCGTCTCTACGGGTTGTCAGACCTCGGTGCCTACCGTGATGGACTATACCGGCTTTGCCGAGGACGCTTGGCTGCTGCTGCCGATAGAGAACGAATTGGCGCGGCTGGCGGATAAGGAGTCGAACAAGAAGTACTACTTCATCGACAACGGCATACTCAATCTGTTCTTGATAGACGATGCCCCATCGCTACTGGAGAACCTCGTTGCCGTACAACTCTGTCGCCTCTATGGGCGGGAGCAGGTGTCGTATTATCTTGCGGAGCGGGAAATCGATTTTGTGGTGGCGGACGCCCAACTGGCGGTGCAGGTATGCTACTCGTTGTCCGACCCTGCCACCCGTGAACGGGAGGTTGCCCCGCTGCGGCAGTTTGCCGCAAAGCACCCCGATTGGCAACTGCGTATCATCACCTACGACGAGGCGGATAGCATTGCCCTGCCCGATACTACTATCGCCGTGCAGCCGGTGTGGCAATGGCTGCTCGATGACGAAACCTCTGCCCGATGATAGAGACCCAACCTATCCGTAAGTTTGCCTTACACCAAGAGATACTCCAACTGAAAACCGAATTAGACACAATATGGAAAAACTGAAAATGCAAACGCTTAGCGGCACGGAGGAGAACATCCGCCGCATCGCCGAACTATTCCCCTCTTGCGTTACCGAAGTAAGTCGCAACGGAAAAACCGAGCAGGCGATAGACTTCGACGCCCTGCGCCGAGAACTGCAAGACACCCTTGCGGAGGACGGCGAGGAACGGTATCAGTTCACATGGCCCGATAAGCGCAAAGCCAAACGCCTTGCCCATACCAAGATAAACGCCACCCTGCGCCCCTGCCGCGAGGAGAGCGTCGATTTTGATACTACCCACAACCTATATATCGAGGGGGACAACCTCGATGTGCTGAAGTGCCTGAAAGAGACCTATTCGGGGCAGGTGAAGATGATCTATATCGACCCGCCCTACAACACGGGCAACGATTTTGTCTATGAGGACGACTTCAGCGAGTCCGCCGCCGACTACCTTGCCCGCTCGGGGCAGTACGACGACCAAGGCAACCGTCTTGTAACAAACAAAGAGTCCAACGGCCGCTTCCATACCGATTGGCTCAATATGATTTACCCACGATTGATTGTGGCGAGGGACTTGCTGACCGAGGACGGTGTGATTTTTATCTCGATTGATGACAATGAGGTGGAGAACCTCCGCAAAGTCTGCGATGAGGTATTTGGAGAATGTAACTTTGTGGCGCAAGTGGTATGGGAAAGAGCATATTCGCCTATCAACCTAATGAAACATTTTTCTACATCGCATGACTATATTTTGGTATATGCCAGGAATATGGAGTTGGCTGAATGTTTAGGAATTCCGCGCACTGCTGAAGCAAATGATAGATATACCAATCCTGATAATGACCCGCGTGGAGTTTGGAAACCTAGTGATTTGTCTGTCGGTCCTGCGGTAGAGTCAAATATTTACCCGATAACGACGCCCTCCGGGCGTATTGTAGAGCCTCCAGCTGGGCGCAGCTGGAGTCTCTCGGCGAAAGCCTTCGCCGAGAGACTTGCAGACAACCGTATATGGTTTGGCCCGAATGGAGATGGCGTACCGTGTATGAAGCGTTTTCTTTCTGAATTGCGCAAGCAGGGTATGACCCCTATGACAATTTGGAAATACACCGAAGTAGGGCATTCACAAGACGCTACCAAAGACCTTGCAAAACTCTTCGACGGCAAGAAGTATTTCGATTATCCAAAGCCTGTTGAGTTGCTCAAACGCTGTTTATCCCTCTATGCGCCCCAAGATTGCTTGGTAATGGATTTCTTTAGTGGTAGTGGTACTTTTGCACATGCCGTAATGGAATTGAACGCTGAAGATGGCGGCAAACGAAAATATATATTGGTGCAGGCAACCGAGAAAATGGTCAATCCTGCCAATGTATCACTCAAATTTGATACCATACCCCAATTCGCCGAAGAGCGTATTCGCCGCGCAGGAAAGCAAATTAAGGAGAAAATGAGCGTTGAGATAGACACATTGGCACGGCAAATAGAAACTTTGTCCAAAGCACGCCCATCTGCTACGGCAAGTCTGCTGCCTATTACGGTACAGCAGGAGATATTTGCGCAGTCGTTCAAAGAGAAAGCACAACCCCTAAAAGATAAATTGGACGATTTGTCTTACCGTAGTATTCGTCTTGATATCGGATTTAGAGTATTGAAATTGGCATCATCGAACATGCTCGATGTCTTTTATACCCCTGCCGAACTGCGCCAAGACGACCTCTTCTCGCTCGCCGACAATATACGCCCCGACCGCACAAGCGAAGACCTTCTCTTCCAAGTGATGCTCGAACTCGGCGCTACCCTCGACAGCAAGATAGAAGTACTGCACAACGCCGACCTCGGTTTGACCAACTGCCCCAAGCAGTACACCGTCTTCCGTGTGGCAGACAATTACCTGCTCGCCTGCTTCGATACGGATGTTACCGACACCGTCGTTACTGCCATCGCCCGCCTGCAGCCACAGTATGCCGTCCTGCGCGATAGCAGCCTGACAGACGACGCCACCGCCACCAATTTCGAGCAACTATTCCGTACCTACGCCCCCAACACCACCTGCCGCGTACTATAAAAAGAACAAGAACTATGACCGAACAAGAACTGCGCACCTTGCTCCATAGCGATGAGAGTTACCGCATAGAGCGTACCGTATCTACAGGAGATATGGATAAGTTCCAAGAAGCGATATGTGCTTTTGCCAACGATTTGCCTGGCTCCGGCAAACACGGCTATTTGCTGATAGGAGTGGATGATAAAGGCACAATCAACGGACTGAAAGTGGATGATGCGCTGATGAAACGCATTGCCGCCATCCGTTCAGACGGAAATATCCTACCGCTCCCTATAATGAGTACGGAGAAGGTGGAGACTGCCGAAGGCGATGTGTTGGTGGTGGATGTGAGCCCGTCGTTTGATACCCCTGTACGCTATCGAGGGCGCACTTTCGTGCGTATAGGTCCGCGCCGCGATATTGCCAATCGGGACGAAGAACGCGTCCTGTCGGAGCGATGTGCGGCAGCACTCCCGTCCTTCGACACACGCCCTTGTCGAGGGGCAACATTGGCGGATATAGATACCGACACCATTGTGTCAGACTATATGCCTAACGCCGTCGATGCGGACACATTGGCAAACGACAGGCGTCCGTTGGAGGAACAATTGGCGGCACTGCACTTGTATAATCTGCAATGGAACTGCCCAACTTATGCGGCTATCATAATGTTTGGCAACCGCCCCGAGTATTTTCTGCCGGGATGCTACTTGCAATATGTGCGTTTCCAAGGACAAAACGCAGGCGGTACTATTCTCAATGAGCGTCGCTTCTCGGGCAGCCTCTATACCATATTGCCACTGTTGGAGAACTTTATCCGCGATGCGATTATTACGAAACGCCCTGTCCCTATCAGTATCTTGCGCGAGAAAGATGTCTATAACTACCCGTACAAGGCATTGCGTGAGTTGTTGATGAATGCGGTGATGCACCGCGACTATCAGTCCAATACGCCGATACGCATCTATCAGTTCGACGACCATGTCGAGATTACGAATGCCGGCGGGTTGTATGGTCAGGCGCGTCCGGAGAACTTCCCCTATATCAACGATTACCGCAACCCCGTATTGGCAGAAATAATGCGGCTGTTCAACTATGTCAACAAGTTCAATCACGGTATTCAAGAGGTGAAAACACTGCTCTCGCAAAACGGAAATGCCGAAGCCGTATTCAATGTGAATTATGTTACTGCCTTCCAAGTGCTGATAGAAGATGCCAATATCAGCGATGTCAAAGCCGAAGAGCGTGCGGCAGAAAGGTTGTCTAATGGGTTGTCTAATGGGTTGCCTAAAGAAGGGAATAGCACAATTACCCAACCTATTACCCAACCTGATGCTATAGGTCAAGTATCAGGTCAAGCCACAGGTCAAGTATCAGGTCAAGTATCAGGTCAAGTTCAAAAGGTTGTGTTGGCAATAGGTCGAGATAGGAAAACCCGTGCCGAACTGATGAAAAAACTCAAACTCAAAGGGCGCGATAATTTCCGCAAAGCCTATCTAACGCCATCGGTCAAAGCAGGTTATGTCAAACTGCTCTATCCTTTGTCGGAAACGCATCCCGAGCAAGCCTACTATTTGAGTGCAGAAGGACTGCAACTGCTCCAACAACTGTCTAAACGAAAATAATACGGAGGATAGAAGATGAAGTTTCAATTCAAGATACAAGACTACCAGACCGACGCCGTCGAGAGTACCGTTCGTGTCTTTGCCGGGCAACCCAACCAAGACATGGCGGAGTATATCATCGACAAAGGACGACTCATGCGCAGCGAGAAAGGACAACTGCACGAACTGACCAAAATAGACCATATCGACGAAGAATACGGCTATTGCAACCGCCGTATTGCCCTCGACGACGATACGCTGCTGGCTAACCTACACGCAGTGCAGCAGGCGAACAACCTCAACCTGTCGCCAACGCTGTCCAACCGTCTCGGGCGGGTTGCCCTCGACATAGAGATGGAGACCGGCACGGGTAAGACCTATGTCTATCAGAAGACCATGTTCGAATTGAACAAACGCTACGGCTGGTCGAAATTCATAGTTGTGGTGCCGAGTATCGCTATCCGTGAGGGCGTCAAGAAATCGTTCGACATTACGGTAGACCATTTTATGGAGCAGTATGCCAAGAAAGCCCGCTATTTTGTCTATAACTCCAAAAACCTGCAAGAGATAGAGTCTTTCTCCTCGTCCGCCGACCTATCGGTGATGATTATCAACACGCAAGCATTCAACACCTCGATGAAAGAGGGCGCACGCAACGAAGCCGCGCGTATCATATTTTCCCAGCGCGACGAGTTCGGCTCACGCCGCCCTATCGATGTCATTGCCGCCAACCATCCAATCATCATCATGGATGAGCCGCAGAAGATGGGCGGCGCTGCCACGCAGACCTCGCTGGCTAAGTTCGACCCTCTCTTTACGCTTAACTACTCTGCCACCCACAAGGAGGTGCATAACCCGGTCTATGTATTAGATGCACTCGATGCCTTCAATAAGAAACTGGTCAAGAAGATAGAGGTTATCGGATTTGAACTCAAAAACATCAAAGGCACCGACGGCTATCTCTATCTCGAAGATATCCTGCTCTCGAAGAATCAACCGCCACTCGCCCGCCTTGAGTACGAATACCAACTTGCCGGCGGGGGTATCAAACGACAAACGAGCAACCTTATGGCAGGCGACGACTTGTACTATAAGTCCAACCAACTGACGCAGTACCAAGGGATGCGAATCGCCGAGATACTGCCCGAGCAGGACAAAATCGTATTCTCCAACGGCGACGAACTCCACATCAACGAAGCCACAGGCAACACGGCGGGTGCGCACAAAATCCGCATTCAGATACGCGAGACCATTCGCGCCCATTTCCGAAAGGAACGCAGTAATTTTAAGAAGGGCATTAAGACCCTCTCGCTGTTCTTTCTCGACGAGGTGGCGAACTACCGCCTCTACGACGAAGCAGGCAACCAAGTATTGGGCGAATACGGCAAAATATTCGAGCAGGAGTACCAAAACATTCTCAACGAGAATCTGGACTTGCACGACCCCGACTATAATACCTATCTTTCCGGAATCGATGCCTGCCGCACCCATGCCGGCTATTTCTCGGTCGACGGCAAAGGGCATGCGGTCAATAGCGAGGTGAAGCGGGGCGAGAACTTCTCCGACGACATCTCCGCCTACGACCTTATTCTCAAAAACAAGGAACGCCTCTTGAGTTTTGAGGAACCCGTGCGTTTCATTTTCTCCCACTCCGCACTGCGAGAGGGATGGGACAACCCTAATGTGTTCCAAATATGCTCGCTCCGACAATCGAACAGTGCTACTCAGAAGCGGCAGGAAGTGGGACGAGGCTTGCGGCTCTGCGTCAATGCGCAGGGCGTGCGCCAAGACATGGCGGAACTCGGCGAAGCGGCAGTGCATAATGTCAACAAACTGACGGTCATCGCCTCCGAGGGTTACGCTACTTTTGTCGATGCCCTGCAAGACCAAATCAAACAAGACCTCTACGACCGCCCGCAGAAAGCCACGCCCAAGTTCTTCGAGAACCGCAAAATCCGAGTGCTTACCGATGGTGTGGAACAGTCGCATACGATTACCGAAGCCGAAGCCAACGATATTTTCTTACAATTGGCTATGAACGGCTATATCAGTCGTACCGGCGAGGTGCAACCTACCTTCCGCCAAGACCTTGCCAACGGCACACTCAAACCGCTTGAGGGCGACACCGCCCCGCTTACCGACTCGGTATACCGTCTGGTGCAGTCTATATTCGACCCCTCTGTGCTGCGTGGTATGATAGAGAACGGTAGCCACACCAAAGCCAGGAATACTCTCAACGACAACGCGAAGAAAAAAGAGTGGCTTGAACTATGGAACCGTATCAATCACAAATACGCCTATACCGTTTCGTTCAACTCTGACGAACTTATCGGTAAGTGCGCCAACGAAATCAATGCCCGTCTGGAAGTTACCCGACTTGCCTATATCGTAACCAAAGGCGGACAAAAGGCAGCACAGACCAAGCAGGACATGGAAAACGGGCATGGCTTCACTATCGATGAGGTAGGCACCGAAGAACTCCGCACCGATGTGGTTACGACTGTCCGGTACGACCTTATTGGCAAGATAGCAGAGAACACGACGCTCACTCGCCGTACGGTTGCGGCTATTCTCTCGCAGATACGCCCGACGAAGTTTGCTATGTATAGGCTGAACCCCGAAGAGTTTATAGCCAAATGCTCCCGCATGATTCGCGAGCAGAAAGCAAATATGATTGTGGACCATATCACCTACAACCAAATTGAGGGGAAATACGAAAGCGACATCTTTGTAGAAGAGAAATGGGAGGAAGAATATGCAAAAGCATTCTCTGCCCGAAAAGCAATACAGGACTATGTGTTCACCGACGGCTATGCCGCCGACGGGCAGAGCGTGGAGCGCAAGTTCGTTGAAGCACTCGATACCGCCTCGGAGGTAGTGGTGTATGCCAAACTGCCTCGTGGATTCCAAATTCCGACGCCTGTCGGTAACTATGCGCCCGACTGGGCAGTCGCATTCCGCGAGGGGACAGTGAAACACATCTATTTCGTGGCAGAGACCAAAGGCACAATGGGTTCGCTGCAACTTAAACCCATAGAGCAGGCAAAAATACAATGCGCTACCAAGTTATACGAATTGCTCTCCAACAAAGAGGTAGTCTATAGCCAAGTGAGCGACTATGGTACGCTCCTATCCATCGCCCGCACGGAATAATGCTTCCCCCCCCCCCTAAAAAAAACTGCATTTTCTTGCAAAATAATTTGCATATATCAAAAAAAAGTCGTACCTTTGCACGCTTTTTCTGCGGATTATGTCCGTTTTTGTCGTGCCAATAGGTGCCTTTCGGGTGGCTTTTGGTGCGGATGAGAGTGGACGAAATCCCCGTGAAAATGGCAGAAATAAACTAATAGTAATAACAAAAACAAGTTACAATGCCTACAATTCAACAATTAGTTAGAAAAGGAAGAGCAGAACTTATCGACAAGAGCAAGAGCCCTGCATTGGACAGTTGCCCTCAGCGTCGTGGTGTATGTGTGCGTGTGTACACTACCACTCCTAAGAAGCCTAACTCCGCAATGCGTAAGGTGGCTCGTGTTCGTCTGACGAACCAAAAGGAGGTGAATGCTTACATTCCGGGTGAGGGTCACAACTTGCAGGAGCACAGCATCGTAATGGTGCGTGGTGGTCGTGTTAAGGATCTTCCGGGTGTTCGTTACCACATCGTTCGCGGTACGCTGGATACAGCAGGTGTGGCTAACCGCCTGCAGCGTCGTAGTAAGTACGGTGCTAAGCGCCCGAAAGCAAAGAAGTAATCCTTCGACGATAGTTTCTGAACAAATTAACTAACTAAGAGTTCCCATACTTGGGACGATTAACAAGGGTTGATTCGGTTGAGTAAGTCAAAGTTGAAGAATTTGCGCCGGCTGAGCGACTAAGTGCGTCGGCAGCAAAGGAGTAAATTGGCTGAAGCGATTGCAACCACACAAAACAAATTAACAACAATGAGAAAAGCAAAACCAACAAAACGCGTTATCCTTCCGGATCCCGTTTATGGAGAGGTTATGGTGGCTAAGTTTGTCAACCACCTTATGCTCGACGGTAAGAAGAACACCTCCTATGGTGTATTCTATACCGCGCTGGGTTTGGTAGAACAGAAAGCAAAGTCGGAGGACAAGACCGCTTTGGATATCTGGAAGCAAGCCCTCGACAACATCACTCCTTTGGTAGAGGTGAAATCCAAGCGTATCGGTGGTGCTACCTTCCAGGTGCCTACTGAGATTCGTGCTGACCGCAAGGGTTCGATTGCTATGAAGAATATGATCGCGTTCGCGCGTAAGCGTGGCGGTCACTCTATGGCAGAGAAACTTGCAGCCGAGATTATGGATGCCTACAACAATCAGGGTGGTGCCTTCAAACGCAAAGAGGATATGCACCGTATGGCTGAGGCTAACCGTGCATTCGCACATTTCCGCTTCTAATTTAGACACTAACGGTTTACACAAATGGCTAAACACGATCTAAAATTAAACAGAAACATCGGTATCATGGCGCACATCGATGCCGGTAAGACCACCACTTCGGAGCGTATCCTGTACTATACAGGTCTTACGCACAAGATTGGTGAGGTACACGATGGTGCCGCAACGATGGACTGGATGGTTCAGGAGCAGGAGCGTGGTATTACTATTACCTCTGCTGCTACCACTACCTATTGGCCCTACAATGGCGACAAGTACAAAATCAACTTGATAGACACTCCGGGGCACGTGGACTTCACCGTAGAGGTTGAGCGTTCGTTGCGTATCTTGGATGGTGCTGTGATGACTTTGTGCGCCGTCGGTGGTGTACAACCTCAGTCGGAAACCGTATGGCGTCAGGCTGATAAGTACAATGTGCCTCGTATCTGCTACATCAACAAGATGGACCGTTCGGGTGCCAACTTCTTCGATGTAGTTCGTCAGATCAAAGAGGTGCTTGGTGCTACTCCTTGTCCTATCCAAATCCCTGTTGGGAACGAGGAGACTTTCAAGGGCGTAATAGACCTTATTAAGATGAAGGCTATCCTGTGGCATGATGAGACCATGGGTGCAGAATACGAGGTAGATGATATTCCTGCAGAGCTCCAGGCTGAGGCTGAGGAGTGGCGTGATAAGATGCTCGAGACTTGCGCCGAGTTCGATGATACACTGATGGAGAAGTATTTCTCTGATCCTTCGACTATCACCGAGGACGAGATTCGTGCTGCTATCCGCAAGGGTACTATCGCTATGCACATCTTCCCGGTTATCTGCGGTTCCTCGTTCAAGAACAAGGGCGTGCAGACCATGTTGGATGCAGTATGCGCTTACCTACCCAGTCCCTTAGATACCCCGGAGATAGACGGTACAGATCCTCGTACTGACGAGAAGTTGAGCCGTAAGCCGGACGATGACGAGCCGCTCTGCGCACTCGCATTCAAGATCGCTACCGACCCGTATGTAGGTCGTCTCTGCTATTTCCGTGTTTATTCGGGTAAGTTGGAGGCAGGTTCGTATGTCTACAACCCCCGTTCGGGTAAGAAAGAGCGTATCTCGCGTATCTTCCAGATGCACTCCAACCACCAGAACCCGGTTGATTTCATCGCTGCCGGTGATATCGGAGCAGGTGTCGGCTTCAAGGACATCCGTACCGGTGATACCCTCTGCGACGAGGAGAAGCCTATCGTATTGGAGTCCATCGAGTTCCCTGCACCTGTGATTGGTGTTTCGGTTGAGCCGAAGAGCCAGGCTGACCTCGACAAACTGGGCGTAGGTCTGCAGAAGTTGGCAGAAGAGGATCCGACCTTCACCGTTAAGACCGACGAGCAGACGGGTCAAACCGTTATCTCGGGTATGGGTGAGTTGCACCTCGAAATCATTATCGACCGTCTGAAGCGTGAGTTCAAGGTAGAGTGTAATCAAGGTCGTCCCCAGGTTGCATACCGCGAGGCAATCTCGATGCCGGTTGAACTCCGTGAGACCTATAAGAAGCAGTCCGGTGGTCGTGGTAAGTTCGCAGATATGTTTGTCCGCGTTGAGCCTGCTGACCCTGAATTCGAAGGTAGCCTTCAGTTCGTCAACGAGGTGAAGGGTGGTAACATTCCTAAGGAGTATATTCCATCTATCGAGAAGGGCTTCCAGGCCGCTATGAAGAACGGTGTATTGGCCGGCTATCCGGTTGACCAACTGAAGGTAACGGTTATCGATGGTAGTTTCCACCCCGTAGACTCTGACCAGTTGTCGTTCGAGGTCTGCGCACAGATGGCATTCAAGAACGCCTGCGTTAAGGCGAAACCGGTTCTCATGGAGCCTATTATGAAGGTAGAGGTGGTAACACCGGAAGAGAACATGGGTGATGTCATTGGCGACTTGACCAAGCGTCGTGGACAGGTTGAGGGTATGGATACCGCTCGTACCGGTGCTCGTATCGTTAAGGCAAAAGTGCCTTTGAGCGAGATGTTCGGTTACGTAACCGCCCTTCGTACTATCACTTCGGGTCGTGCAACTTCGAGCATGGAATTCTCGCATTATGAGGCTGTTTCGAGCGCAATCGCTAAGACAGTGCTTACAGAATGCGGTGGTCGTGCCGATTTGGTATAATTTTTGTGGGGTATGCGTGCAGCACTTTTGTGTCTGCACGCATACATCGCTATGCTTTTTTTCGGGCGTTCCTTCGGGAGTGCTTCGGGGTGGAGAGCGAGTTGTTCTAAGCAAATGACTCTTTAGGCTCTTCGCGCTCTGCCTGTGAATGGGGGTAAGATGACCTCCGATTAACAATAATCAATACATTTAATTACTGACATGAGTCAAAAAATTCGTATCAAACTGAAATCTTTCGACCACAACTTGGTTGATAAGTCGGCTGAGAAAATCGTTAAGACCGTTAAGGCTACGGGTGCAGTGATCAGTGGCCCTATTCCATTGCCTACGCACAAGCGCATCTTTACTGTTAACCGTTCGACCTTCGTTAACAAGAAGAGCCGTGAGCAATTCGAGCTTTCTTCGTACAAGCGTCTTATCGATATCTACAATGCGAACCCCAAAACCATCGAGGCTCTGATGAAGCTCGAGTTGGCTAGTGGCGTAGAAGTAGAGATCAAGGCCTAAGACATACGAGAGATACGGCATAAGCGATTGGGTTTTCCTCTATTCTATATCCTACTATCGTAATAAAGGTGCTCTATCTCTCATTGAATTGCATTTGATAGCGGTGGATTGTCTTGGATTGATTTTGATTGCATAGAACTGCATTGAATTGATTGGAACTGCGCTGAACTGTTTTGAATTGAATTTGATTGCGTTTTATTGCGTTGAATTGATTTGCATTCCATAACTGCATTGAATTGCAATTATTGCATTGGCCGTTTTTTAATTGCATTGGCCGTTACACAATTGTCAATTATCAAAAACAACCGCTTCCCTCGGCAACGGGATCAAGTAATCTTCGGGTGAAGGTGTCCGGACCGCGGGCGAGAGCGGAAAACTAATTAATAAAACTAACAACTTAGCAAAAATGCCAGGATTATTAGGAAAGAAAATCGGAATGACTTCCGTATTCGGTGCTGATGGCAAGAATATCCCATGCACCGTCATCGAGGCAGGTCCTTGCGTTGTTACCCAACTGAAAACCGTAGAAAAAGACGGCTACGAGGCTGTTCAGGTTGGCTTCATGCAGAAAAGCGAGAAGCACACCAACAAGGCTGAAGCAGGTCATTTCAAGGCGGCAGGGGTACAACCGATGCGTCACCTCGCTGAATTTGATGAGTTCGACAAGGAACTCAAATTGGGTGATACCATCACCGTTGCTGATGTATTCGAAGAGAACCAGTATGTGGATGTGATTGGTACCTCCAAAGGTAAAGGTTTCCAAGGTGTTGTAAAACGCCACGGTTTCGGTGGTGTAGGTCAGTCTACACACGGTCAGGACGACCGTCTTCGTGCACCGGGTTCGGTTGGTGCGTGTGCATATCCTAGCCGTGTGTTCCCCGGTACTCGTATGGGTGGTCACATGGGTCAAGACCGCGTTACTGTTCAGAACCTCGTCGTTCTCAAAGTTATCCCTGAGTACAACTTGATTATGGTCAAAGGTAGTATTCCGGGCGCTAAAAATTCTATCGTCGTTATCAACAAGTAATTAGTGTTATGGAACTTAGTATTTTGAATCAAGCCGGCAAAGAAACCGGCAAGAAGATTGTCCTCAACGACACTATCTTCGCTATCGAGCCTAACGACCACGCTATCTACTTGGATGTTAAGCAATATCTGGCTAACAACCGTCAGGGTACAGCCAAGGCTAAACAGCGTAGCGAAAATGCTCACTCTACTCGTAAGTTGGGTCGTCAGAAGGGCGGCGGTGGCGCTCGTCCGGGCGATATGAAATCTCCGGTTCGTGTTGGTGGTGGTACCATCTTTGGTCCCGTACCTCGCAGCTACGATTTCAAGCTCAACCGCAAAGTAAAACAATTGGCTCGTAAGTCGGCTCTCAGCCTTCGTGCTAAGCAAGAGCAACTCATTGTTTTGGATGCGCTCTCTTTTGAGGCTCCTAAGACCAAAGCAATGATTGAGGTATTGAATAACCTGAAGGTTGCCGGCAAGAAAGTACTCTTCGTGCTGGATGGTGCGAACGAGAACGCTTGCAAATCGGCTGCTAACTTGCAGAAGACCAATATCGTTTCTGTCAACGAGTTGAATACCTATACTATTATGAACGCGAATGTAGTAGTTCTTACCGAGGCTTCGGCAGCTGCTATTGAGGCAACTTTTAACGCTTAAGGAGGTTCACTATGGCAATTATTATCAAACCGATCGTCACGGAGAAAATGACCGCTGCAGGCGAAAAGTTGAATCGTTATGGTTTTCGCGTAGAGCGTACTGCCAATAAGGTAGAAATCAAGAAGGCAGTAGAAGAAATGTACAATGTTCAGGTGGTAGATGTAAACACCCTGATCGTGGCTCCCAAACTCAAACAACGCTATACCAAGAGCGGTTTGCTGCGTGGTGCACAACAGGCTTACAAGAAGGCTATCGTGACATTGAAAGAAGGTGAAACAATCGATTTTTATAGCAATATCTAAAGATGGCTGTACGTAAATTTAAGCCCACTACACCGGGGCAACGACACAAAGTTATCGGCGCATTTGAGACAATTACCGCAAGTGCACCGGAGAAATCTCTTGTGTTTGGTAAGCGCAAGACGGGTGGTCGCAACCATGTTGGTAAGATGACCATGCGTTATATCGGCGGCGGACACAAGCAGAAATATCGTGTAATTGACTTCAAACGCAACAAGGACGGTGTACCCGCTACAGTAAAGACGATTGAGTACGATCCTAACCGTTCGGCTCGTATCGCACTCTTGTTCTATGCTGATGGCGAGAAGCGTTATATTCTTGCACCTAACGGACTGCAAGTAGGTCAAACGGTTATGTCGGGAGCAGAGGCTGCTCCTGAAGTAGGTAACGCCCTTCCGATGTCAAACATTCCTCTCGGTACGCTCATCCACAACATTGAGCTTCGTCCGGGTCAGGGTGCTTGCATGGTTCGCTCAGCAGGTGTTTTTGCACAACTGTCTTCTCGTGAGGATAAGTATGCAATCATCAAATTGCCTTCAGGCGAATTGCGCAAGGTGCTGGCAGCATGCAAGGCTACCGTAGGTGTAGTCGGCAATAGCGACCACGCATTGGAGAAGAGTGGTAAGGCAGGTCGTAGCCGCTGGCTCGGTCGTCGCCCGCGCAACCGTGGTGTTGTTATGAACCCTGTAGATCACCCAATGGGGTCACCCACGTTCACGTAAGGGCTTGCTCGCTAAGGGTTACAAGACGCGTCACCCGAAGAACCAGAGCAATCAGTTCATAATCGAGAGAAGAAAGAAATAACCTATTAAAATCACAACATTTATGAGTCGTTCATTGAAAAAAGGACCGTTTATCAATGTCAAGTTGGAGGATAAGGTGCTGGCTATGAATGAGTCGGGCAAAAAAGAAGTTGTCAAGACTTGGAGCCGTGCATCGATGATTTCTCCGGATTTTGTAGGTCATACGATTGCAGTTCACAATGGAAACAAATTCATTCCTGTTTATGTTACCGAGAACATGGTAGGACACAAGTTGGGCGAATTCGCTCCTACGCGTACCTTCCGTGGACACGCCGGCAACAACAAGAAGTAATCCATTGAATCATTAAAACAACAAATTAAATTTTAGAATTCAAAATGGGTGCTAGAAAACATAATACAGCAGAAGCAATGAAAGAGGCTCGCAAGAGTCAATACTTTGCCAAGCTCAACAACGTTCCTACCTCTCCACGCAAAATGCGCCTTGTTGCTGACATGATTCGTGGTATGGAAGTGAACCGTGCACTGGGTGCTTTGCATTTCTCTACACGAGAGGCATCGCGCGCTATGGAAAAAGTTCTGAAATCGGCTATCGCCAACTGGGAGACCAAGACCGGCAAAAAGGCTGACCAAGAAACGCTATATGTAAGTAATATTACGGTTGATGGTGGTATGATGCTCAAGCGTCTTCTGACCGCTCCTCAAGGTCGTGGCTACCGCGTGCGCAAGCGCTCCAACCATATTACTGTATTCGTAGATACCAAAAATACTAACGCTGAAAAGTAATCAACAAAATGGGACAGAAAATTAATCCTATAGCAAACCGCCTTGGCATCGTCCGCGGTTGGGATTCCAACTGGTTTGGCGGTAAGAATTACGGGGATACCATTGTAGAGGATACCAAGATTCGTGAGTACCTCAATGTCCGTCTTGCTGAAGCTGGTATTTCTCGTATCGTTATCGAAAGAACTCTGAAGCTTGTAACTGTAACTGTCTGCACCGCTCGCCCCGGTTTCATCATCGGTAAGGGTGGACAAGAGGTTGACAAATTGAAGGAGGAACTGAAAAAAATCACCAAACAAGATGTTCAAATCAACATCTTCGAGGTAAAACGCCCGGAACTTGATGCAACTATTGTTGCGACCAAGATTGCTCGTCAATTGGAAGGCAAAATCGCGTACCGTCGTGCCGTTAAGATGGCCATCGCTTCCACCATGCGTATGGGAGCAGAGGGTATCAAGGTGCAGGTCAGCGGTCGTCTGAACGGTGCCGAGATGGCTCGCAAAGAGATGTACAAAGAAGGGCGTACTCCTCTGCACACACTGCGTGCTGACATCGACTACTGCCAGATTGGTGCACACACCAAGGTAGGTGTTATCGGTGTTAAGGTTTGGATCTGCCGTGGCGAAGTCTATGGCAAGAAGGACCTCGCTCCTAACTTCACCCAAAAACAAGAGGGTCGTGGCGGTGATCGTCGTCAAGACCGTCGTGATGGGGATCGTAAGGGCGGTTTCCGCAGAAACAAAAAACAATAAGTTTAACCGATTTGTAGATTACAACAGTTATGTTACAACCTAAAAAGACAAAATTCCGCCGTTCGCAGAAAGGCCGTATCAAGGGTATTGCGCAACGCGGTAACGAGTTGGCTTTCGGCTCGTTCGGTATCAAGTCGCTTGGTACTATCTGGTTGACTGGTCGTCAAATCGAAGCAGCCCGTGTTGCAGTAACTCGTTACATGCAGCGTCAAGGTCAAGTATGGATTCGCGTTTTCCCGGATAAACCTATCACAAAGAAACCTTTGGATGTCCGTATGGGTAAAGGTAAAGGTGCTCCGGAAGGATTCGTAGTTCCATTGGCTCCCGGTCGCATTATCTTCGAGGTAGACGGCGTTCCTTACGAGGTAGCTAAAGAGGCTCTTCGTTTGGCAGCACAGAAACTTCCTATCACTACCAAATTTGTCGTAAGACGCGATTACGACCCAACCCAAAATGTTTAATTAGGATATGAAAACAGCAGAAATTAAAGAATTAACAACCGCTGAGATCCAAGAGCGTCTGGCTGCAGAGAAAGATGCATTCGTTCGCTTGAAACTGAATCACAGCATTTCTCCGCTTGACAATCCGTTGCAGATTAAGGTTGCTCGTAAGACAATCGCGCGTCTTGCAACAGAACTTCGTTCGAGAGAATTAACCAAGTAAAAACGAGAGTGAAATGGAAACAAGAAATTTAAGAAAAGAGCGTGTGGGCGTTGTCGTTTCCAACAAGATGGATAAGACTATTGTCGTAGCCGTTAAGTGGAAAGAGAAACACCCCATCTATGGCAAGTTTGTCAATAAAACTCGCAAGTTCCATGTTCATGACGAGAAGAACGAGTGTGGTATCGGCGATACCGTTCGTATTATGGAAACTCGTCCTTTGAGCAAAACTGTTCGTTGGCGTCTAACTCAAATTATCGAAAGGGCTAAGTAATTATGATACAGCAAGAATCAAGACTTACGGTTGCGGATAACTCGGGTGCTAAAGAGGCATTGTGTATCCGTGTACTGGGCGGAACCAAGAAGCGTTACGCCACCCTTGGAGACACCATCGTAGTAGCAGTTAAGGGTGTTATTCCTTCGTCGGACATCAAGGATGGTACGGTTAGCCGTGCAATTGTTGTTCGCGTAAAGAAAGAAGTACGCCGTGCAGATGGTAGTTATATCCGCTTCGATGATAACGCATGCGTGCTTATCTCGAATGCAGGTGAACTCCGTGGCTCTCGTATCTTCGGCCCTGTGGCTCGTGAACTCCGTCAAACGAACATGAAGATTATCTCATTGGCACCTGAAGTGCTTTAATCATCTAAATTATTACAGTAATGGCAAAATTACATATTAAGAAAGGTGATACCGTCTATGTAAATGCGGGTGCTGACAAAGGCAAAACCGGCCGTGTGCTGGAGGTGCTTGTAGATAAGCAGCGTGCTATCGTAGAGGGTTTGAACATGGTATCGAAGAGTACCAAACCTAATGCAAAGAACCCACAAGGTGGTATTGTTAAACAGGAGGCTTCTATCCATATCTCGAACCTCAACCCTGTTGAGAACGGCAAACCGGTTCGTGTAGGTCGTATCGAGAAGGATGGTAAGTTGGTCCGTGTATCTAAAAAATCCGGAAAGGAACTATAGTGATGAATACAGCAAGTCTAAAACAAGATTATCAGGAGCGTATCGTTCCTATCTTGATGAAAGAGTTTAACTACACTACAGTAATGCAGTGCCCGAAACTCACGAAGATAGTCCTCAATCAGGGCTTGGGCGAGGCTGTAGCCGATAAGAAAATCATCGATGTCGCACAGGCAGAGATGACTGCTATCGCAGGTCAGAAGGCTGTCGCTACTACTTCCAAGAAAGATATCGCTAACTTTAAGGTTCGTAAGAAGATGCCGATCGGCGTACGCGTTACTCTCCGTGGTGAGCGTATGTACGAGTTCTTGGAGCGTCTGGTGCGTGTGGCTCTGCCCCGTATCCGCGACTTCAAGGGTATTGAGAACAAGATGGATGGTCGTGGTAACTACACGCTCGGTATCCAGGAGCAGATTATCTTCCCTGAAATTAACATTGATAACATCACCAAACTGCTGGGGATGAACATCACGTTCGTTACTACGGCGCAGACCGATGAAGAGGGTTTTGCCCTGTTGCGTGAGTTTGGTTTACCATTCAAAAAGTAATCATCACTATGGCAAAAGAATCAATGAAAGCCCGCGAGGTAAAGCGTGCTGCGCTGGTAGCTAAATATGCTGCAAAGCGTGCGCAACTCCTCAAGGATGGCGACTATATCGGTCTCCAATCGCTGCCTAAGAACGCAAGTCCTGTTCGTCTGCACAATCGTTGCAAGATTACGGGTCGTCCGAAAGGCTATATGCGTGCATTCGGCTTGAGTCGTATTCAGTTCCGTGAGATGGCTTCTAAAGGTCTCATCCCGGGAGTGAAGAAAGCAAGTTGGTAAGAATACAATACGCCCCGGAGAAGTTTTTCGGCTTCTCCGGGACTATCGTATAGTCTTTGGCATATTTTTGTCGAGCGAGCTCCCTTTTGCGCTGCAAGTATCTGACATGTTCTTTTCTTTGAGAGATTAACTAGTTTAGTTACTCTCGAAAATTGTTGTGGCACGATATTTGTAGTTGAAAATAGGTTGTGCCGTCCGCAAGGATGTCACGGACAAAATTCATTTATTATTAAATATTGTCCCGGAAGGCGGGATTAATTTAACAACAAACATTTATGACAGATCCTATCGCAGATTATCTGACTCGTCTCAGAAATGCAATCAAGGCCGGTCACCGCGTAGTTGAGGTGCCTGCTTCGAATCTGAAGAAAGAGATCACCCGTATCTTGTTTGAGAAAGGTTATATCCTTTCGTACAAGTTCGTGGAAGATGGGCCTCAAGGTACTATCAAAATTGCCTTGAAGTATGATCCGGTTAACAAGGTTAACGCCATCAAGAGTTTACAACGCGTTTCGACCCCCGGTCTTCGTAAGTATGTGGGCTATCGTGAGATGCCTCGCGTGCTGAATGGCTTGGGTATCGCAATCCTCTCTACCTCTAAGGGTGTGATGACAAACAAGGAAGCCCTTGGTCAACAACTCGGTGGTGAGGTAATTTGTTATGTTTACTAATGTAAGGAGGAAAAGACTATGTCAAGAATTGGTAAATTACCTATCGCTATCCCTGCAGGTGTAACCGTAACTGTCAGCCCTGAAAATGTTGTAACGGTTAAAGGTCCTAAGGGCGAATTGACCCAGGCTGTTGATCCTCTGATTACGGTTACCGTAGAGGATGGCGTGTGCCATATTACTCGTCCGAATGATGAAAAAGAAAGTCGTGCAAAACACGGTCTTTATCGTGCTTTGATTCATAATATGGTTGTTGGCGTTCACGACGGCTACAAGAAAGTGCTTGAGTTGGTCGGTGTCGGTTTCCGTGTGGAGTTGGCACAACCTCAGGTATTGAACTTCGCTTTGGGTTATACGCACCCTATCTACTTGGGCTTGCCTAAGGAGATTAAGGTAGAGACCAAATCGGAGCGTAACCAGAACCCACTTGTTATCCTTGAGTCTGCTGATAAGCAACTCCTTGGTCAAGTATGCGCCAAGATTCGTTCATTCCGTCGTCCGGAGCCTTACAAAGGTAAGGGTGTTCGCTTCCAAGGTGAAGTTGTTCGTCGTAAGGCAGGTAAGTCGGCTGGTAAATAATAGAAAGGAAGTATTATGATTCAGAAAATTGCAAGAAGACTTAAGATTAAAGCCTCGATCCGTGCAAAGGTATCGGGTACTGCTGAGCGTCCTCGTCTGACCGTATTCCGTAGCAACAGCCAAATTTATGCACAGGTTATTGATGACCTGAAGGGCGTTACCTTGGCAAGTGCATCGTCGCTTGGAATCAAAGATAAAATTACCAAGAGCGAGAAAGCTGCATTGGTAGGTAAAGCAATTGCCGAGGCTGCTAAGAAAGCAGGCGTTGAGGAAGTTGTTTTTGACCGTAATGGCTATCTCTATCATGGTCGTGTTCAATCATTGGCAGATGCTGCTCGTGAAGCAGGTCTCAAATTCTAATTCAACGATACGAAGATGAATCGAGTTAAATCAACACAAGACTTGGAGCTCAAGGAGCGCCTTGTTGCAGTTAACCGCGTAACCAAAGTTACGAAAGGTGGTCGTACATTTACCTTCGCTGCTATCGTTGTAGTTGGTGATGGAAACGGCATTGTAGGATATGGTTTGGGTAAGGCAGGCGAAGTTACCGCTGCTATCTCTAAGGCTACTGAGGCTGCTAAGAAGAACCTTATTCAAGTACCTGTTTTGAAAGGTACTATTCCTCACGAGCAATATGCTAAGTTCGGCGGCGCACGCGTATATATTCAGCCCGCTACTACCGGTACCGGTGTTAAGGCAGGTGGTGCCATGCGTGCCGTTTTGGAGTCTGTAGGTGTTACGGATGTCCTCGCTAAGGCAAAAGGCTCGTCTAACCCTCACAACTTGGTTAAGGCTACCGTTGCTGCTCTCGCAGAGTTGCGTGATGCGCGTACGGTTGCTCAGAATCGTGGTGTGAGCCTATCGACAGTGTTTAACGGCTAATTCGTGATTATACTATGGCAACAATTAAGATTCAACAAGTACGCAGCATCATTCGCTGCCCGAAAGTGCAAAAGGAGACCATGCAGGCTCTTGGTTTGCGCAAGATCAATGCCATCGTGGAGCACGAGGCTAACCCTGCTATTCTCGGAATGGTAGAGAAGGTAAAACATTTGGTTAAAGTTATCGATTAATTAAGTAAAACATTATGGAACTTCATAATTTAACTCCTGCCGCAGGTTCGGTTAAAACCGCAAAGCGTATCGGTCGTGGTGCCGGTTCGGGACTCGGTGGAACCTCTACCCGTGGTCATAAGGGTGCAAAGTCGCGTTCCGGCTACTCGAAGAAGATTGGTTTCGAAGGTGGTCAGATGCCTATGCAGCGTCGGTTGCCTAAGTTCGGCTTCAAGAATATCAATCGTGTAGAGTATAAGGCTATCAACCTTTCTGCTCTCCAAGCATTGGCAGAGGCTAAGAACTTGACTGAAATTGGCGTTGTAGAATTGCACGAGGCAGGTTTTGTTAGTAAGAATGCACTTGTCAAAATTCTTGGCAATGGCACTCTGACCGCAAAACTCGCTGTGAAGGCACACGCTTTCAGCAAATCTGCAGAAGAGGCTATTACTGCTGCAGGTGGTACAATAGAAAAGATCTAAGTTAACCGAGGAGTATTGGTATGAGCGGGTAAAATCCGCTTGTACCAATGTTTCAGTTAAAAACGCAAAGTATGAAATTTATTGAAACATGTAAAAATATCTGGAAGATAGAAGATCTTCGAAATCGGTTGGGTATAACGCTCTTGTTCGTTCTTATCTACCGATTCGGGTCTTTTATTGTCCTTCCGGGTATTGACCCCTCGGCACTTTCTGCTCTGCACAACCAGACGGCAGGCGGCTTGATGGCACTATTGGATATGTTCTCCGGTGGTGCGTTCTCGAATGCGTCTATCTTTGCGCTTGGTATTATGCCTTACATCTCTGCATCTATCGTAATCCAACTGCTTACTATCGCAGTGCCTTACTTCCAGAAGATGCAGAAAGAGGGTGAGTCCGGGCGTCAGAAAATGAACCAGATTACCCGCTATCTGACCGTAGCTATTTTGCTATTCCAAGGTCCCAGCTATTTGGTGAACCTTTCGGTACAGATGGCACAAGCCGGTCAGCCGTTGGCTATTGGCTTCAATTGGTTTACGATTTCGTCCACTATTCTGCTCTGCGCAGGCTCTATGTTTGTTATGTGGTTGGGTGAGCGTATTACGGATCGCGGTATTGGAAATGGTATTTCCTTTATCATCTTGATCGGTATTATTGCTCGTTTCCCCGGTGCATTGATTCAGGAGTTCTCCAGCCGTTTGAACGATGCAGGTGGCGGTTTGATTGTGTTCCTGCTTGAGGTGGTTATCCTGCTGTTTGTGTTTGCTTTCGCTATCCTTTTGGTACAAGGTACGCGTAAGATTCCTGTACAATATGCAAAGCGCATTCAGGGCAACAAACAATATGGTGGTGTTCGTCAGTATATTCCTCTTAAGGTGAATGCTGCGAATGTGATGCCTATCATTTTTGCTCAAGCGATTATGTTTATTCCTATCGCAATCGTAGGCTTCCGTGCTGATGGTAGCAATGCGTTCGTGCGTGCATTCATGGATAACAATGGTTTCTGGTATAACTTGGTATTTGCTATCTTGATTATCGCATTTACCTATTTCTATACTGCAATCATTATCAATCCTGTGCAGATGGCAGAGAATCTGAAGCTGAACAACGGCTTTATTCCTGGCGTTAAGCCGGGTAAGAAAACGGCGGAGTATATTGATACGATTATGTCGCGTATTACATTGCCGGGATCTATTCTGCTTGCCTTGATCGCTATTCTCCCTGCATTTGCTCGTTTGTTCGGTGTAAGTATGGGATTTGCACAGTTCTTTGGCGGTACTTCGCTGCTCATTATGGTGGGCGTTATCTTGGATACTCTTCAGCAGATCGAAAGTCACTTATTGATGCGTCACTACGATGGTTTCTTTGATTCCGGTATGCGTATCAAGGGGCGTTCGGGGGCAATGGCATATTAATTTGGAATAGGTAATCAACGATGATTTTCCTTAAGACTGACGAAGAGGTTGAACTCCTGCGTGCCAGTAACGATTTGCTCGGGCGCACTTATGCTGAAGTGGCTAAGGCTATTCAGCCTGGTGTTACAACAGCACAGTTGGACAGGATTGCTTTTGAGTTTATCAAAGACAATGGTGGTGTACCGGCTTGTCTTGGTTATGAGGGTTTTCCTGCAACGCTTTGTACTTCGGTCAATGAACAGGTAGTACATGGTATTCCGTCTGAGAAGCAAGTGTTGCGTGATGGTGATATCGTTTCTGTTGATTCGTGTATTTTCTTGAACGGCTACTGCTCCGATAGTGCCTACACTTTCCCTGTTGGAGAAGTGGCACCAGAAACCCTGCGACTGATGCGTACTACCAAAGAGTCTCTCTATTTGGGTATTGAGCATGCCGTTACCGGTAAGCGTCTTGGCGACATCGGTGCGGCTATTCAGGAGCATTGCGAAAAAGCCGGTTTTTCCGTTGTCCGTGAGTTCGTTGGGCACGGAATAGGTCGTGATATGCACGAAGAACCTGAAGTCTGCAACTATGGTCGTCGAGGTAATGGCATTGTTCTCAAATCCGGTATGACATTGGCTATTGAGCCGATGATTTGCATGGGGCGTCGCAATGTGATTATCGAGGAAGATGGTTGGACGGCTCGTACGGCAGACCGTAAGCCCGCTGCGCACTACGAATTGAGTGTGTGCGTGCGTAATGGCAAGGCCGATATTCTTTCCACTTTCGACTACATTAAGGAAGTTCTTGGGGATCGTTTCATCTAATTTGTTACCTATACAAACCTAATTTTTATGGCAAAGCAAGATTCAATCGAAGTTGATGGCGTCATCACGGAGGCTCTTTCGAATGCGATGTTTCGTGTACAGATAGAGAATGGTCCGCTCATCACGGCGCATATTTCCGGTAAAATGCGTATGCATTATATCAAGATATTAGCAGGTGACCGTGTGAAAGTGGAGATGAGTCCGTATGATTTAACCAAAGGTCGTATATCGTTCCGTTATAAATAATCCTTATAATAAACTCTACAACAATGAAAGTTAGAGCATCTATCAAGAAGCGCAATGCGGATTGCAAGATTGTACGCCGCAAAGGGCACTTGTATGTAATTAACAAGAAAGACCCGAAGATGAAGATGCGTCAAGGATAAGCGCAATCTTTTATTCGAGTCAAGAACGAGAGTTCTCAATTAAACAGAAAACAATTAAAAACAAATTTATCCTTTAGTATTAAATTATGGCTATAAGAATTGTCGGTGTAGATCTACCGCAGAACAAATGCGGTGAAGTCGGTTTGACTTACATCTACGGAATAGGTCGTTCAAGCGCAAAGAAAATTCTGGCAGAGGCAGGCGTAGACCCAAGCATCAAGGTTCAGGATTGGACGGATGACCAAGCAGCTAAAATCCGTGAGATCATCGGAGCACAGTACAAAGTGGAAGGTGATCTTCGTTCGGAGATTCAACTCAACATCAAACGTTTGATGGATATCGGTTGTTACCGTGGTGTTCGTCATCGTATCGGCTTGCCTGTTCGCGGTCAGTCTACGAAGAACAACGCTCGTACGCGCAAAGGTAAAAAGAAAACCGTTGCTAATAAGAAGAAGGCTACGAAGTAATCTTCGGTTAGCAAGTTAAAACAACTCATAATATCTATCAAATTATGGCAAAGAAAGCAATTGCAGCCAAGAAGCGCGTTGTAAAGATTGACGGTGTTGGTCAACTGCACGTTATGTCTTCTTTCAACAATGTTATCGTTACTATTGCTAATGCTGATGGACAAGTAATTTCTTGGTCTTCGGCCGGCAAGATGGGCTTCCGCGGCTCTAAAAAGAATACTCCTTATGCAGCACAGATGGCTGCACAAGATTGCGGCAAGGTCGCTTTTGATCTTGGTCTGCGTAAAGTAAAAGCGTATGTTAAGGGTCCTGGACAAGGTCGTGAATCGGCTATCCGTGCTTGCGTCGCCGCAGGTATCGAGGTTACTGAGATTGTCGATGTAACTCCTATGCCGCACAATGGCTGCCGTCCTCCTAAGCGTCGTCGCGTATAATTATTTATCAAATCGTTTTGTCGCTGCGAACGAATTACTATTACCTCTTATTTAGGTTATTTACGAACGATATTTTGTAGTTTTTTCGTAGCACAAGACAAGAACCCTTTTAACATTTAGATTACTATGGCAAGATATATAGGTCCTAAATCCCGTATTGCACGCCGTTTCGGTGAGCCTATCTTTGGTCCCGACAAAGTGCTGGACAAGCGTAATTACGCTCCGGGACAACACGGTGTTAACCGCCGCAAGAAAAACTCTGAGTATGGTACTCAGTTGGCAGAGAAACAAAAGGCTAAATATACCTATGGTGTATTGGAGCGTCAGTTCCGTCTTTTGTTTGCGCAAGCATCTCGCTCTAAGGGTATTACCGGTGAGATTCTGCTCCAACTGCTTGAGAGCCGTCTCGACAATATCGTATACCGTTTGGGTATTGCTCCTACTCGTGCTGCTGCGCGCCAGTTGGTTAGCCACCGTCACATCACCGTTGATGGTAAGGTGGTAAACATCCCCTCTTACTCTGTTAAGCCGGGTCAAGTGGTTGCAGTTCGCGAGAAGGCTAAATCGCTTGAGGTAATTTCTGCTTCGCTTGAAGGTTTCAATCACAGCAAGTATAGTTGGCTCGAGTGGAATGAGGCTGACAAAGCCGGTAAATATCTCAATGTTCCTCAGCGTGAAGAGATTCCGGAGAACATCAAGGAGCAGTTAATCGTCGAGTTGTACTCTAAATAACAAATAAATTCATGGCAATATTAAATTTCATCAAACCTGATAAGGTGGTAATGTTGGATTCAAGTGCGACGAAAGGTACTTTCGAGTTTCGTCCGCTTGAACCGGGGTACGGTATTACGATAGGCAATGCTATCCGTCGCGTGCTGCTTGGCTCGTTGGAGGGATATGCTATCTGCGCTATTCGTATCAGTGGTATTGATCATGAATTTGCTACTATCCCCGGTGTCATCACTGATGTAACCAATTTGATTCTCAATCTCAAACAAGTCCGTTTCATCCGTAAGGAGGGACTCGATGCGAACGGAGAGACAGTGAAACTCCATATCTCGAAATCGAAAGTTTTCCTGGCAGGTGAGTTGAACAGCGCTCTTCAGAACTTTGAAGTCTTGAATCCTGAGCTGCAGTTGGCAGAGATGGACGAGACGGTCGATTTTGAGATAGAGATTACTATCAACAAGGGTCGTGGCTATGTTCCCGGTGACGAGAATCGTCATGCTGATGATCCTATTGGAGTTCTTGCAATCGACTCTATCTACACCCCTGTTCGTAATGTGATGATTTCTGTAGATCAATTCCGTGTGGAGCAGCGTACCGACTACGAGAAACTGACCATTGAGATTACTACGGATGGTTCTATCACTCCGCAAAATGCACTGACAGAAGCGGCTAAGATCTTGATCTATCATTTTATGCTTTTCTCGGATGAGCGTATCGTGATAGAGGAAGAGAATAAGACGAACAACACCGCTATGGACGAAGAGAATCTCCGTATGCGCCAACTTCTGAACCAGAAGTTGCAGGATATGGATCTCAGCGTTCGTGCGCTCAACTGCTTGAAGGCAGCCGAGGTGGAGACGCTTGGAGAATTGGTTAAATATCATCGTTCGGACCTGCTTAAGTTCCGCAATTTCGGTAAGAAGTCTCTTACTGAGTTGGATGAACTGTTGGAGCGTAATGGTTTGGCATTTGGTATGGACATTTCGCGTTATCGTTCATTAGAGTAACTCAGGTTTTCCCTAACTCTTTAATTCAAAAACAATCTTATGAGACACAATAAGAAATTCAATCATCTTAGCCGCAAAGCGAATCATCGTGCTGCTTTGATGTCCAATATGGCTTGTTCGCTTATCATGCACAAGCGTATTTCCACCACTTTGGCTAAGGCTAAGGCACTCCGTATGTATGTTGAGCCTATCCTGACCCGTGCTAAAGAGGATAACATGGCTAACCGCCGTCTTGCTTTCAGCCAGCTGAAACAAAAAGAAGTGGTTACCGAATTGTTCCAAAATGTAGGTGAGAAGATTGCTAACCGCCCGGGTGGTTACACTCGTATCCTTCGCACCGGTTTCCGTTTGGGTGACGCAGCAGAGATGTGTATCATCGAGCTCGTTGATTACAACGACAACATGCTCAAAGAGGCTAAAAAGGCTACCAAGAAAGCAACCCGTCGTGCCGGTAAAAAGGCAGTGAAAGAGGCTGTTGAAGAGGCTGCTGAGCCTGCAGCAGAAGCACCTAAAGCAGAGTAATCTACGGAGTCAAACTACCAAAAGAGCAGGGAATAAAGACATAGTATGGTCTTTGCTCCTTGCTCTTTTGCTTTTTTATGGGATACAATAAGATATAATATCCTACGGAGAATATTCTATGAAGGGGTATATATCCTTTTAGAAATATCCTATGAATAATCTCCTATGAGGGATATAATCTCCTTTGAGAAGTATCCTATGAGGGATATAATCTCCTTTGATAAGTATCCTATGAGTGGTATATCTCCTTTTGGAAGTATCCTATGAGGGATATAGAAGAGAGGTATATAGTAGGAATATCATTTACCTATATTTTATGGGGATTTCTATAAATTGTTTTGTGGTGATTTTGGAATTTTTGGTAGCAGATACTTGGTCGGAGCGAAGGAGCATTCGAGGGTTCGTAAATCTTCGATTTGCGGGTGAGAGTAGAGGCATTGTGACTGAGTGAGAATCAAGTAGATGCAGTCGAAAAAAAAGCACACAAAAATATCTATAGTTCCTAAATTTGTTGAATTAATTGTCTAACGGGGAATTTAGAGAAGTCCCCTTATTAATTGAATACTATGTTATTAGATTTAACGCAACATAAAGCAACGGGTGTTACTATTGACAACTGCAAGCCCGGTGATACGCTTAAGGTAAGCGGTATGATTCATAATGTCCGTATTACCAAGTGGGGTGGGTTTATTATCCTGCGTAAGTCGCGTGGTCTGCTTCAGGCAGTTGTGCAAAATGAGACTTCCCATTTCTTTGACGAAGAGGGGAAAGAGATTGCATTGAGCGACCTTTGTCGTGAGATGGCTGTGTCGATCGAAGGCACCGTCAACGAGGCAAAAATTAAAGACCCGGCTGCTTTCTATAACACGATTGAGATAGCCGTTAGTGCAGTGCATGTTCTTTCCCGTCCTTCTACCCACGAGGTGGTGGATATCAATGCGCTGAAGTTTGGCGACGACGAGGCACTCTTGCGTTTCAAGTTTGACAATCGTCAGGTTACGCTTCGTAACCCGCGCGATATGTCTATCCTGAAAGTGCAATCGACTATCGCCAAGGCCTTTGCAGACTTCTTGACGGAGAATGGTTTTACCCAGATTTATACCCCGAAGATTGTCTCTGAGGGTGCTGAGGGAGGTGCCAATGTCTTTAAAATGGACTATTTCGGTAAGCAAGTCTATCTGGCGCAGTCGCCTCAGTTCTACAAGCAGATAGGGGTCGGTGTTTATGAGCGTGTGTTCGAGATTGCGCCTGCCTATCGTGCGGAGAAACACAACACTTCGCGCCACTTGAATGAGTACATCTCGCTCGATGTGGAGATGGGTTTCATCAAAGGGCAGGAGGACGTGATGACCCTCGAGGCAGCACTTCTGCACTATATCATCAATCGTGTGGCAACCGATTGTGCGCACGAGTTGAACTTGCTCGGGGCAACCATTCCGCAACTGCCGACCAATGTGCCTGCATGGAAGTTGAGCGAGGTACACGAGATTCTGTTCGAGAACCATCTCACCGAGGAAGACCATCGTGGAGAGGACGATTTGGCACCGGAAGAGGAGCGTGCTATCTGCAAGTATGCGCTCGAGAAATATGGTTCGGACTTTGTGTTCGTCACCCATTTCCCCAGCCAGCACCGTGCATTCTATGCGATGGATGACCCTGAAGATCCGACACTCACGCTGAGTTTCGACTTGCTGATGCGTGGACTCGAGATTACTTCCGGCGGTCAGCGTATCCACAAGGAGGCGGACTATCGCGAGAAGATGCAGCGCAGAGGTATGAATCCGGATAATTTCCGCTTCTATCTCGATACTTTCAAGAACGGTATGCCGCCTCACGGAGGTTTTGCTATCGGTTTGGAGCGTATCACAGCCTGCTTCTTGGGCATCGCCAATGTGAAGGAATGCTCGATGTTCCCGCGTGATATTAATCGCGTAGCACCTTAAATCTCAGGCTTTTAGATTATTAAATGCCGCACTTGACTTTCCGTCTTGTGCGGCATTTTTGTTTCTGTTCGTTTCGGTTTCCGCCCTATGGGTTTCCTTTTGGGGGCTATAGAGGTGCGGTTCCAGACAGTGGAAAACCTATGTAAAAGTCTTCTATAAACGGTTTTATCTACCAAGTATCTACCGTGTATCTACCGTATATCTACCGTGTATCAACCGTGTATCAACCGTGGTGGTATGGGGATAGACCGCTGATTGATGCGAAATTGTCTGTATTCTGTTGGCACAGATTTGGGTAAGCCTGTGTATTTTGATATTTGCCGGTCTTGTGTATTTTTGATGTTTGCCGGTCTTGTGCATTTTTGATATTTGCTTGGCTTGTGTATTAGGATATTTGCTTGCTCTGTGCATTTGGATATTTGTTTGCCTTGTGTACTTCGATTTGCGGATTAGAGAAAAAAGTCGTACCTTTGTGCGCTTAAAAGGATTGGACTGACAGACAAAACAGGCAAAATAGGCAAAACTGACCAATGAATGTCGTCAATCTGTTGAAAGTGAACAGTATAACAGTACAATAGTATAACCGTATAACGGTACAATAATAGTACAACAGTATAACAGTACAATAGTACAACAAAAAGACAATAACCATCCATGCTCGCGAACGCAGAACAACAAGAGATACTCCGTCGACGCACTTTTGCGATTATTTCACACCCCGATGCGGGTAAAACGACACTGACCGAAAAACTCCTGCTATACGGAGGGGCTATCCATGTGGCAGGTGCCGTGAAATCGAACAAAATACGCAAGACGGCCACCTCCGACTGGATGGAGATAGAGAAACAGCGTGGTATCTCGGTGGCCACATCGGTCATGGGATTTGACTATGAGACCTCTTCCGAATCCCCCACTATGAGGGGACAAGGGGAGTTAGGAGTCGTCCGCTACCATATCAACATTCTTGATACGCCGGGACACCAAGACTTTGCGGAAGATACTTTCCGCACGCTGACGGCAGTGGATTCGGTGATTATCGTGATAGATGCCGCCAAGGGCGTTGAGACGCAGACACGCCGCCTGATGCAGGTCTGCCGTATGCGCAAAACGCCGGTGATGGTGTTTGTCAACAAAATGGACCGAGAGGGTAAAGACCCGTTCGACTTGCTCGACGAGATAGAGTCGGAACTCGGAATCCATGTGCGCCCGCTGTCGTGGCCTATCAATAGCGGACAACGGTTCAAGGGCGTGTACAACCTCTACCAATCGACCTTAGACCTCTATCAGCCGGACAAAACGCATGTGACGGAATCGCTGCGTTTCGACGATATTAACGACCCGCAAATCACCACACTGGTGGGTGATAAGGATGCTGAGAAACTGCGGGAGGATATCGAGATGATAGCGGGGGTATACAATCCTTTCTCGGAGGAAGAGTACCTTGCCGGCGAACTCGCTCCCGTGTTCTTCGGCTCGGCACTGAATACTTTCGGCGTGAAAGAACTGTTGGAGTGCTTTGTGCGTATTGCCCCCTCGCCACGCCCCGTGCAGGCAGAAGAGCGTACGGTGGAGCCGATGGAGGACAAATTCACGGGTTTCTGCTTTAAGATTCACGCCAATATGGACCCGAACCACCGCTCGTGTATCGCTTTTTTCAAGATATGTTCGGGCAAATTTGAGCGCAATGTGTATTATAAGCATGTGCGCAAAAATCAGCAGATGCGTTTCTCCTCGCCGACCTGCTTTATGGCACAACGGAAAGAGACGGTGGATGAGGCGTACGCAGGCGATATTGTCGGTCTGCCCGATACGGGAAACTTCAAGATAGGCGACACGCTGACGGCAGGCGAAAACCTGCATTTCAAGGGGCTGCCATCGTTCTCGCCGGAGATGTTTAAGTATATCGAGAACGCTGACCCGATGAAACAAAAGCAACTCGACAAGGGCGTGAGCCAACTGATGGACGAGGGCGTGGCGCAACTCTTTGTCAGCCAAATGAACGGGCGCAAGATAATCGGTACGGTCGGGCAACTGCAGTTTGAGGTGATTCAGTATCGCTTGGAGCATGAGTATCAGGCCAAATGCCGCTGGGAGAGCCTGCAAATGTACAAGGCCTGCTGGATAGAAAGCGATGACGCGGAAGAATTGGCGACCTTCAAGAAACGAAAGGCGCAGTATATGGCGACCGACAAAGACGGGCGGGATGTGTTCATGGCGGACTCGGCGTATGTGCTGCAAATGGCGCAGAACGACTACAAACACATACAGTTCCACTTCACAAGCGAGTTTTAGTTTGGGGGCGATTTGTAATTTGTAATTTTTAATTTGTAATTCCTAATTCTATAGTACATGAAGCACATTACAGGGCGGTTAATACTGCTGAATTTCTTGGAGTTCGCCGTTTGGGGCGCGTATTTGACATCGATGGGAACCTACCTCGCAGGGCACGGACTTGCCACGCATATCGGTTGGTTCTATTCTATACAAGGTGTCGTGAGCCTGATTATGCCCGCTCTGATGGGTATTGTGGCTGACCGATGGATACCGGCACAAAAACTGCTCAGCCTCTGCCACGCTGTGGCGGGTGCGTTTATGATAGGCGCAGGTTTCTACGGCATTGCTTACGGACAGGATATTCAGTTTGCGCCGCTCTTTGCGCTCTATACCATTTCGGTGGCGTTCTATATGCCTACGCTTGCGCTGAATAACTCGGTGGCTTTCACGGCACTCGAGAAAGCGGGCAAGAACATTGATACGGATTTCACTCCCGTGCGTGTGTTTGGTACGGTGGGCTTTATTGTGACGATGTGGGTGGTGGATTTGTGCGGTTTTCAGCCCACAAGCCTGCAGTTTATCGTGAGCGGTGGGTTGAGCATTGTGATGGCACTCTATGCGCTGACGATGCCTGCTTGTCCGGTGAAAGGCAATGTGGCTGCGCAGTCGGTGACGGAAGCACTCGGGCTGCAAGCATTCGGGCTGTTCAAACAAAAGAAAATGGCGATTTTCTTCATTTTTTCGATGCTGCTCGGTATGTGCCTGCAAGTAACAAACAGTTATGCAAACCCCTTTATAACAAGTTTTGGCGCCATTGAGCAGTTTGCGGATACCTTTGGGGTACAGCATGCGAACATCTTGATTTCGATCTCTCAAATCTGCGAGGCACTCTGCATTTTGGCGATTCCGTTCTTCTTGAAACGCTATGGTATTAAGAACGTGATGCTGATGGCAATGTTTGCGTGGGTGCTGCGCTTTGGCTTGTTCGGGTTGGGCAATCCCGGCTTCCCCGGTGTGCTGCTCTTTGTGCTGAGTTGTATTGTGTATGGCTTTGCGTTCGACTTTTTCAATATCTCGGGCGGTATGTATGTGGATCAGGAAGTGAGCCTGTCGGAGCGGTCGAGTGCGCAGGGACTGTTCATGATGATGACCAACGGCTTGGGCGCCACGATAGGTACGCTATCGGCACAAGCGATTGTGAATCATTTTGTCTATGCCGACGAGGTGGCCGCACAAGGGCCGCTGGCGGTATGGCAAGGCTGGCAGACCAGTTGGTATATCTTTGCGGGCTTCGCCTTGGTAGTAGCCGTTGCCTTCTGGGTAGTATTCCCCAAAACAAAGAAAATAGAAGCATAACCGAATAAGTATATGAAAAAACAATTCCTATGGCTTTGCGGATTGCTGCTGACCGTGTCCGCATACGCCACAGATTATGTCCGAGTTACGGATGTTTCGCAATTGCAGGCGGGCGACCAAATAGTCATCGCCTGCCCCGAAAAGGGCGTAACGGCAGGCCCGTTTGAAACCAAGTATTTGACACAGGTATATTCTTCGTTCTCTGCGGATGAAAGTATAGTTATCGCTTTGGGCGAAGGGACTGAAGTCTTTACACTCGGTGGTACGAGTGCCGGTTGGACACTCACGAATGCCGATGGTGAACTATTGGGGGCTGTTTCTGCAAAGAAGATGGCTATAGGCTCCGGGACAACTACTTGGACTATTTCCATTGACGCTCTTGCGCAAGCGACGATTAATAGTACTATAACAGGTGGCGGGTGTATTCTTTACAATACGGACGCTCCCCGCTTTTTGAACTATACATCAACCTCTGATATTTTGTTGCCTATCACGCTCTATAAAGCCAAAGAAAGTGAGCCGGTTGTTACCTATGCCTTTGAGTATGCGGGCTACCCCTATAAGACAACCCATTGCGGCACAGTAGAATACGCCGAGGGAACTACCATTACCCTTTCCAAAGGTACCCCCTCTATAGACGGTAAAATCTTTGCCGGCTGGCTCTATGAGGGGACAACCTACAAACCCGGAACTTCGTTCACGATGCCTGCAGCGGATGTCTCGCTTGTGGCGCAATGGAACGACGCTACCGACATCCGTAATACTACGACGGCCGAGCAGGCGCACAAAATCATCCGTGACAACACGCTCTATATCGTAGTGGGCGACCGTACCTACGACCTCTTGGGAAATCCTGTAAAATGACACGCAATATGAAACGATATATTACTTTGATAGGGCTGTTCTGTATGGCAGCCGCTGCTCTCCAAGCCGTTCCTGCTTACCGCGGGTGGCAGACCAAGACCCAACCCGACGGCACGACTATTCAAGTGCGTCTTAACGGCGATGAATACTACCATTTTTATACTAATGTTGCAGGCGAGGTTGTTCAAGAGGGGGCAGACGGCTATTGGCAGGTGGTTGAGCACTCCCTCTCTGCCGATACCATAGCCGCTCGCCGTGCCAAATCTCCCATGTGGCGTTCCCGCCGTGCCAAACAGGATGTAGGGACTATCAATCTCGCTCCCCGCGGACTGCTTATCTTGGTCAATTTCGCGGATACCCAATACCAATCTTCCAACACCCGTGCTGTGATGGACTCAATGATGAACGGGCAGACCTACACCTATGGTAACTCCTATGGCTCTGCGCGTCAGTATTTCCACGACCAATCGAATGGTACCTATAATCCGCAATTCGATGTCGTTGGACCTGTTACGCTAACAAAGAATCACTCCTACTATGGGAAAAATAAAGGTGGTGTAGCGGGCGAGGATATGTATCCCGGCGATATGATTGTCGAGGCGTGCAAGTTGGCGAAATCGGAGTACAATATAGACTTCTCGAACTACGACAACGACAACGACGGGTATGTAGACTTTGTTTATGTTATCTATGCGGGAAAAGGTGAGGCAGATGGTGGCGCTACTACTACCATTTGGCCGCATAACTGGAATATCGAGTCAACGATCTATTATGGCAATTGTACTTACAAGAAGTCTGATTGCCTTTTCGACGGGAAATACATCGACAACTATGCTTGCTCGGGAGAAATCAGTGGTAGTACAAATCTGCGCAATGGTATAGGCACTTTCTGCCACGAGTTCGGGCATGTATTGGGGCTGCCGGACTACTATGATACCGAGTATGGTACGAATTATGAAAAGGGCTATACGCCGTCAGACTGGGATATTATGGATGCAGGTAGTTACAACGCCAAAGGCGACTGCCCGCCAAACTACAGCACCCACGAGAAGTATTTCTTCGGTTGGGCAACGCCTGTCAATCCGGGAATACAAACGGGTACCTATTCGCTTACCACAGCGAGCGAACCTCTGCAGATAAATGCAGCAGGCACTTTGCAGGCTGCTACCAAAGAGGGCGTGAACTACTATCTCGAGAACCGCCAACAGTCGGGTTGGGATAAGTACCTCCCGGGGCATGGACTGCTCGTTTGGTATGTCAACTACAGTGCTTCGGTTTGGGAAAATAACGAGCCGAACAACACGGCTGGCAGCCCCCGCTACACGATTATCTCCGCAACAGGTAGTAAGACGAATATCGGTACCTCGTCGGATACCTATCCTGGTGCGAAGAAAAAGACCACTTGGTCATCTATATCTGCCAAACCTGTAAAGGACATCGCAGAGACGGATGGTGTTATTACATTCACCTATATCGAACAAGAGGCTGCTCCGGTTGTTACCTGGGTAGTAGACGGCACGACAATAGAGACGAAGACTTATCGGCAGGGCGATGCCCTCGTGCTGCCCACTGCCGCTATCATCCCCTGCGAGGGTACGCAGTTTATCGGTTGGACAACAGAGAAAGAGTGGTGCGATCCCTTTGTTCTTCCCGCTGACCTCTTCAACACGGCAGAAGGCAAGACGATTACGACCTCAATTACTTACTACGCCCTTTTCGAATAAAATATAGTCTCTCCTGGGAGCATTTCTCCAATCCCCACAAAATACCTAATGTGTACTGTCCGCTAACAAATTGGATAGTACCCCTCGGGTGGTGCAGGGTGTTGGAGAATCGAATTTTCTTCCACATCTTGTATATGTCAAAAAAAAGTTGTACCTTTGTGCGACTTTTTGGGGTCATATAAAATATCGGGACACAATACGGTGTTCCACAACTAATTAACGGAGCGCAATACGGTGCTCCATAATCAACAAACAAGGGTGCAACTCGGTGCTCCACATCCTACAAACGGGGGCGCAACTCGGTGCCCCGAATAACAAAACAACGAAATGAATATCGTAAAAAAGGAGATTCAACTTCCTGATGGTCGTATCATTACGCTCGAGACCGGAAAGCTGGCTAAGCAAGCAGACGGCGCCGTGATGGCTACGATTGGCAACACCATGGTGCTTGCCACTGTCTGCTCCGCTAAGGACGCAGTTCCCGGTACCGACTTCATGCCGCTTACCGTCGAGTACAAAGAGAAATTCGCCAGTGCAGGACGCTTCCCAGGTGGCTTCACCAGAAGAGAAGGCAAAGCATCAGATTACGAAATCCTGATTGCACGCCTCATCGACCGTGCCTTGCGCCCACTATTCCCATCCAACTACCATGCAGAGACATTTGTCAATGTGACAATGTACTCCGCTGACGGCATCGATATGCCCGAATCAATCGCAGGGCTCGCTGCCGGTGCAGCATTGGCTTGCTCGGATATACCTTTTGAAGGTCCTGTATCGGAAGTGCGTGTCGCTCGTGTGAACGGCGAGATGGTCATCAATCCGACATTCGAACAATGTGAGCAAGCCGACCTGGAACTGATGGTGGCTGCTACATACGACAATATCATGATGGTCGAGGGAGAAATGAAAGAGGTACCCGAAGCCGTCATGCTCGAAGCCATCAAGGCAGCGCACGAGGCTATCAAGCCCGAGTGCTTGGCTATCAACGAGATGATGAAGGCTTACGGCAAAGAGGTGAAGCGTGAATACTGCCACGAGGTGAACGACGACGAACTGAAGCAGGCTGTACACGATTTCAGTTATGCGCGTGCATACGCACAGGCTACTTCGGCTGACACCGATAAGCACCACCGCGAGGAGATGTTCTCGCAAATCTGCGCAGACTTCAAGGCAGAGAAGGCAGACTACATGGCCGCTCGTGCGGAGGCTCTCGGCATTGATGTAGACGAGATCGCCGCTATGGTAGACCGCTACTATCACGATGTGGAGAAAGAGGCTATGCGCCGTGCCGTACTCGACGAGGGCAAGCGTCTGGATGGCCGTAAGACCACCGACATCCGTCCTATCTGGTGTGAGGTAAGCCCGCTGCCCGGCCCTCACGGCTCGAGTATCTTTACGCGTGGTGAGACACAGGCACTGGCTACCGTTACGCTCGGCACAAGCCGTGATGAGAAGATGATTGACGAGGCGTTGATTCAGGGTTCTGACCGCTTCTTGCTCCACTATAACTTCCCGCCATTCGCAACCGGCGAGGCAAAAGCACAGCGTGGTGTAGGGCGTCGTGAGATTGGACACGGAAACTTGGCTTGCCGTGCATTGAAGAACATGATACCTGCCGACTTCCCCTACAGCGTACGCGTAGTGAGCGACATCCTCGAGTCAAACGGCTCCTCTTCAATGGCAACGGTTTGCGCCGGTACGCTTGCACTAATGGATGCCGGTGTGCCTGTCAAGAAACCCGTAAGCGGTATAGCAATGGGTATGATTTCGGAAATAGTTGGCGACAAACTGAACTATAAGATACTGAGCGATATCCTCGGCGATGAGGATCACCTCGGCGATATGGACTTCAAGACTACAGGAACACGCGATGGTCTGACCGCTTGCCAGATGGATATCAAGGTGGACGGACTGAGTTATGAAGTGTTGGAGAACGCACTGGCGCAGGCACATCAGGCCCGTATGTACATCCTCGACAAACTGCTCGAGACCATGCCTGCTCCTCGTGCAGACATCAAACCGCATGCACCACGCATCATGACAATGATGATTCCTAAAGACATGATTGGTGCAGTGATTGGCCCGGGCGGGAAGATTATTCAAGGTATTCAGGCAGAGACCGGTGCTGTGATCTCTATCGACGAGGTAGAAGAAGGCGGCAAAGTAGAGATAGCAAGCAACAACAAAGAGGCGATGGACGCTGCTGTGGCTAAAATCAAAGCCATTGTGGCACTGCCGGAAGTAGGCGAAGTCTATGAGGCAACCGTCAAGTCAATAATGCCCTACGGATGCTTCGTAGAGTTCATGCCGGGACACGAAGGTCTGCTCCACATCTCGGAAATTGACTGGAAGCGCTTCGACACCATGGAGGAAACGGGTATTCACGAGGGCGACAAGATTACAATCAAATTGCTCGAAGTTGACCCGAAGACCGGCAAGTTCCGCTTGAGCGCTAAGGCACTGAAAGAGAAACCCGAAGGCTATGTGGAGCCGGAGCGTCCTGCTCGTGCACCGCGTGGCGACCGTGGTCCTCGCCCCGAGCGTCGTGGTCCCCGTCCTGAAGACGGTGCACGCCTCGACCGCCGTCACTAATCTCAAGGCGTAGACTAATAGACCGATAGACGATATAGAACAATAGAAGTCTATAAAAATCAGAATTACGGCTGCAAGAGAATCCCTCTTGCAGCCGTAATTTGTTGAACGGTATATAACTAATATATTTCGCACAATTCACCATCCGACAAAGAAACATGCCCATAGATACTGTTTCCGAGATAGGGATGCTGAAAACAAAGAGGCTGTCTAACAATGCAAAGTTGTTAGGCAGTCTTTGTTTTTTCGCAGTTATAGGGGTACCACTA
>CAVEXR010000007.1:0-11951 GCA_963619585.1 Azospirillum sp. CAG:239
TTTTTTTATAACCGGAATAACCACTCTCCATCATCCCCAACATAACACTAAAAGAGGCTGCCTAACCAAAACTTGTTAGACAGCCTCTATTCGTTGTGTAGTATCGGAGTCATGAAGTCTAATGCTTGCGGGAGCGAGCGAGCGCAATGACTTCCTCGGCTATGCGACGGGCAGAATCCGTCTCTGCCAACGCCAAGATATGCGTATGCAGCGACTGCAATCGAGCATTGTCCGTCAGCAGTGCGAGAACGGTCGGTACGAGTGTCTTGGCAGCCTCAGCGTCCCGTACCAGCACCGCCGCATTCTTATCTACCAGTGCCATTGCATTGTGCGTCTGGTGGTCTTCCGCTACATTGGGAGAAGGCACGAGGATAGCGGGCTTGCCCAACAGACAGAGTTCGCTGATACTGCTTGCCCCCGCACGCGACACAACCAAGTCGGCAAGTGCGTACGCATCGGGCATATTGCTCA
The DNA here is from genome assembly GCA_963619585.1 of Azospirillum sp. CAG:239. Taxonomy (GTDB): domain Bacteria; phylum Bacteroidota; class Bacteroidia; order Bacteroidales; family Paludibacteraceae; genus Colicola. The sequence goes on from CAVEXR010000007.1 coordinate 472, forward strand.
GGAAAGGCGTGATAACCGAGCATTCCGTCGTCGCAGGTACATCGTGCGTTACACTCTCGTAGTAGGCTTTTCCCGTCTGCCAAACAACTTGAATGCCCGAAGCCAGCAACTCCGCCAGACCGTTCTTCATCGCCTCATTGATGGTGCGTGCACCGAGGCTGCCGCCTATGACGAGCAATACGGGTTTGTCGGGGTCGAACTGTACGCCGAATGTTTCTTTGAAATAAGCGAGCGCATGCGCTTTTGTTCCAGAGGTGAGGTTCTGACGGACAGGATTGCCTGTAAGGATAATCTTCTCCGCAGGGAAAAAGCGTTCCATACCCTCATACGCCACACAGATTTTCGCAGCGTCGTTGCGTAGCAGTTTGTTCGTTACGCCCGCAAAGCCGTTCTGTTCTTGCAGCAGGATAGGAATACCCATGTGGGCAGCCACTTTCATCGCCGCCCCGCTGGCGTAGCCTCCTACTCCCACCCCCACATCGGGGCGGAAACGCCGGACAATACGCCGTGCCTGACACATAGAACGCAGCAAGTCCACAAGTACTGAGAAGTTCTTCCATACTTGTTTGCGATTGAAACCCCGCACAGGCAGCCCGACTATCTTGTAGCCTGCCTGCGGGACACGCTCCATTTCCATTCGCCCGAGAGCACCGACAAAAAGAATGTCCGCTTCGGAATCTAATTCGCACAATGCATTGGCGATGCTCACAGCGGGGAAAATATGCCCACCTGTGCCGCCACCGGAAATAAGGTATTTCATAAGCAAAAAGTAATTACATATTTTGTTCTATCGGCGTTCGGCAACCTTTCGGTAGGCGTTCGACCGACACGCTCCTGTTAGTCCACCACAATATTGTCAGGCACTTCGTCTGCACTCTCGGTCTTCGTACGCTCCTCACGCACCTGCATAGACTTCTGCTCACGGCTGACGCCCATCATAATACCGAAGTACAGACCCGTGAAGAGTACACTCGTACCGCCCTTGCTGATTAGCGGCAGCGGCTGTCCTGTTACGGGACCTAAACCTACCGTCACAAGCATAGAGACGAGTGCCTGACACGAAATCATCAGTGCCAATCCCATGACCATGAGCATGGCGGCTTTATCTTCGTAGCGGGTACTGACATTGCAGGCACGGAAGAGAGTAATCAGATAGAGGGCGATGAGTGCCAAAATACCCAACCAACCGCTCTCCTCCACCACAATAGCGAAGATATAGTCTGCAAACGCCAAAGGCAGATAGTCGCGTTCCTTGCTTTTGCCCGGCCCCACGCCAAAGAAAGTTCCTCTTGCGATAGCCACTTTGGCATAGACCTCCTGACGGTTGTAGTCATTAATAACGACCTTGCCGCTCTCTGCCGCATAGTCCGCAGTTTTGGCAGTTCCGATACCCAGCCAGTCATCAATACGATGCACCCATGTCTCGGCACGCTTCATCGGTCCCGGGAAGGAGCAATCGCGCTGCACAAACCCAAACTCGGCAATACAATAACCTAACACCAATACAGCCAATGCAATCCCCGCCACCGTACCCCAATACTTAAACGGGATACGAGCCAGTATCCAGAGCAGAAAGACGATACCGCAGAGCAGCAGCGTAGTGGAGAGATTGGTTGCCAGGATGGGCAGTGCCGTCAGTGCCGTAATACCAAGCGTCCGAAAGAAATACTTGCGGTAGTCTTCTTCGGTCTTCATACGCGAGAGCAAGTCCGAAACGACAATAATCAGCGAGAGTTTTGCCAACTCTGAGGGCTGAAAAGTAAGACCCAACCTCAGCCAACGCTTCTCTCCGTTGATATTGACCACCCCCGGAAAATCAATGCCCGTCAGTACCGAAAGGAAAAGATAATAGAGGCACAGCAGCGACACGCCAAAGAGGATATAGCCCCCCACCCGATAGGTGTAAGACGGAAATAACTGCACCACATAAACAAGTCCGATACTGCTGATAACCAACAGCATTTGCTTGACTATCTCGCCGCTTTTACCCTGGTAGATAAGAACGCTCGAAGCGGAATAGGTGGCAATAATGGCAATGACACACAAGGCGATATATATCACCAGAAAGACGCGGTCTATATTCTTTGTCAACTGTAGTTTCATAGAGTATCAAAGTTTGCGCACCGCTTGCATAAATTGGTCGCCACGGTCTTCGTACGAGTGGAACAGGTCGAAACTTGCGCAGCAGGGCGACAGCAGCACGGTGTCGCCTTCTTGGGCAGCGTGGAATGCGCCCTCGATGGCGTCGTGTAGGTTGTCCGTATCGATTATCGGCAGCCCGAAATTCCCGAAGTGCTCCCGAAGCTTCTCGTTGTGCAGCCCCATAAATACCAGTGCTCGGCATTTCTCCCGCACCAGTTCGTCTATCTCGCTGTAGTCGTTGCCCTTGTCTTTCCCGCCCAGAATCAGCACGGTGGGCGTAGTCATTGCCTCCAGTGCATACCAGCACGAATTGACATTGGTCGCTTTCGAGTCGTTGATAAACCGTACGCCCCCTATAGTAGCCACATACTGCAGCCGGTGTGCCACGCCCGCAAACTGTTGCAGGCTCTCTTGAATCACCTCGTTTTTGATATGCAACAACTGCGCGGCAATCGCCGCAGCCATCGAGTTGAGTTGATTGTGTTTGCCTTGCAGGCTGAGCGAGGCGACCGGCACCGAGAGGGGTTCGCCGGCTTCCGCGTGCAGATGGTCTTGCTCCACCCATGCCGCATTCTTGCCCCCTATGCGGTCTTTCGACACAGCGGGCGACTCGAATCCGAACGGATAGAGTGTAGCCCCCGGGTGCAGTTTTCGTATCTCACGGTCCAGAATCGGGTCTTCTGCCCAGTAGATAAATGCGTCCTCACGGGTCTGATTCTGCGTGATGCGGAATTTGGCGTCTATATATCGTTGAAACTCAAAGTTATAGCGGTCGAGATGGTCAGGCGTGATGTTCATCAGTATGGCAATATCTGCCTTGAATTGATACATGTTGTCCAACTGAAACGACGACAGTTCAATCACATAGTAGTCGTGTTGTTCGTGCGCCACCTGCAATGCGAGCGACTTGCCGATATTGCCCGCCAGCCCCACATTCAGCCCCGCGCGACAGAGGATGTCATAGATCAGCGAGGTCGTCGTGGTCTTCCCGTTCGAGCCGGTAATGCAAATCATCTTGGCGTTCGTGTAGCGAGCGGCGAATTCTATCTCCGAGATGATGGGCGTGCTCTTCGCTGTAAGTTTCTCCACGAGCGGTGCCGTGAGCGGGATGCCGGGGCTTTTCACCACCTCATCTGCGTTCAGTATCAGTTCCTCTGTGTGGTGTCCGTCCTCCCACGCAATGCCGTTTTGGTCGAGCAGCGCACGGTAGGGGGCTTTTATCTCGCCCATATCGCTCACAAAGGTGTCGTATCCTTTTTCTTTGGCGAGAATCGCAGCACCGGTGCCCGATTCGCCCGCTCCGAGAACAACTAAGCGTTTCATTCTTATCGTATTTTTAGGGTCAATATCGTCAGGGCAGCCAGCGCAAGCGTCACGATGCAGAAGCGCAGCACAATTTTCGTCTCATGTTGCAGTTCTTTGCTGCCTTTCAGTTTCACAATGCAGGTGGGGTCGTTGCGCAGCACTTGCTCCATCGAGGTGCGATAGTGGTCGTGCAGCGGTGTGCGTTTCCAGATACGGATGTGCTTGCCCCGCTTCTTGGCGAATTTATATACTTGTGTCTGTACAATCACCGACACGCTCTCCATCAGGAATACCCCGCAGAGCAGCGGCACCATCAGTTCTTTGTGAATAATCACGGCGCACACTCCGATGATGCCGCCGATGGTCAGGCTGCCCGTGTCGCCCATAAATATCTGTGCGGGGAAGCCGTTGTACCAAAGGAATCCGACCAGTGCCCCGACGAAAGCCGCAAGGAACACCACTATTTCCTCGCTGTGCGGGATGTACATCACATCGAAGTACTCCGCCCACACATAACTGCCGCTGATGTAGGCCAGCACAATCAGTGCCACGCCAATGATGGCCGAGTTGCCCGCACACATGCCGTCCATACCATCGTTCAGGTTGGCTCCGTTGCTCACGGCGGCCACCACGAATATGGTCAGCAGCACAAAGAATATCCACCCTGCACGATACTTATTCTCCTCGCCGAGGAACGAGAACAGGTCGGCGTAGTTGCAGTTGTGGTGCTTGACAAACGGAATGGTCGTCTGCGTCGATTTCACGGCAGGGCTTTTGGTTACATAGGTGATGTTGTTTTCCACCCGTGTCGAAACGCTCTCGTTCATCGTCACCATAGGCGAGTAGCGCAGCGTCAGTCCCACAATCAGTCCCAGCGTCACCTGTCCCGCTATTTTTATCCATCCGTTCAGCCCGTCCTTGTTGTGTCGGAAGGTCTTGATGTAGTCATCTGCAAAGCCCAATGCTCCGAGCAGCAGGGTCGTTATCAGCATGAGTATCAGATAGATATTGCTCAGTTTTCCCATGAGCAGGCACGGTACGATGATGCTCACAATGATCACCAGTCCGCCCATGGTCGGCACGCCTTTTTTGGACACATTGAATGGGTCGGTTTTCTCATCTCGTTGTGTCTCTGAGATATGTTTGCGCTTCATCAGTCGGATGAAGTATTTTCCGAAATAGACGCTTATCAGCAGCGCAATGATGCCTGCCACAATGGCGCGGAACGAGATGTAGGTCATCAGTCGTGCGCCCGGCAGTTGATTGAAGTAGGTAAAGAGTGAATAGAACACGGTTCTAACTAATTAAGAATTACGAATTAAGAATTACGAATTATGATGAACGGAAAAAAGGAACGAACTCTAAAAAGAACTAGCAGTATTTTCGTATTATTTCGTGGTCGTCAAAATGATGTTTTACGCCTTTGATGATCTGATAGTCTTCGTGTCCTTTGCCGGCCACGAGTATCACATCGCCTGCGTGGGCGAGTGTGCAGGCGGTCTTGATGGCAGACTCACGGTCTTCGATGATGAGTGTGCTTAGCAGTTCCTCTTCGGTCAGTCCGGCTGCCATTTCCCGAAGGATTCCCGAAGGATCTTCGTCGCGTGGGTTGTCCGAGGTCAGTATCAGTTGGTCAGAGCCGTGCTTGGCGATAGCCGCCATCATGGGGCGCTTCCCTTTGTCGCGGTTACCTCCGCAGCCCACCACGGTTATCAGCCGGCTTCCTTCCTTTCGTATCTCGTTGATGGTCTGTATCACATTGTCCACAGCGTCGGGTGTGTGCGCATAATCCACTATGGCGGTCCACCCTTTCTCGCTACGAATGGTCTCAAATCGTCCGTTCACGGGGTGCAGGGTCGATAGCACGCGCAGTATCTCCGTCTTGTCGAATCCCAGATTCACCGCAGCGCCGTATATGCAGAGCAGGTTCGATACATTGAATCGCCCCACCAGCGGCACGAACACCTCTTGTTGGTCTATCGAGAGCAGCATACCGTCGAATCCCTCTTCCAGTATCTGTGCCCGATAATCCGCCATGGCACGAGTGGAGTAGGTATATACTTTCGCCGCACAGTTTTGCGTCATCACCGATCCGTTGCGGTCATCTTTGTTGGTCACGGCGAAGGCGGTCTTTTTCAGTCCGTCGAATAGCCGCTTCTTGGTGTCCCTGTAGTTGTCAAAGGTCTTGTGATAGTCTATGTGGTCGCGCGTCAGGTTCGTGAACAGTGCTCCGTCAAAATCCAGCCCCGCTATACGCTCTTGTGCGATGGCGTGGCTGCTCACTTCCATAAATGCGTATTCGCATCCTGCATCCACCATGCGCCGCAGCAGTCCGTTCAGTTCAATGGCGTCTGGGGTGGTATGTGTGGCAGGCACCGCCTCATCCTCTACATAGTTCACCACCGTCGAGAGCAGTCCCGCTTTGTGTCCGAGTCCTCGCACCAATTTGTAGAGCAGCGTGGCAATGGTAGTTTTTCCGTTCGTTCCGGTTACGCCCACCAGCGTCAGTTTCTTGCTTGGTTCCCCGTACCAACGGCTTGCGATTAGCCCCAGTGCGTGGTCTGTGTTCTCCACCACGATGTAGGTTGCCCCGTTTGCCTCTGCGGGCAGATAATCCGTGTTGCTCAGCACGACCGCCGCCGCCCCTTTTTCTACACACGCAGCGATGTAGGTATGCCCGTCTGCTGCCGTACCTACTTGTGCCACAAACAGATACCCGGCCTCTACTTTGCGGGAGTCAAATGCGATACCCGTTATTTCTTTGTCCACCTGTCCGACCACTTTTTTCGGTTTGAGGACACTCAGTAATTCTTTGAGTTGCATAGTTTCGATTGCACTTTATGCCTTGGTTTGTTTTTCCCTGTTCTTACCCTGATGTTGCCCTGTGGTTAGTCCGTGGCACGGACGAGTTTCTTTCGTCCCTCTTTGTCCAGGATGTAGCACCCCGAGTACGCCATGGTCTTGCGCGCTATCTGTCGGACGACCGTGCCGCAGTCCATACCTGCGTCGTACATGCCCCGTTTGTGCGGGTCGTTCATCATGCAGATACAAGTGTATTGCGGGTCATCCTCGGGGAAGTAGCCAACAAAGGTGATGCGGTGGCGACTGCCCGTGTAGCGTCCGCCGACCAGCAGTTGCGCCGTACCCGTCTTGCCCGCTATCGACACCAAGTCGTCTTGCGCCTTGCGCATGCCCCACGGGTTGACCGAAGCCGTCCCCAGGTGGTTGTCCCAAACCACATCGTGCAGCGCACCTCGGATGTCGTGCAGGGTGGAGGAACTGCAGATAGCCCCTTTGACGGTCTCGGTCTCGAACGCCTCTTCCTCTTTGCCGTCCTGCTCAATGGCTTTCACCAGCACGGGGCGTATCATCTTCCCGTCGTTGGCTATGGCGTTGTAGAACATCAGTATCTGCAGGGGACTCATCTCCACCGAGTAGCCGTAGGACATCTTGCTGAGAGTGACGGTGTCTCGCGGCACATCGATACGCATTTTCTGCGCCCCTGGTATCTCGCAATAGACGCTGTCCGTGAGTCCCATTTTGGCGATGCGGGAGACGAACTTCTTCGCACTCCCCTCGTAGGCGTGGGTGATGATCTTCGCCAGGGCGATGTTGCTCGAGACGGCGAGGGCGGAGCGCACGGTATATACAGTATCCCTTGGGTGTGCGTCGCGGTGGGTGGCCTGGAGGTATTTCCAGCCGTTGCGATAGACGCGCACGGTGTCGTCGATTCCTATTTTTCCGTCGTCCAGGGCTGCCATTAGGGCAATGGTTTTGAATGTCGAGCCCGGTTCTATGCGCATTACAGCGTGATTTTGCAGTTCCTGATACTTATTCTCGTCCACTTTGTCGAGGTTGGCAATGGCTTTTATCTCGCCGCTGTGCGTCTCCATGAGAATGCAGCAGCCCCACTCGGCATCAATGCGGCTCATGCGTTCGCTGAGTGCTTTCTCTACGATGTCTTGCAGGTTAGCGTCTATCGTGGTACGCACATCCATGCCGTCTACCGCCTCCTGGACCGTCACATACATACGCTTGCCGCCGATATACTGTTTGGCGCGTATGCCGTCCTTGCCGCTCAGATGGCGGTCGAAAGCCTTTTCCAACCCCGAGTTGCCGTAGCCGCCGTCGCCGTAGATGCCGCCTATGGTACGGCTTGCCAGTACGCTGAAAGGCTTGATACGCTTGTGTTGCGGCTCGTAGAATACACCGCTCTTGTATTGGCTGATTGCGCCGAGCGTGGTTGTGCGGAGGTTGCCGCTCTTGTCGATGCCGTAGGCGAATCGCACCCCGTCCAGTTCACTCCGTTGTAGGTAGTTTATAGTCTTCTTGTTTAGTTGTAGTCGATGTGTGTTCTTGCGGTAAGCGTCTGTCAGCAGGCGTTTGTACTCCGTCGTGGTGTAGTCGCCGATAATGCGGTTTAACTCCGTTGCCAGTGTGTCGATATTCCATTGGAACATACGCCCTCCCTTCTCGTGCAGTGCCTCCACACCTGCGTCCATATAGACGAAATACTGCGGCATGCTCGTTGCCATCAGACTGCCGTTACAGTCTATGATGTTCCCTCGCGTCGCCCGCAGCGGCGTATAGATCGGCTCTTGCCCCTCCGCCACTTGCAACCAGCGGTCGCGCTCCACGGTCTGGATACGGACTATCCGTAGTACGACCGCGCCGAAGCCGACTGCGATTAGCAGGAAGATAACGGCGAATCGCAATATGGTATCTCGTTTCTCGTCCATCGGTTACTTTATTTTTGTCGGGGGCAGTGTACTCTGCTCCATGCGGCTGCCCATGGCCTGGAGTTTGGTTTCTATCTGCGAGGGGCGTGTCTCGCCGTTCCATGTTGTACAGATAGTCATGTAACGATATTTGGCGTCTGTCATCTCTTTCTGCACCTGCCCGAGGCGGTGCTGTTGGCGTGCCGCGCCGTATCCCATACAGATATACAAGAAGAAGAGAGCGCCTATCAGTATCGCCACGCCGTAGTAGCCCTTTGCGCTCTGTCCGCTGAGTGCCTCGCCGCTCATCCAATGGCGGATGCTGTCGGTACTCATAACGGCGCCTCCGTTTTCTGAGCCACGCGCAAGCGTGCACTACGGCTGCGGGGATTGCGTTCTGTCTCTTCGTTGCTCGCCGTACGCCCTTTCTCGATGAGGGTAAAAGGTGTGAGGATATTGCCGTAGAAGTCTTTCTCTATCTTGCCTTCCACATTTCCTGCCCGCAGGTAGTTCTTTACCATACGGTCTTCCAATGAATGGTAGGTCAGCACGCTGATACGCCCACCGGGACGCAAACTCTTGCCTGCCGCCTTGAGCATTTCACGCAGTGCGCCCAACTCGTCGTTCACCTCCATACGCAGGGCTTGGAAGAGGCGTGCCATGTCTTTCTTTTGCGGTGCAGGCACATCTATCTCGCCGTTCCGGATGTTTGGTTCATGGCGCAAAAGACACGCCACGAGTTGTTCGGTGCGCTGTATAGGTGCTTGTTCGCGTGTCCGCACTATGGTACGGGCTATCTGCCGCGCATTACGTATTTCACCGTAGAGGAAGAGTACATCCGCCAACTGCTCTTCGCTGTAAGTATTGAGTATGTCAGCTGCCGTGCGCCCTGCCGACCGGTTCATGCGCATATCGAGGTCGCCCGCAAAGCGGAAACTGAACCCCCGCTCCGCCTCATCGAAGTGGTGGAAACTTACGCCGAGGTCAGCGAGCAGCCCGTCTATCTGTTCCACCCCGTAGTAGTCAAGAAAATTACTCAGGTAACGGAAGTTGCCATGCACAAACTGCCAACGCTTATCACCCACGAAACCACCTTGCTGCTCGGCGTTGCGATAGGCATCCATATCTTGGTCGAACGAGAAGAGCCGCCCATGCTCACCGAGACGGCGGAGTATTTCGCAGGAGTGTCCCCCGCCGCCGAAAGTAACATCCACATAGGTGCCGTCGGGGCGTATAGCAAGTCCATCGACGGTCTCATGCAGCATGGCGGGTATGTGATAGATCGGTTCCATAGGGTAGGTTATTTGACGGTTGTTTCTTTCATTTTTTGGCGGATACGGGCAGCGAGGTCGTGCGACTCGAGTTTCTTACTCTCGAAGACAGCAGGACTCCAGAGCGCAAAGCGGTCGAGCATACCGACAAAAACCACATCCTGTTGTGCGCCAATCGTTTCCAAGTTCTTCTTTTGCAATAAGATACGCCCTTGGTTGTCCATATCGAGCATCTCCGCCTCTGCCATGAACTGCATGAGCAGCAGTTGGTCTTCGGGGTTCCACTCGTCGAGGGCGTTACGCAGTTGCGCCACCTTGTCGTTCCACACCTGTTCGGGGTAGAAGATAAGGCACTCGTTGTCCGTATCACGGCGCAGCACGATACGCTTCGAGTCGGTCTCGTTGAGTATCTTGCGGTAGAGTGCGGGTACAAAGATACGCCCTTTCTCATCCGCCCGTGCTTCGATATTTCCTATAAATGTGCTCATTTATGCTGCGTGTAATGACTTGTGCGTCAGTTTTTTTTGTAATAACGATTTCGCGTTGATAATTGTATATTAACAATTTCGCGTCGATGATTCTATATTGATGGCTTATGCATATATTGGGTTGGTTGCGGCAAGTTGATTATCGTCCGTTTTTATGGAACAGCCCCCCCCCCTTGTCTATGTTCTATTTAACCACCATCATATTTTCATTCTCTGTAGTTTCTTCGAATGTGGTTCAGAACTGCTTCGGAGGTGATTCGAAGGTGATTCGAAGGTGGTTCGAAAAAGGGTCGCTTTCGATCGCTACTTTGATGCCTGTTTTTGGCTTCTTCTCTGCTACTTCTCTGCTTTCTCTCCGCTATTTCCGTGCTACCTTTCTGCTTCCCCATGGTTCGCTCTCTGCCATTTCCCCGCATCCTCATTGTATCCTCCCTGTATCCACATTGCTTTTTCGCCGTTCGGAGTATGCTTTTTATCAATTCATATTCCATCTCAACCAACTCCCTTTACTTACTCGCCGAAATCATTTTCACATTGCACACCAAAATCATTTTCGCTGCAAAGGTACGGAAAATATCTGATATTCCCCACTTTTCCCCACAAAAAAATTATCTATATCTTTTTCTACAAGTTATCAACATTTCACATCTTCGCTATTCTATTGATACTATGTATTATACACACTTCATTTACAAAGTGGGGCAGAATAAAGATTTATCGAATAATCATAAGGGGTTAGGGATTTTGTTTCATCACACCCATCAGCCACTAATCAGCCACTTATATCCATACCACATCCATAGCACTACCATAGCACTACCCTAGCACTTATGACTCTTATATGGGTTTTGAAAGGTTTTTACAGCGTGTTTTGCCCGTATGGATTTTCTTTTTGCGTATGGGTTTCGACTTTCGCATCTTAGTTTCAGTGCCGCCTTTCAGCGACTTATCTCGAACGCACCGCCATAACACCACCCCACCACTATAGTTTTTGTGCGGTTCATCGACCATTTGCTATAGTTCCCTTCTTAAAGTGCACTTTTAGCACTCTAAAATCTCGCCAATCCTCCTGCAGAGGGTATTGAATAGTACCCAAACATACCAAATTTCACATTTTCTTCTCGAAGTCTTGTTTGTTCCGAAAATAATCATTACTTTTGTACGCAATTAAGGGGAGTGTTATAAAATTCCTCATTTAGTAATAAATTATTCAAATTCGGGACAATAAACACTTTTGTGCGCTTTTTGTTTTTTTTTGGAGGGGCTACATCTACTTGATTCTCACTTAGTTACAATGCCCGCACTCTCACCCGCAAATCAAAGATTTGAAGGGAACCCGAATGCTCCTTCGCTCCAACCAAGTATCTGCTACCCAAAATTTCCAAAATCACTACAAGACAATTCATAGAAGTTCTCTTAATTTATGAACGATTTACGATACATATAAAGCCCAAAAGAATGTTATCATATCAGAAAAATTCACAACCCAAAAGGAGCAACTAATTGATTGTACCGCCCAAAATAGCATCCAATTATTTCCTGGCACACATATTACC
>CAVEXR010000007.1:11961-79204 GCA_963619585.1 Azospirillum sp. CAG:239
TTACCAAAAGCACACAATTTACGGCTCGAATTCAAGCGACAGACGAAATGGGAACATACCCATTACGAAGTAAACGACTTGAAAATAATATGGATAACAATAAAATAGAAAGTTCAGAAATCGCGCAAACACATATTACCATAGCGTCTACTCACCTTGGAAATATGATATTGGGAAAAGTTTATGCCATAAAAGATTATCATTCTGCGCTCATTCAATTATATGGTATAGCTGGAAACTTGTACAGTTCTTTGACAATCAACGATATTATTCAAGGCGAGAGTTCATTCTCGATAGATACTTCAACATTGTCCAATGGTTTGTATATCGTAGTATCTAAATTTGATAACGAGCAGATTATTACTAAAGTTTTAATTCAGAGGTAGCGTTATCATGGAAAATATTACATATCATTTGCTTGTAATTTATAGTTTAGGTGGCACACAACAAAACTATTACATAATCAAATAAGATACTCTCCAATCAATATATCATTATGAAAAAGTACTTATATATTGTTGTATACTGCTTAATATGTATGCAGAGTACATGGGCGTATGACGCCACGGTTTTCCCGACTTTGGCAGGATTAAGTAGAACTCTGTTTAATGAAAATTATAGTGGAGATGGTGATGAATGCGGGCAAAACACTACTTGTTTGCAGCAGCCGAACAAAGAAGTAACCATCAACGATAAACAATACCTTGAATTTAGCGTGCAGGGATGTAAGTTATACTTATATGAACTTAATAACAGAGTATACTTATATGGCGGTAGGCACGGTGCAGAAAATGTGATATTATATGATTATACGCTCGGAGTGGGCGATACATTACATAAAATCCGAGCTGATATAGGCTCTGAATACGACAAGTTTGTTTATGCAGACGAGTTTCTAACCGTTACCAAAGTAGAAACTATAACATTATTGGACGGAAAGAAACACAAAAAGTGGACTTTTGACAATGGTATGGAATATGTCGAATCCATCGGTTCATTTGGAACAAGTGCATTTGCCGGCGATTTCTTTCAGTTAGTTGAATTTCCACTACCCACATGCATAAAGCAATGCCACTGCGTATGCATCAGCCGCGACGGACAACTTCTATACGAAATGAAACAAGAAGAACAGGAGCAATTAGATACTTATTGTATGTCTATCCCGGACAAAACTGCCATACACGATACGCAAGTGCTACTCCGTTCTACCACGAAACTACTCAAAAACGGGCATATACTTATTGACTGTAACGATAAAACATACAACATCATGGGTATAGAAGAGATGTAATACATTTCTGAAAAACACTCTATTACAGAGAGGAGCTATCTTTTGATAGTCCTCTTTTTGTTATTAGTCACCTCTTTCACACCATAGGAAGAAAACACCCCTATTCGGGTGCAGAATTTGTATATATGAGAAAAAATGCGTAATTTTGCGGCATTATAAAACAAATGCAATTATACGAACACATATCCTACTGATTATCAAAACCACACGACAATGAAAGGAATTATTTTAGCAGGCGGCAGCGCCACACGCCTTTATCCATTGAGCAAGGCTATCAGCAAGCAGATTATGCCGGTTTATGACAAACCGATGATATATTACCCCCTCTCCACACTTATGTTGGCAGGCATTCGCGAAGTGCTTGTTATCTCCACGCCGCGCGACCTGCCTATGTTCCGCGACCTGCTCGGCGATGGTAGCCGTATCGGTATGCGTTTGGAGTATAAAATACAAGAGGTGCCCAACGGCTTGGCACAGGCGTTTGTCTTGGGCAAAGACTTCTTGAACGGCGAGGCTGGCTGCCTTATTCTCGGCGACAATATGTTCTACGGGCAGGGCTTCAGCGGTATGCTGCGCGAAGCGGCAACGATGGTCGACGGCGGCAAACAGGGAGCGTGCATCTTCGGCTACGAGGTGAGCGACCCGCGTGCCTATGGTGTCGTGGAGTTCGACAAGACGGGGCATGTACTGAGCCTCGAGGAGAAACCCGCACAGCCCAAGAGCAAATACGCAGTGCCGGGGCTGTATTTCTACGACCATACCGTCTGCGAAAAGGCTGCTGTACTGCAGCCAAGTGCCCGCGGCGAGTACGAGATTACGGATCTCAACAAGATGTATCTCGAGGAAGGCACGCTGCAAGTGAAACTCTTCGGGCGCGGCTTTGCATGGCTCGATACGGGCAACTGCGACAGTCTGCTCGAGGCGGGGAATTTCATTGCCACTATCCAGAACCGCCAGGGCTTCTATGTCAGTTGTATTGAGGAGATTGCATGGCGCAACGGCTGGATTACAACCGACTATGTGCACCGTTTGGGGCAAGAGATGAAGACGGCGTACGGACGCTATTTGGAGAAACTCTAACCGCATAACACTATGATACACCATCGAATAACAGGGCTTATTCTCTCCCTTGGAATAGTATGTGGTGCGCATGCCGTGCGTACCGAGGAACACTATGCACGCAGCCATTATTCGATAGAAGACGGGCTGAGCCAGCATACTGTCATGGCGATTCTGCAAGACAAGCAGGGCTATATGTGGTTCGGTACATGGGACGGGCTGAATCGCTTCGACGGCTATACTTTCCGTGTCTTCAAAGCCATGGAGAATGGCGCAGAGGCTCAGGTGAACAACCGTGTGGATCTGATATACGAAGACGAGCAGGAGCAACTTTGGTGGATGACCAACGACGGGCATTACTACAGCCTCGACCGAGAGCGGCAACACATGCGCTCCCACTCCGTGGACAGTCTGCCCGAAGCGATGTTGGAGAAGATAGCCGCAGAAGACGAAGTGACAAAGGTGGACAAAGACGGTGTCGTTTGGCAGGTGGACGATCGCAATGGTATCCTGCGTTATCGTTTCGGGCAGTGGAAACGCTTCACTCCCAAACTCGACGGACGCTATGCGGGGCAACTGCGGGAGCATTTCTTCATTCTCGAAGATTGTCTCGGGCGCACTTGGGTAAACCCCACTGGCGGTGGTTGGTCTTACTACGACTACGAGCGTGACGAGCTCGTTAACCCGTTGGGAATCACCAACATGATACATACGGCGTATGTAGACAACGACGGGCAGATGTGGGTAGCCACCTACGACAACGGGGTGGATTGTATCAATATGGAGCCGCAGCCCTATCGCCTGACCGATATGCGCCGCTCGGACGACAGCAACGGTGAGGTGCGTGCCTTTGTCGTGCGGCGCAATGGCAATGTAGAGAAACTCGTCAAAGACAACCGCCGTATCTACTGCGGGCTCGACAGCCGCAACGGGCTGCTCTATGGTACTAAGGGGCACGGCTTGCAGTACGCCCGCTCGGGTGCGGTTATCCCTACCAACCACTCGGATATTTACGACATTGCAGAGGGGCAGGATGGTACCCTTTATGTCGGTACCTACGGCGGCGGTGTGGATATACTCCGTCCGCAGGGAAACGGTTATGCCGCCCCGAAGACTATCGGCAACGGGCTTAAGGTACGCAATGTGTTGCTGCTCGACAGCACGCTATGGTGCGGCACGACGACGGGTCTGCTGCGTATCGACATCCGCAGTTTGAGCAGCCGCCTTATTCCCTACTACGATATCCGTTCGGTCTACTATACGGCAGGCACGCTCTGGCTCGGCACATTCGGTGGCGGACTATGCCGCCTCGATCCGCATGCCGCCACGCCGCAGATCGAACGCGTACCCACCATCCACGATATTGTAATGAGTATTGCGGGCGATGGTAAGTACCTGTGGCTCTGTTCGGAGAGCGACATTATGCAACTCGATATAACGAGCGGCGAGGTGCAATACTACGATGCGTTAGACGGCGACGAGAACACCTATTTCACCGAAGCGAAGGCCGTATATACCAACGACAGTACCTGCCTCTTCGGCTACTCGAACGGCTACTGCACTTTCTCGCCGAGCCGCATTACCCCTACGCAATCCGTGCCGCCTCTCTACATCACACACTGTACCTCCGAGGGGCAGGAACTCAACACCAAAACAAAGATCGTTATCCCGGCGGGCAGCAATCTTACCATTGAGTATGCCGCCCTCGAGTATGTGCAGGCGCACAAGATTACCTATGCCTACATGTTGGACGGTGTGGAGGATTGGAACTATGTTATCGACCAACGCAAAGTAACCTACAGTAACCTCGAGCACGGCAACTATACCTTCCGTGTCCGTTCCACCAACCGTGAGGGTGTGCCGGTCGACAACGAGGCAGTGCTGCAGATATGCGTCCAAGCCCCGCGGTGGATGAGTTGGTGGGCCATCTGCCTCTATGTATTGTTAACCCTTGGTCTGATAGCCCTTGTCGGCTATATCTTCTGGACATACGAGCAACTGCGCCAGAAAGTGCAGGTCGAGCAGCAGGTGACGGATATTAAGTTGCGTTTCTTTACCAATATCAGCCACGAGTTACGCACGCCGTTGACGCTCATTATCGGTCCTGTGAACAATATCCTTCAGACCGAGCGTATCTCGCCTGTCGTACGCGGGCAACTTGAGATAGTGCAGAGCAATAGCCAGCGTATGCTGCGTATGGTCAATCAACTGCTTGATTTTCGTAAGATACAGAACAAGAAGATGCGCCTTAAGGTGCAGCGCACGCTCCTCAACGACCTTGTGGACGAGACCTGCGCCAACTTCAAGAAAGAGGCATACGACAAACATATCCATTTCCATATCGAGAAGAACGCCGCCGACAGCACGGTTTGGATAGACCGCAGTCGGGTCGACACCATTCTCTTCAACCTGTTGAGTAATGCCTTTAAGTTTACGCCTGCGGGTAAGAGCATTACCGTGCAGGTCGGTTCCAAGCCCGGCTATGTGCTGCTCGTTGTGCAGGACGAGGGCGTAGGTATGCCTATGGAGAAACGCAGCGTCCTCTTCGAGCGTTTTGCCAGCAACAACGAATTGAACAGCAACAGCAGTGCCACGGGTACGGGTATCGGTATGAATCTTGTCAAAGAACTCGTTGACCTGCACCACGGATTTATCGAAGTGGAGAGCGAGGTCGGCAAGGGGACAACCTTTACCGTCATGTTCCCCACGGGTAAGGAGCATTTTGGCAACGAAGCGGACATTATTGTCGACGACAGTACCTCGGCGCAGCCCGTCCTGCCGCAGCAGGAGACCTTCGAGAATAAACTCGACCGCATTGAGAACGAACAGGAGAGTAAGCGCACCATTCTTGTGGTCGATGACAATGAGGACATGCGTACTTTCTTGCGCACCATATTGGGCAGCGAGTACCGTGTACTGACGGCGGGTGACGGTGTAGAGGCACTCCGCAGCATGGAGAAAGTCATCCCCGATATTGTGATTACCGACCTTATGATGCCCAATATGGACGGACTGGAACTGACCAACCGTCTCAAACAGTCGCCCGATACCAACTTTATTCCTATCGTGTTGCTCAGTGCCAAGTCGGCAATAGAGAGCCGTCTCGAAGCGATGAAGCAGGGTGCGGACGACTATGTGACCAAGCCTTTCGAGCCGGAGTATCTGCGAGCACGGGTACACAACCTTATTGCGCAGCGAGAGCAGTTGGAGCAGAACTACCGTCAAAGGCTCATGCGTCTTGAGCCGCAGAAAACGGACGAGAACATTCCGAGCGATTCGTTTCTCGCCAAACTGCTTAATATTATGGACAAGCAGATGGAGAATAACACGCTCACGGTGGACGAGTTGGTGGACGATATGGGTATGGGGCGCACCGTGTTCTTTAATAAACTCAAGAGCCTGACGGGTCTCAGTCCCGTGGAGTTTATCCGCGAGATGCGTATCAAACGGGCGGCGCAACTGTTGGAAGATAAGCGTTATAACATTACGGAGGTTACCTATATGGTCGGTATGAACGACTCGCGCTATTTCGCCAAGTGTTTCAAAGCCACCTATGGTATGACCCCGTCGGAATACCGCAAAGAGAAACTCAAGGAGCAGGAGGGATGATAAAAAAGCACACTCTTTACGCCGTTAGTACGGTTTTGGTATGTTGTTTGTTAGTCGCTTGTGGTAAGACGGCACCGCAACGCCCCTCGCAGCGGAGTGGCGAAGTGCCGGCAGAGGACACGGCAGCATTGGCACTCTTGGAACTCAACCAACGCCTTGTCCGCGAGGCGGACAGAGAGGTGAGTGCCTATGTGGAGCAAGAGCCGGAGGCGTATGCCCTCTTGGAGTACGCCAATGCGTGGTTCTGCGTTTTCGACCATGGCGATACCGATGGTGCAGCCCCGCAGGACAACGAGCCGTGGACGCTGCATATCCGCACGCACGACCTCGGCGGACGCCTGTTGCTCGACGAGCATCGTGCTTATCGTTTTTCCCGCAGCGACTTACCTATTGCCGTCGATGTGCTGCAACCCGAGTTGCGCCACGGGGAGCGGTTGCGTATCGTGGCACCGTGGTATTCCGCTTATGGTATGCACGGCAATGGGGTCGTCCCGCCTTACACTTCCGTGGTGCTCGATGTGACCATCGAATAGATACCGATTAGATACATTATATATATATTAGTATTCTTTTTTAGATGAAACAACCGAAGTCTGTTCTTCTCGCACTCTTGGCGCTTATGTGCCTTGCAGGGTGCAGTTCCAATACATACTCCGACTTACGAAAGAAGGAGGACAAATTGATAGCCAATTACATCAAGCGCAACGGCATTACCGTTGTGAGCGAGTTGCCTGCCGACGACCATGTATGGGGTGAGCAGGAGTACTACCAAGTCAGCGGATACGACGATCTTTATTTCCACCTTATCACCCGTGGCGACTCGCTTCGGGCGGACAGTACAAAGATAGACCCCGTTGCGAGCGGCGATAAAGTCAATATCCGTTACAAGAAGTTTGCCCTTACCGAGAACCCCGATACGCTCAGCAACTGGACGACTATCGACAGCCCGTCTGCCGTTGAGGTACTCTATCCCACAGGGTATAGTTCTACTTGTGTCGGTTGGATAGCGGCTATCCAACTGATGCGTTATTCCGACTCCGAGTGCTTGATTATCTGCCCGAGCAAGCAGGGTTTCTCGGACGACAACACTTCCGTTACGCCATATATCTACAGGCTGCGTATGCGTATTAAGCCGTAGTTTTCCCACCGTACATAACCTATTAATCTATTTACAATATGAGTTTAGTTAAGAGTATTTCCGGCATCCGCGGTACTATCGGCGGGCGCGTAGGCGATGGGCTCGACCCCGTCAATATCGTTCGTTTTACGGCGGCGTATGCCACACAGCGTCGTGCCGCATTGCCGGATAATCATACGATTGTCGTGGGTCGAGATGCCCGTATCTCGGGCGAGATGGTGTTCCAGTTGGTCAGCGGTACGCTGATGGGGATGGGCTACGATGTCGTCAATATCGGTCTTGCCAGTACGCCTACCACTGAGTTGGCGGTTATCGGCGAGCAGGCAGCCGGTGGTATTATCCTTACGGCGAGCCACAATCCCAAGCAGTGGAATGCGCTGAAACTCCTCAACGAGCACGGCGAGTTCTTGAACGACGCAGAGGGGAAGGGTGTGCTTGCCATAGCGGAGAAAGAGGACTTTACTTTCGCCGAAGTGGACTGCCTCGGGCATATTTGCGAGAAGGACTACCTACCCTATCATATTGATAATGTGCTATCTTTGGCGTTGGTAGACAAGGCGGCTATCGAGGCGAAGAACTTCACCGTCGCTATCGATTGCGTCAATTCCGTGGGCGGATTGGCTATCCCTGCGGTGCTTAAAGCCTTGGGGGTAAAGAACATCATTGCCCTCAACTGCACCCCGAACGGGCAGTTCCCGCACAATCCGGAACCCCTTCCGCAGCACCTGACGGAGATTAGCGACTTGTTGCGTAGCGGCAAAGCCGATGTGGGTTTTGTGGTCGACCCCGATGTGGATCGACTCGCTATTGTCTGTGAGAACGGCGATATGTTCGGCGAGGAGTACACTTTGGTTAGCGTGGCAGACTATGTGTTGAGCCACACGCCCGGCAATACAGTCAGCAATATGTCTTCCACTCGTGCCTTGAGCGATGTGACGCGCGCCCACGGCGGCTCCTATAGTGCATCGGCGGTGGGCGAAGTCAATGTGACCACCGAGATGAAAGCGACCCATGCCGTTATCGGCGGCGAGGGCAACGGCGGGGTCATCTATCCCGCCAGCCACTACGGGCGCGATGCCCTTGTGGGTATTGCGCTCTTCTTGAGCAATCTTGCCCATACGAATATGAAAGTCAGCGAGTTGCGCAGCACCTATCCGAACTATTGTATTTCGAAGAACCGTATCGACCTTACGCCCGATATGCAGGTGGATGCCATATTGGCACACGCCAAAGAGGTTTTCCGTAACGAACGCTTGAACGATAAGGACGGCGTGAAGATCGATTTCGCTGACGGTTGGGTACACTTGCGTAAGAGCAATACCGAGCCGATTATCCGTGTCTATTCCGAAGCCGCCACAATGGACGAGGCGAACGCCCTCGCACAGCGTGTCATTGCTACCATTCAGGGTTAATTTCTCTTAAGGCGGTACCTCTTGATAGGGGTGCTGCCTTCTGTAGAGGGATGAGCAACCCATACCGAAGGGATAGGCTGCTTTTATGCACCCCGCGAGGGGAATTTTTACTAACGCTATTTAACACACAATCCCACGCTATATGGAAATTGTAATCACCAACGACGACGGTTGGGGCACAGCGGGTATCCGCACTTTGGTGGCGGAGATGAGCAAACTCGGGCATGTGACAGTCGTTGCGCCCGATAGTGCGCGCAGCGGGCATGCCACTTGTATCTCGGTCGGCAAACCGATCTATATCCACCGCCTCGATGAGGAGTGTACCCCCGAGGTAGAGGTCTATACCTGCTCGGGTACGCCTGCCGACTGTGTCAAAATGCTGATCGAGGTGTTGTTCCGTGATAAACCTATCGACTTGCTTGTCAGCGGTATCAACCACGGCAACAACTGTTCGGTTAACCTTATGTATTCGGGTACTATGGGGGCATGTTTTGTCGCCACCGAGCATAAGATTCCCGCTATCGGTTTCTCGCTCGACGACCACTCACTCGAAGCGAATTTCAGCCTTTTCCGTCCCTATCTGACACAGATAGTCGGCTTGCTCCGTCAGCGGGGTTTTGTTGACAACCGCTGCTACAATGTCAATGCGCCTACGGGAGCGATACGCGGTATTCGTTGGACACGCCAGTGCGAGGGACATTGGGAGAAGGAACTCGAGACCTACACCGATGCCGAGGGGCATACCTATTATATGTTGGCGGGCGAGTTCATCAACTATGAGCCGCAGGACGAGACCACCGATATGTGGGCTATCGAACACGGTTTTATCAGTATCCAACCCGTCTCTATCGACATGACCGACTTCGCCGCACTCGGTAAGTCGCCCTGTTCGCAGGCGTAACCTGCTTTTTGCCGTTATGCAACGCTTCGACCGCTATTGGATAGGTATTGTCCTCGGGCTGCTCCTGCCTGCGGCGTTCGGGCTTACCTATATCGATGTCATGCACCTTTGGTATCCGCTCCGTACGCTGCAGTTCCAAGCAGGCGGTGTATTGAGTAAGTTGCTGTTGGTCAGTGTCTTTCCTGACTTGGCATTGCTTTTTGTTTTCTATACGCTCAATGTATGGCGTTTGAGCAAGGGCGTGCTTATCGGTGCATTCCCCTATATACTTGTCGCCATCGCCGTGTCTCTGTAGCCGCAGCCCGATTCGCAGCCGCGGCCTGACCCGGGCGACAGATGAGCGACCCCACCCCGTAAACTCCCCTATCCCATGAAGTACTTCCTTATTGCCGGTGAAGCATCGGGCGACCTCCATGCCTCTCATCTTATGCAACAGTTGTCGTTGTGCGACCCTGCCGCCGTCTTTGTCGGCTTGGGGGGCGATAAGATGCAGGCGGCGGGCTGCAGGCTCTTTCAGCACTACCGTGCCATGGCGTATATGGGGGTCTTTGCCGTGTTGCGTAATCTGCCTGCCATACGCCGCAATTTCCGAATTGCCTACAATGCGTTGGTCGAGGAGAAGCCGGATGCACTGATACTTGTCGACTACCCGAGTTTCAATCTGCGTGTCGCCGAGTTCTGCCGCAAGCACCTGCCCGCGACCCGTATCTACTACTATATCCCGCCTAAGGTGTGGGCGTGGAAGTCGTGGCGGGTGCATAAGATTGCCCGTTTGAGCGATTTGGTTTTGGGTATCTTCCCCTTCGAACCGGCGTTCTACGCCAAGTACGGCTATGCCTGCACCTATGTAGGCAACCCGACGCAAGACTGCATCCGTGAGTGGAAAGCAGAAAACGCCTCATTTACCAATTTACAAATTTACAAATTTACAAATTCCTCGGAAGGGGAAGTTATCGCCTTGCTTCCCGGCAGTCGTCGCAGCGAGATAGCAAAGTGCCTGCCTACCATGCTTGCAGCGGCACGCCGAGTGGCAGAAGCGCAATCTACCCCCTACCGCATAGTCGTTGCTGCCGCCCCGAGTATCGAGGACGCTTTCTATGACCGCTATTTGCAGGGAGAGACGCTCACCCGTGATACCTATTTGCTCGTCCGTGTCGCCCGTGCCGCCGTGGTCAATTCGGGTACGGCGACGCTCGAGACCGCACTTCTCGGATGCCCCGAAACGGCAGTCTATTATATTGCCTGCAGCCGTTGGTTGGAGTGGTTGTTGCGTCCTATTTTCTTCCGCACGCCTTTCTTCACCCTGGTGAATATCATTCCCCATGCCGAGGTTATTCAGGAACTCATCGCCCGCCGTTTCACGCAATCCAATATTGAACAGGAACTGACCCGCCTCTTGACCGATGACGCCTACCGCGCGCAAATGCAGACTGCCTACACCTATATCTCCGACCTATTGGGCACCACTCCCGCTGCAGTAACTGCCTCCGCTGCCATCACCTCCGACCTACAATCCCGAAGTTAACACCTCCACGACAAAGGAACCATCAGGCGAAAATGCCCTCACCTCGTATGGTAATTGCCCTCACCTTGCATGTTAATTGTGCATTGTTAATTATTAATTGTTAATTATCAACCACTCCATGCAAGGTTTTCGCCTTTTCTGTATTTAATAGGGTGAAACGCCCCCACAGCGGGGCAAGTACAAACCCTAATTCATTCTTGTATGAAATACCATTCAATTTGGGCGTCTATTTGGTACGCTTTCTATCTCTCGGCAGGCATTCTTATCGGCACGGCGTTGCTTATATTCCTGCCTGCTTGTTCTTCTACGGATGACAACTACAACCGGCAGTATCCCAATGCGTTGGTGACGGTTCGTCCTGTTGGCGATACTACTTTTGTCATGCAGTTGAACGATTCCGTTACGCTTCGTGCCTCGAATCTGCAAAAGTCGCCTTTCGGGAGCAAAGAGGTGCGTGCGTTGGTCAACTACTCCGATGCCACCACGCGGGACAGTCTGTGCTATGTCTATGTCAATTGGATAGACAGCATCCGCACCAAGCAGCCGGTGCCTACTGCAGGTGCCAAGAACGATTCGCTCTACGGCAACGATGCCATCGAGATTGTGCGTGATTGGGTCACGGTGGCAGAAGACGGCTACCTCACGCTCCGTCTGCGTGCCTTTTGGGGGACTACGGGTAAGACACACTATATCAATCTTCTGACAGGTGTCAATCCGGACAATCCCTACGAGATAGAGTTGCGTCACAATGCCAACGGTGATAATGTCACACACCAAGGAGATGCGCTCATTGCGTTCAACCTTAACGACCTCGCGGCAGCCGACGACAAAGGCAAAAAGGTGAAATTGACGCTGCGTTGGAAGTCTTCTGTGGGCAATAAGACGCTCGAGATCGATCTTCGTATGCGTCCCGCTACGCTGCCGGGTTGCCCTCGCCTCGAATACAATTCCTTTGTTGAATAATGCTGCGCACTTGCGCATCTGTCCTGCATGCACATTTCCGAACCGCAAACCGAGCAACACCTGCTGCACCGCCTGCAAAAAGGCGATGCAGCAGCGTTCAGGGTGCTTTATCAGCAGACGGTTCGCTATCTGACAGCGGTCTGTTCCCGCTATATTCCCAACGACGAGGATGTGCGTGATGTCTTGCAGGATACCTACCTCCATGCCTATTCCGCCTTGCCCTCTTTTTCCTATCGGGGTGAAGGTTCGTTGCGGGCATGGTTGGCGCGCATTGTTGTCAACGAGTCGCTGCTTTTCTTGCGCCGCACCGAGCCATTGCCCACAGAGGAGATTACGGACGAGTGTGCCGATATTCCGGACGATGAGGTGGATACCGAGACAATACCTTCTTCCGTCATCTACGAGGCCATTCGTGCCTTGCCGACGGGGTATCGTACCGTTTTCAACCTCTTTGTCGTAGAGGGTAAGTCCCATCAAGAAATTGCGACCCTGCTCCATATCAAGGAGAGCAGTTCTGCCTCCCAACTCCACCATGCCAAAGCGCTGTTGGCTGCCCGCCTTCGCCTATGGCAACAAGCAAACGCTACAACACAAAACCTATGAAAGAGAATTGGTTAGACGACATAGAGAGTCGAATGTCCGGCTACGAAACCGAAGAGCCTGCCCGCCTTTGGGATAATATAGCCGAGCAACTTCCGCATGAGGAAAAACGCCATCCGTTGGTCATGCCGTGGTGGCAGCGTTTGCCGCATCGAGTCTATACCTACGGAGCGGTTGCAGCCGCCTTGCTGACCATCGTGCTGACGGTTTCCATTCCATTGTTCCGTCCCCACGAGGCGGCTGCCCCCGCTCCATCTGTGTCCATTGCTACTACTTCCTCTGTTCCGTTTACACAAAGCGCAGAGGCAACCGCTCTTTCTGCGAAACCAACCGCCGAACCAACTTCAACCGAACCTACGCCTCCCCTTGCAGCGCATACGCCCGTTATAGCCCGAGCAACTTCAGTTCCTGCTATTCATATAGAAACGCGCCATACCGCCGATACTCTTTTCTCTACACAAGAAAAAGAAACAATTACTCAGGAAGAAGAAAAACCTGCAACCGAGAAAGCGGATACCGCCACCCGCTTTGTTATTGATCATCTTGAGGCGAAAGACGCACCGCTATTTGCCGACAACGATACACCCAAGAAGAGCAATCGCCGTGCCTTTTCCCTCTCTGTCTATACTTCGGGTGGGCTCAATGCCTCCACTTCCGCCAACTATGCCGCACCTGTCACTATGGCTGTCGGCTCAGAAGGCGTTGCATGGGAGGAGGCTCCCCTTTTGGGCATCATGCTCTACAACCAAGGTCTGCCCACTCATCTCCGTTATAAGCACTACATGCCCCTTCGTGCGGGCGTACATCTCGCCTATCGTTTCCATAGTCGCCTTGCGGTCGAGTCGGGGTTGGTCTATTCCTGCCTGCTCTCCGACTACGAGGACGGCTCTGATTCGCACTATATTGCCGGGCGGCAAACCCTTCATTACATCGGTGTTCCGCTCAACCTCACCTGTCGTATCTACTCATGGCGGCAGTTGGACATCTATGGCAGCGTGGGCGGAATGGCGGAACTCTGCGTGGGTGGCACGCAGCGCACCGACTATGTACTCAATAGCAAGACCGAACAATCCACCAACGAGCGCATAACCGAGCACCCATGGCAGTTCTCCACCACACTTTCGCTTGGCGCGCAGTACAATTGCCTGTCGTGGTTGGGCATCTACCTCGAACCGGGTGCTACCTATCGTTTCCGCGACCACTCCACGCTTCGGAGCATCTATTCGCAGCGCCCCATCGACTTTTCTCTCAACCTGGGTGTCCGCTTCTCCCGTTAGTTCCACAATGCACGCAATGAGTGCAAAAAACACAAAAATCTGCACGCAATGAGTGCATTTTTTCTTGTATGTTTATCCAAATTGCAGTAATTTTGCACCCCGAAAGAAAAGGTCTGTCGAACAATGCGTACAGAAAAAGTTTGGTTACGCCATTTGGCTATGGCTATGGCGTGTATCTGTTGGGGGCCGATGGCACCTTTCACCAAAGATGCTATGCGGGTCGATTTCACGGGACTGGACATTGTGTCGTTTCGTGTGTTGGGCGGGGCGGTTTGCTTTTGGCTTACCTCGTGGGTGTTGTCGCTCTGTGGCAAAAAGCAAGACCATGTGCCTCTGCACGATGTGGGCTTGTTTTTCTTAGCCTCGCTCTGTAGTTTCACATTCAATCAAGGGCTCTATACGATGGGCATTAGTTATACTTCGCCTGTCAATGCGAGCATTATGACTACTACGCAGCCGATCATCTCGTTGATCTTGTCGGCTGTCTTTTTGCACGAGCATATCTCCTGGCGCAAGGTCGTTGGAATATGCTTGGCGCTGTCCGGTGCATTGATGGTCATTCTCACCTCGCATACCGCCTCGCCGCAGCCCTCTGCCAATCCCCATACCGATGCCATTGGTTCGGTGATGTGCGTGTTGGCGCAAGTGTCGTTTGCCACCTATCTGTTGCTGTTCAGCCGCTTTGTGCAGAAATACTCGGTTGTTACCTGCATGAAGTGGATCATGTTGTTTTCATCGCTTACCATTTTGCCCTTCACCGCACCGCATATTATTGCGTTGCCGTGGCGGACGATTGCGCTGACCTCCTATCTCGAAGTGGGTTTTGCGGTCTTTTTCGGCACCTATTGTGCTTATCTCTTGATGACTTTTGCCCAGCAGGGGCTGCAACCTACCCAGGTGGCGATATACAACTATTTGCAGCCCGTCCTCGCCAGTTTTGTTTCCGTGATTATGGGGTTGGCGGTCTTTGGTTGGCTGCAAGCGGCGGCTGTGTTGTTGGTCTTTTCCGGCGTGTGGTTGGTCGTCTCCCGAACCGCCCCGCAGCAGGTACATTCCACATAGCGTACAGAATGCTTGCACTGCGCTGTTTGAGGGTTGAATCTATCCAATTTCTGTTGCCAATAGGCAATCCATAATTCGCCCTACCTGAATAGTGTATATTTCTTGCATAAAATATAACACCCATCTCGCACCCATCTCGCACGAATCAGCCACTTATATCCATACCACATCCATAGCACATCCTTAGCACTACCCTAGCACCTATGACTTTTATATACCTTTTGTATAGGTTTGGTATGCTATTTGACTGCATATACAATACAAGATGCATAATGCACGGCATGGGCAACTTTGCCGTATGGATGGGCTACGGGAGAGAGAAATGTGGTTTGTTGCAAAATATATTTGGAGATGTAATTTCTTTTTTGTACCTTTGCACCACTAATTCATAGAACATCCTATTCAATCTATATTATCAACAAAAACACACCAAATTTATGATTCGCACTACATTCAATCGTCTTCGTGAAGTGAAAGACAGCCTGCCACACGGCAGCATGGACGCTATCGCAGCAGAGTTAGGCATCGAAGCAGACGCAGTACGCGCCTACTTTAACGGCGAAGGCACTGCAGAACACGGATACCATATAGAACCGGGGCCCGAGGGCGGCATCGTAGAACTGACGGATACTCGCATTCTCGAGGTCGCACTGCGTATTGCATGGGCGGCTCAAAAGGCACTGTAATACGAGTGGCAAAAGCCATTTCGAATACTTGGAAGGCATTTACTCGGACGCTCTGCGTCGGAGTAGTGCCTTTTCTGTTGTCTTTCACCTATCCCGATACAAGCGAGGTGGTTGCTCGGTCGTGGCTTGACCCTATGCCTCGACGCACGGGGTTGGTACTGAGTGCCGATGCATCGATAGTGGCAAACTATATTTGGCGGGGACTGTATGTAGGGGGATTGGGTGTACAAGCGTCCGCCCGCGCCAACTTCGAGGGACTGTTTGCCGATATGTGGTGGAATATAGGCACTACCGATTGGGCGTTCTCGGGGTTCAATCCCGAGGTGGATATTACAGTCGGTTTCGACCGTTGGGGCATACAACTCTATTGGCTGCACGCCGTGTATTTCGACGGCACGCATTTCTTCAATTTCGATAATGCCGCGCCCGGGCAAGCAGGCAATACGGACGAACTGCGTTTCCGCTACCGAGTGAGTAATCGTCTGCCACTCAGTTTCTTATGGTGTACCCGTTTGGTCGGGCGGGACGGTTATCGGTTGGCAGAGGGCGAAGCATTGCAGCGTGCCTACTCGAGTTATTTTGAGTTCAAATACGAGTTCGCTCTTCCCTATAGTATGGCACTCCATACGACGGTTGGCATGACCCCATGGCGCAGTCTATACACCGATTTCGAAGGCGGTTTTGCCGTAGTCAATTTGGATATAACTTTCCTGAAAGTATGGCAACTACGCTCGTGCGCCATTTCACTGACAGGCGATTTGATGTTCAACCCATGGCGGGTAAACAAAGACAATATCCGTTGGACACCCCGTCACCCGTCCGCACAACGCCTGAACGCCAATATCTCGGTCGGCGTATCGTGGGACAAATCATTTCTGCCGCATACCAAAGTCCTCACAGACTGATTTTCGGTGTATCGACCGACGAAAGACCACATTCACGGCCGCTTTTTGAGCAAGGGCTTGTGTATGTGCAATAATTTTCGTATCTTTGCACGCTAAAACTAATCTGAAAAGAGGATGTTGCATAGTAAGAAACAACTGCTGACATATTTGTTCTTATTGTTGTCCGTGCCACTCATGGCGCTTCATATTGAGTGCGTGGGTAGCCCGTATATGTGTACCAATCAGGGTGATACGATATTTATATTCTCCGGGGATATCGAAGTGCGCACCACGGATGGTAATCCTGTCGATTGGTACAAGACCGATGGTACATTGGCGCAGTCGAATAGCGCAGAGATATACCCGGACGACGGCGGCTACTACATCGAGGTGGATGGACAACGGGAGTATTTTTATTTGTTCAGTTATCCAAACTACAAGCCGACAGATTTGTCGCTTGAGGTGGAGGCGGTGAATTGTAAAGACACCCGTATTCGATTGCAAGGGACACTGCCTGAGATGCAATACTTGTCAGCGACCGGACAAACCCGCTACCTACCCCGAACCTACACAATTACATACGGCGACTTGCATTGGAACAATGAGGACAAAATATGGCAAGAGGCAGATACCACCCTGCAAGGCGAGTCGTTGCATATCGGCTCGTATACGCTGCCTGCTATCTATAAGTCAACAGAGATAAGTCTTTGTTACGACCAATGGATAACGAACATCGGGCTTACGCCGGACTCTATCAGCACTACATTGTCGCAGCCTGTGGCGGTGAAAGCCGTTGCTACAACTACTACCACCACGCGCGGCATAACGGGTGAGCAGAGCAACGAGGTAGATAGACCGACCGACGAGACAATGAACCCGATACAGGGCTCTGCTCCGTTGGATGTGCTATTCCGTGCCTACGCAACGCCTGCCGTGGACTACTACCAATGGTATATTTACAAAGGTACGCAACTCATTGTACAGCGAACGGACGACCAACATCGCTACACCTTTTTGGAGCCGGGCAGTTATCGGGCGGTGATCTATGTGAGCAATGCCACTTGTCCGTGCAGCGATACCGAAGACCCCGATTGTCAGCGGGACTCAACGGAGATAACGATTGCCGTCAGCGAGTCGCAACTGCTAGTGCCGAATGTGTTTACGCCCAATGGCGACGGCAAGAACGACGAGTTCCGCGTACTCTATCGCTCGCTCAAAGAGTTCCACTGCTGGGTGTACAATCGATGGGGCAAGTTGGTGTATGAGTGGACTGACCCTGCTAAGGGGTGGGATGGTACGATCAACGGAAAGCCTGCCGCCGAAGGAGCCTACTTCTATGTCATCCGTGCGTTGGGCACAGATGCTACGAGCGGCTATACAACAAAGATCAAATACGATAAGGCAAAGAGCAAAGACGCCACTTCGATGATAGGCGTGTACCAATTGTCAGGCGATATTAACTTGCTGCGATAAGACCATTACTCATTGGGAACAAGAGGTGTTCCCGCAATACAGATAATCAATGAAACTAAAAACAACGATGTGTGCCATGGCATTAGCCGGTATGACGCTTTCGGCGACAGCAGCCGAGAGCAAGTCTGCAAATGCAGATAACCCGTTCTTCCATTACAAGGAGTGGAAGACTCCCCATCAGACCTATCCGTTCAACGAGATACGCGCAGAGCACTATATGCCCGCTTTCGAGGAGGGCATGCGGCAGGGCTTGGCGGAGATAGACGCTATAGTCAACAACCCTGCTGCACCGACTTACAAGAATACCATTGAGGCCTACGAGAAGTCGGGCGAGATGCTGAGCATTGTGTCCGGATGTTTCTACAACCTGACCTCTGCTGAAACCAATGATACCTTGGACAACATCGAGATGGAGTTGTCGCCCAAGATGTCGGAATACGCAGCGAACATTCGCCTTAACGAGGGATTGTTCAAGCGTATCAAGGCAGTATATGATGAGAAAGATAAGTTGAAGCTGACCAAAGAGCAGGCGAAACTGCTGGATGATATCTATGAGTCGTTTGCCAACAACGGCGCAAATCTGAGCCCCGAAGACAAGCAAACCTATCGTGAGTTGTCAGCGAAATTGAGCAAATTGACGCTTACCTACGGACAGAATGTGCTGAAAGCCACCAATGCATGGACTATGTTGCTGACAGACTCGACGCTGCTCGCCGGACTCAACGAAGATACTAAGGCACTGCTTCGGGAAAACGCCGAAAAGAAAGGACTCGAAGGATGGTTGCTGAACCTGAAGCCGACGACCTATATTCCGGTGATGCAGGACTTGGACAACCGTGATATTCGTCGCGAACTCTACACAGCCTACAATGCACGCTGCGTGGGCGGCGAGTTTGATAACACGCAGGTTATTATAGACATCGTGAATACTCGCTTGGCACTGGCGCAGTTGTTTGGTAAGAAGAACTTTGCAGAGAAGTCGCTCCACAAGACTATGGCAGAGACGCCGGAGAAAGTATATCAACTGCTCGACCAATTGCGTGACAGTTATATGCCCGCTGCTCGCCAAGAGGTGGAAGAACTGCAACAGTTCGCAACAGACCATGGCTTCTACGCTACCATACAGCCGTGGGACTGGAGTTATTACTCCAAGAAACTCAAGAACGAGAAGTACGCCATCTCAGACGACGACCTGCGTCCGTACTTTGAGAAAGAGGCCGTTATTGAGGGCGTGTTTGGCTTGGCAAAGCGCTTGTATGGCATTACCTTTAAGGAGAACAAAAATATACAAGTATATCATCCGGAGGTGAAAGCCTACGAAGTGTTCGACGAGAAAGGTAAGTTCCTTGCCGTGTATTACGCAGATTTTCACCCGCGGGACGGCAAGCGTGGCGGTGCGTGGATGAACGATTTTCAGCCGCAGTACAAAAACGGCAAGACCGACCATCGTCCGCATATTGTCAATGTGATGAACTTCACTCGCCCGACTGCCGACAAGCCTGCCTTGTTCACCTACGATGAGGTGGAGACTTTTCTGCACGAGTTCGGACACGGCTTGCACGGTATGCTGACCCGCTGCCAATACTCGGCGCTGTCGGGTACGAATGTGCCGCGCGACTTTGTGGAGTTGCCGAGTCAGTTCAATGAGAACTTCTTGGGCGAGAAAGAATTTCTCGATACATTCGCTAAGCACTATCTGACGGGCGAGAAGATGCCGCAGGAACTGATAGACAAGATTAAGGCCTCGAACAACTATCATGCGGCTTACGCCTGCGTGCGCCAACTCTCGTTCGGATATCTGGATATGGCATGGCACTCGCTGACTGCACCGTTTGAGGTACCCGCAGACTTGAGCGCAGAAGAGGCGGTGATTCGCTTTGGTAACGACGCTATGGAGCAAGTGCGTGTGCTGCCCAATGTACCCTGTACGCAGATGGAGACGGCTTTCACGCACATCTTCTCGGGCGGCTATGCAGCAGGCTACTATAGTTATAAGTGGTCGGAGTTGCTTGACGCAGACGCTTTCTCAGTATTCAAGGCGGCTGCAGCGAAGAAGGGCGGCTCTATATTCGACAAGAAGTCGGCGGAACTATTCCGTAAGAATATCCTTGAGCGGGGCGGCACGGAGCCTGCCATGGACTTGTATAAGCGCTTCCGTGGCGGAGAGCCGACTATCAATGCACTGCTCGAGCGGGATGGTATCAAGGTGATTACGATTCAGTAAAGAGCAACCGACTCTACATAGCGCATTCGCTGCAATACATACCCACCTCGGAAGTTCCGGATAACGGCTTCCGAGGTGGTTCGTTTATAGGACTATTGTCCACTTTATACAATAGACCATTACTATCATTCTTGCTCCATTCGCAATACGGTGTCTAATTGTCCGGCATAGTAATAGGGCAAACTGAGCAGCGTAAACGCTTTGTCATTACAGACAACACGATCTTTCCGAAGTGGCTTATTCCAAAAACGCACAGCCGTAGTACTTGCCGAGGCACACATAAAAGATTGCAGCGATTTGAGGTGCGCATTACTACCTGCCTTCACCTCTATCGGTATCAATCCGTACTCCCGACTATTGTACAAATAGTCCAACTCGGCTTGTGCATTCTTGCTTTCCCGCACCCAAAAGGCACGCTTTGTTAAATATTGCGGACTAAGAGTAAGCAGTTCTTGCCCTACGATATGCTCTGCAATCTTCCCTCGCCAAGCATCATTGATATCATCTTTGCCAATGAGCTCACGCTGCACGCCTGCTGCATAGTTCATAATTCCCGTATCAAGCCACAACAGTTTCGGGTGTTTCTTATGGTCGGGAATGATAGGGATATTGGTCTGCGTAGTGGGATAGCATAACTCTAACAGCATAGTCTTTTCCAATGTACGAAATGCTTCACTCACTTCACGGCTCTTGTAATTCGAGGCAGCAAAGTGGTCAAACGTAATTTGCTCATCGGCATATCCCCATCCATTGGTGATAATATGGCGGATTACATTACGACTCATTTCGGACGAAGAGTACTTTTCTACATCGTCTTGATACCCTGCGAGCAACGATTGGAAAATATCGTCCAACGCCACGATGTCGCGTGTGGCAGCATACTCTGCCACCACCTGTGGCATACCGCCTATCAGCGTATAAATATCAAACAGCTTCTCTACCCGATTATGCAGTACTTCAGGGACGCATACCGAGCGCACCGAATCTTGGAGACTGCTCTCTCCCAAAGCACCAAGGAACTCATCAAAGGAACAAGGATGCAACGCCATATATTCCACCCGACCCACCGGAAAACTCACCTCTCTGTTTTGGAACAACATCGTCTCGAGCAGAGAACCCGCCGCTATGACATATACCTCCGGCAGATTTTCATAGAAGTAACGAAGCATTTTGATTGCAATAGGCGAGTTCTGTATTTCATCGATAAATAGCAGCGTACTGCCCGCATCTTTACGCTTGCCTCGAACAAGCAACAAAGTTTCGAACAATTCTTCGATAGGCTGTTCCTTGGCAAACAATGCCAAGTCTTCCACATTGTCGAGATTGAACTTCATATAGCAATCGAACTCTTTGGCAAAAGAGTCCACCAACGATGTTTTTCCTACCTGACGCGCACCACGAATTACCAATGGTTTGCGGGATGATTTTATCCGCCACTGACGGAGCCACCGAAGTGCATTTCTTTCAAACATAACACATATCATTGAAATCCGCCGCAAAGATACTGCTTTTCAATGAGATACGCAAGTATCACAAGGTATTATTGTAACAAAACCAAAGTAAAAACATGCTTTTGTTGTAACAAAACCAAAGTAAAAATCGCATTTTGTTGTAACAAAACCAAAGTAAGTGCAGGTGTATTAGGTGGTTTACTGTATGCCTGCGGCTCTGCTGCGGGGATTCAATAATGAGGGAGGATTGCTGCAGAAGGTCGATCACAAGCAAGTGTTGCGGAAAATGAGTGCTGTGTATTCCATGTAAGCATACGAAGACGCAACAAAAGAGGCAGCCTAACTTTGTGTTAGACAGCCTCTTTTGTTTGTCGTTGCGGGTAGATGGTTGACTACCCTGCGGCAAGCACTCGGCGATTACTCTGCGATTGTGCCTACCTCTACGCCTAGTGCGTTGTACTTCACACCATTGCGGATGATAACTACTTGACCAAGTTCTGCATCGTATTGCTTAACTGCCTTAGCCGATACCTCTGCGTTGTCGATAGCAGTATCATCAATTTTTTCTATTTTAGCACCTGATTTGAAACCGATACTTGCATTTCCCGAGCTTGTTGTACGAACACCAAGATTTCCGGTTACAGCAATCTTGTCTCCTTTTGCAACACCCGGAGCATCAATCACGCCACGATACACTTCCAAAGTAGAACCTTTCTGCGCATCTACATCTGCGCCAAAATAGAATGTCTGATTGTTATATTTTTCGTCGTAATCATATACATAAGATGCAACACCTTTCACACAATATACAATGTCAGTATAGGTTCCTGCCTCCATCTTATTACAGAGAGCAATGGCTTCTTCTATAGAAATCTCAGTTACATCAGTTTCCGGTTCTTCTTGTCCGTCACCTGTTATTGCCAATGTCTTTACCTCATAAGTAGGAGCAACAGTTGTCGTACTTACATACACAAAAGCAATTTTAATGTTCTTGCCCGCATAAGTATCAATTGAAACAGAGTTATCTTGAAAATCCCAAGTAGTACCTGCTGGCATCTCCAATGCAAGGTCTAACCAATTAGCGCCATTGTCCGTAGATATTTTCACAGACAACGGATTAGCATTACCATTCAAGAAATTCAAAGCATGACTCACTTTGAGCGTAGCCTTTGTTGCGGAAGAAAGGTCAATAACAGGAGAAATAAGCCAAGACTCTGCTGCTTTGTTTGCTTTATTGTAGGCGCTTGCCTTCATACCATAAGTGGCATCTTGCTGCCATACATAGGTAAGACCTTCATCCAAACTCTTGTTATCTATAGTCCAACTACCCTGCCCATTGGTAAAGTCGACGGAATACATCGTAACATCTGCAGCAAAAAGCACAATACTAACGCAAAGAGCCGTTAGCAAAGAGAATAATTTCTTCATAATAAAAAGAGTTTTAATTAGTTATTTTGTTTGTTGTTTATTTGCTTAGTTATTGTTCCTTGCGGTTCCTTGGGGCGGTTATTGCCTGCAAGAGCAGTTCCCTGTTTCTCTGCCTGCAACTTGACTTATACGCCACACGACCTATACACCCCATTTCTACTGCAAAGGTACGCCTATTTCTGCATATAGACAAATCCTATATGCGAAATTTTGGTTAAATCTGCTTTTTTACAGCAGTATTAGACAGTTATGCAGAGAAATAGAGGACGGAACCGGCAAATGATCGGTTTCTTAGTCGATTACGGCATCGGACTTCGGTCGACGAACAACACCTACCCTCCTGCGGCATTCAATAGCCTTGGAGGATAGGTGTTGTCGTTAAGCGCGGGTCGAAAGTCGTTAGTCGGTAGGGATGTTCTTGTTTACATTCTTACTACCAATGCGGGCATAGAAGAGGATGTAGGCTGCGCAGAGAAGCACTACGATGTAACTCATCTGGAAGTTGCCGAATACATCTACCAAGCGCCCCTGCAACGGAATCAGAATACCTGCGCCGCAGACCATCGTCATGAATGCACCCGAGGCGATAGAGGTATAACGCCCAAGCCCTTCGACTGCCATATTGAAGATACCTCCCCACATAACGGAAGTACACAGCCCCACCAACACCAGCGGCACAATACCAATAGGCACGGGCGCTTCGATGAGTTCCATTTTCTCCCACTCGATACCAAAGAAAGAGACCTGTATATCCTGCGGCAGGAACATACCCAACAAGATAAGAACGAGTGCCAAAGTAGAAACGACCGTTATCTGGTCACGGCTCGAGACTTTGCCGCCGATAAGTCCGCCTATCAAACGACCTATGAGCATCAAGAACCAATAGAGTGCCACGATACCTCCGGCGATGTCGGGGTCGATACCCAAGCCCGGTATAGTGGCGGTGGGCAGTGTGGTGAGGTACTGCAGCACATAAGTCGGCACCCCTACTTCGATGCCCATATAAAGGAAGATAGCGAGAATACCCAAGTTAAAATGACGGAACGAGAACGCGGAGTAACTCTTGCCCGACTTGTCATGCTTGGCTGCGTGTTGCTCTGCCTCGAGGATAGGCTCCGGAATTTTGACGGCAAGCAGCACGATAAACGCGAAAGCGAAGACGCCGAGTGCCATCATCAGTGCCGGTGTGGCGTCGGACAACTGTGCCTTGGCAGCATCAGCGATGAGGTGTCCCATGATGATGGTTACCAAGACGGCACCGAGCGAGTTCAGCACGCCGCCGAATTGCACCAACTGGTTACCGTGTTTGCCGCCACCACCGAGGGTGTTGAGCATAGGGTTGACCACCGTATTGAGCATACACATACAGAAGCCTGCGATGAATGCACCTGCGAGATAGACCCAGAAACTCTGCACGCTGTCGAAGCCCGAAATCCACTGCAGCAGTACGCCGACAAAGCCCGTCATCACGGCGATGAGTGCCGTCTTGCGGTAGCCGACTTTCTTTAGCAGCAAACCGGAGGGAATGCCCATCACGGCGTAGGCTATGAAGTTGGCGGCATTGCCCAGTTGGGCAGCAAAGTTAGAGATAGTAAAGTGGTTCTTCACAATGACTGCCATCGGGTTACAAAGGTTTGTCACGAACGCAATCATAAAGAACAGGAGGAACATCACTACAATCGGTAGTGCGGTTCGTTGTTTTTTGTGTGTCATAGTATTATAATTAGTTTAGTTATGTATTATCAGGTTAAGTGTACGCCACTTTGGGTTGCAGCGTATGCTACTTTTACAGCAAGTCTGCTACTTTTATTTTAACTCCGCATCGAGGAAGCGCAGCAGGCGGCGGTGCAAGTGGTAGTAGTGGTTGTTCTTCTTGAGGAAGTGGTTGTCGTCGGGGTAGAGTTGTTCCTCGAAGAACTTGTCGGCGTCCACGAGCGACTCGGTGTAGAGCAGTGTATTCTGCGCGTGGACATTGTCGTCCGCCAAACCGTGGACAATCAGCAAATCTGCGTTCAAGCGGCTGCCTTTGTCGGTTAGACAAGCGGTGTTGTATCCGCCTTCGTTGACTTGCGGACGGCGCATATAACGCTCGGTGTACGCCGAATCGTAGAGCCGCCAATCCGTTACGGGCGCAATCGCCACGCCACAACGATAGGGGCAGTCGGCACAAGAGAGCGTGGTAAGCGTCTGAAAGCCGCCATAACTCCAGCCTACGAGGGCTATTTTGTCTGCCGCCACATAGGGCAAGGACTGCAGATAGTGCGCCGTGCTGACGAGGTCTTGGGATTCGACCGTGCCGAGTTGCATATAGGACGCATTGCGGAACGCCCGCCCACGGCAGTCCGTCCCCCGCGTATCCACGCACAGCACGACATAACCGGCAGCGGCGAGGTAGTGATATTGCCAGCGTTTGTACCATTGGTTCAGTACGCGTTGGCTCTGAGGACCAGAATATTGTATGACCACCGCGGGGTACCTCTTCTGCGGGTCAAAATCCGAGGGCTGCAAGAGAAAGGCATTGAGGCGGTCGCCACGCTCGGTGGTAATGGTCAGATACTGCTTCTCCGGCAGGGCAAGGGCTTGCCACTCTTTCGCCACGGCGTTGTTGTCTTTTACGACACGCAAAGCACGCTTCGTGCCGTCCTTGGCGAGGGCGTATAGGGTATAGATATTCGGCTGTGTATCCGACGAATAGTTGTCTATCATACGCCGATAGTCGGCGGAGAAAACCAGGTTGTGCGTCCCCTCGCCGTCTGTCAGACGGACGGGGACAGGGCGTTTGAGCGACACTTGGTAGCCGTCGCGTGTCATGGGGGTGGTGGCGGCTTGGTAGTAGAGCGTTTGGGTACTCTCGTCGAAGCCATAGACTGCCGTCAGGTCGATACCGTCGGGTGTCAGTTGTTTCTGGCGAAGCCCCTGTGCGGAATAGAGATACGCCGAACGCCAACCGTTCTGCTCGCTGACAACGATGAAGCGGTTGTCGGACAACCACTGCCATTGGTCGAAGAGTTCGTAGTCTACATACCCGCTTTTGTTTTCTTCCTTATAGAGTGTGTGCGCCACGGTGGATTTGGGGTTGCAGAGCAGTACCTCCATACGGGTCTGGTCGCGGTTGAGTTTGAGTACCACGAGGTCGGCAGGCGTAGTGTTCTTGCCCGATACGACAGGCGTCGTCCAACCGAGACGGGGCAAGTATACATCGTCGTCCGCACCGTGGGTCTGCATGGTACGGACGGTCTTGGTCTGAATATCGTAGACACACACCGACACGCGTGCGTTCGGCTCGCCCGCTTTGGGGTAGCGCAGCGAGGCGGTCTTGGGATAGGTCGTACCGAGGAACTCCTGCCATTCGTAGGTAGGCACGGGTGTCTCGTCGAAACGCACAAACGCCAACTGACGGGAGTCGGGCGAGAAAGCGAAGAGTGCCGTCGTACCGAACTCCTCCTCGTAGAGCCAATCGGTCAAGCCGTTGAGTATCTCGGGATTGGTGTCGGTCGTAACGGCGACTTCCGTCCCGAAATCCAACTTATGCAGATAGAGGTTATTGCCCCGCACGAAAGCGATATATCGCCCGTTAGGAGAGAAGACGGCGTCCCGTACAAGCGTGTCGCTCAGGTGCTTACGGGTATTTCGCTGCGTATCGACTATGTAGTAGTCCGCCACAAAAGAGTGGCGAAAAAGGGTCTGCTTGTTCTCTGTCTCGAGGCGGAAACGCCCCTCGTCGGTAGTACCCAGAATGCTGTCCTGCTCGGCAACGGAGAGGAGCGTGGCGTTGTATTTCTTGTCCAAGAGGTCTGTCGCCAAGTCCGCCCGCAGCGACAAAGGCAGCAGGAGTAGTATACTTAAAAAAAGTTGCTTCGTATAGTTCATTTTCGGATGTTTTTCTATGTTCGATATGTCGGGTTAGGTACTTCTTTATGCCTTATCTTCTTCGAAACTCGTTCGGAGGTGATTCGAAGGTGCTTCGACTGTGGTTCGAAGGTGGTTCGAAAGTAGACGCTACTTTGTGGCATCCTCATCGTATCCTCATTGCATCGTCCTTGCTTGTTAACAGTTCCTAATCAATGGTTATTCTATGGAAATCCCATGCGAATAACCACGAAAGTACTCCAAAGCCCAATAGACCTGCAAAGGTACGAAAAATATCTTATCTATCCAAATGCAGGGTCTTTTTTCCATTCAGAATAGTAAGACGATACAGCCCGATACGCACCTCATGCGGGGCGGTTTCGGGGGCAACAACCCGATCTATTGCCACACGCCTCGGATGGGTGGAATACTGCACCAAGCCCTCGGGAATATAGGCTTCGTAGAGCAGTGCCTGGCAGACTAACTTGCTCTCTGTCATGTTCCTGCACACCTTTGCATAGTAATATCCACCATTGTCGATAGAGACATCGAGCCACAGGATATGCACCGCATCTGCCTTGTCGCCGGGCAGGAAAAACGCCACCGTCGAGTCGGGGCAGATGCGATAGTGCCAGTGGGTGGGCGTATCCTGCATCTTATTGTTCTTGTAGCCCACCCAAGTGCCGGTCTCGTAGTGCAGAATGGTCGCCGTACTATCCGACAGAAAATCAATGTAGTAAATCATCCTATCGGCAATGTCGAACCCGCGTTCCCACCGAGTACTGCCCGAGGCTTGGGTGAGCGTAATTTCCTCCATGGGCATCTCGCCGTCCGCCACACCGCCCGCATAGACGGCATTCACCACAGGGAACGCAATGGCATACATACCCGACTGACAATCTGTGCGTTGTACGAGGCTCGGCGCGGGGTGCATATCGTCGGTATAGAGCGAATAGAGGTCGGCGTCGCAGGTAGGCGAATAGGTCGTACCTGCGGACAGGACAGTCGGTTTGCGGGTCGATATATCCACCGCCTGCGTTGTCCAACCGAGGAATTTCCACCCCTCCAAATCCGCACGCTCGGGCAGCACAACGCCGCTGCCGACCGCTGTTTCCGTCAGCGCAGTCAGGCTGCCGTCCTCCTCGTGGAGCGTTACGGTGTAGGCACGCGGTGCGGCTTTGTGATAGATAATATCGTAACTTGCGATATAAAGTGAATTTTGCGAACTTTGTATTGCAATTTCAATTTTTCCGTCTTTTGTGGGTAAAGCCGTGCCAAAAGCATGTATAATATCCACATATTCAGTACTATACGAGCCGTACCATTGGTCAAAACCACTGTTGTCGACAGTCCATACCGTTGCGCCGTCCACCGTCATCTCGAGGCTGCCCGCACCCGCACTTTTGTTCGAACGCATCGACAGCCGTACCGACTCTATTTCCACATTTCGCCACCCCGCGAGAGTGAGTGTGGCTTGCTTGCCGCTTGTGAGTTGTTTCCCCGTTCCCGTGCTGCTAAATACGGCAGTTGCGCCCTCGGGAATCACCCCGCTGACCGATACGGATTTTGCTGTTTCGACCGCAAAAGTAGCTACCAAAGCCAAGATACCCAACATAGATTCATTCAATAATTTATCCACAAAAGTACATCATTTTTTCCACATAGACAATTCGTAGAGAAAATCTGCGGCGGATTTTCGTATTCCAAATAAAAAATGTACCTTTGTGCGCTTTTTGTGCGGAGTGTTTTCTATGGTACGATTTGTTAAGTTAAAATGTATTGGTTTTCTCCGCCATTCGCGGGCGAATTGCGTGCTATGCCGTAGCAAGGGATAAGCAAAGGATATGCAAGGGATACCCGCAGTATGCAAATACGAATAATTATAAAAACAACATATCTCATGCAACAAATCAAACTGAACCGTGGTTTGGACATTCCGTTTGAGGGGAAAGCAGCCGAGACACTGGGTAGTGTTTCTCGCCCTGCCGTCTTCCATATCGTGCCCGACCATTTCGCCGGTATCAAGCCCAAGGTGGTTGTGAAAGAAGGCGACAGCGTGAAGGCAGGAAGCCCCTTGTTCTACGACAAGGCGAACGAGCAGATGCTCTTCACTTCGCCCGTCAGTGGCAAGGTGACTGCCGTTGTGCGCGGTGAGCGTCGCAAGGTGATGTCCATCGACATTGAGGCGGACGCCACGATTGCGTACCAAGTATTCGATACCAAGCAGGACGCTAAGTCACTGCTGCTCCAGTCCGGTTTATGGCCGCTTATCAAGCAGCGTCCGTACGACTGTATTGCTATGCCGAACAAGACGCCTAAGGCAGTCTTTGTTTCCACTTTCGATTCCGCTCCCGTAGCACCGAATTACGAGTGGTTGCTCAAGGGGCAACTCGTCTATCTGCAGGCGGCAGTCAGTGCATTGAGCACGATTGCTCCCGTCTATGTCGGGCTGCAGGGTGGTGCAAAAGCCACAGAGTTCCGTGAGTTGAAAGACTGCACGCAGTATGAGGTCTTTGGTCCGCACCCTGCAGGCAATGTCGGTGTACAGATCAACCATGTATTGCCTATCGCTAAGGGCGAAACCGTCTGGACTATCAATATCCAAGACCTGTTGCTTATCGGGCGTCTGTTCGTTAAGGGTATTGTGGATATGCAGAAGAAGGTAGCGCTCACAGGACCTTTGGCATACGGTGCTCAGTACTACAATGTGCTGCCTGGTATGCCTGTTTCGGCCATATTCAAGAGCAATGTACATACCGAACTTCCCTGCCGTTATATTGCAGGCAATGTATTGAGTGGTCATCAGGTGGAATTGGATGAGATGATAAGCCTATATGACAACCAGTTTACCGTACTCGATGAAGGTTCGGAGAACCATGAGTTCATGGGATGGTTGCTGCCTCGTTTCAACCAATTCAATACCGGTACTACCGACCCTGCCAAGTTCTTCGACTGCGCTTTCACGCATTGGCTCTGCGGTAAGAAGCACTACCAGTGGGATGCTCGACTCAAGGGTGGTCGTCGTGCGATTATTGTCAGCGGCGAGTACGACAAGGTATTCCCTATGGATATCTATCCCGAGTACCTTATCAAGGCGATGATTGCCGGCAATATCGACAAGATGGAAGCCCTCGGTGCTTACGAAGTCGCACCGGAAGACTTTGCGCTTTGCGAGTATGTCTGCACCAGCAAAATGCCGTTGCAAGCCATTGTCCGCACTGCATTGGATAACCTAAAAAAGGAGATTGAGTAATATGTTCAACGGATTATATAAAGTAATGGAGAAACTTCGCCCCACCTTCTCGGAGGGAGGCAAGTTACACGCCCTTCACTCCTTGTTTGACGGGTTCGATACATTCCTCTTCACGCCCAATACCACTTCGAAGCGTGTGGGTGTACAGATACACGATGGTCGCGACTCCAAGCGTACGATGATTATCGTGGTCTTGGCATTGATGCCGGCCTTGTTGTTTGGTATGTTCAATGTAGGATACCAGCACTTGCTCGCTACGGGCGAACTTGTCCGTGGTTCCATGACCTGCGCTCTTTGGTGGAAAGCCTTTGGTTTCGGTCTGTTGGCGGTGTTGCCCTATATCATTGTCACCTATGCGGTAGGTCTGGGTATAGAGTTCACCGTAGCACAGTGGAAGCACGAAGAGATTCAAGAGGGTTTTCTTGTAACGGGTATTATTCTCCCGCTCGTGTTGCCTATCAACACCCCGCTGTGGATGGTAGCCTTGGCAACCGCTTTTGCGGTTATCTTTGCTAAGGAGATCTTCGGTGGAACAGGCTACAATGTATTCAATGTGGCTTTGATTGCTCGTGCCTTCCTGTTCTTTGCTTACCCGACACACATGACGGGTGACCACGCTTTCGTACGCGAAGGCGGCACTTGGGGTTGGGATAGCGGCAAGCAACTAGACGGTTTCTCTGGGGCAACTCCTTTGACCCAGATTGCCACTACTGCCGATACCCATCTTATCCCTGTGGATTTCTGGACTGCGTTCAATGGTCTTATTCCGGGTTCTATCGGTGAGACTTGCTGTTGGGCAATTCTTCTCGGTGCATTGCTGCTGCTCACCACGGGCGTTGCGTCTTGGAAGACCATGCTCAGTATCTTTGTTGGTGGTGCTTTGACTGCACTGCTATACAATGCCTGCGGACCGGATACCGCAGTGGCACACCTTCCTTGGTATATGCACTTGGTATCGGGTGGTTTTGCGTTCGGTGCCGTATTTATGGCTACCGACCCTGTTACTTCTGCCCGCACGGAGTGTGGCAAATGGATCTATGGTTTCTTGATTGGCTTTATGGCTATCACCATTCGTGTTCTCAACCCGGGCTACCCCGAAGGTATGATGCTGTCTATCTTGCTGCTTAACGCCTTTGCTCCGCTCATCGACTGGTGTGTGGTACAAGTCAATATCAAGCGCCGCCTCCGCCGCGCCAATGTGGTTACTAAATAAAGGAGAACGATATGAAATTAGACACAAATAGCAATACCTACACTATTGTATATTCGATAGTGATTGTGGTTATCGTGGCAGTGCTGCTTGCACTTGCAAGCCAACTGCTCAGCCCTCGTCAACAGGCAAATGCCTTGCTTGATAAGCAGAAACAGATTCTCGTGGCGCTCAATCAGGACTACTCCCACACCAATCCTGCCGACTTGTATCTCTCGTTGGTGAATGATACCGTCTATGTAGGCGAGGAGGATCTCCCCGTATATGTAGCCAATATCGATGGCGAGACCAAGTATGTGTTCGAACTCAAAGGTACCGGTCTTTGGGGCGGTATCGGGGGCTATCTGGCTCTCAATGCAGATAAGAACACCATCTATGGCGTTAACTTCAACCACGAGAGTGAGACCCCGGGTCTGGGTGCTGAGATTGTTACAGCAAAGTTCCGCAACCAGTTCAACGGTAAACATATCCGTAACGCACAAGGCGACCTATGCTCTGTAGCCGTACTCAAAGCAGGCAAGGCGGCAGATAATGGTGCTGAGCAAGTGGATGCTGTATCGGGTGCAACGATTACCTCGACAGGCGTAAGCGATATGCTCTACAATCGTCTGCACGAGTATGAGTCGTTCCTCAACGATGGGGCTACTGCACCTACAGAGGCGTCTACCCATGCCATTACACTCGTGGATGGTGCGGTATTCTCGGGCGACATCAACTCGATTGATACCAACGACATCGCCGCAGTGGATGTTATCAAGGATATGAATGCCATTCGCCAAATAGCAGTGCTGTCCGAGTATAGCGATGCAGAACTGCAGGATGGTGTTATTTCAATCACTACAAGA
Organism: Azospirillum sp. CAG:239; assembly: GCA_963619585.1. Taxonomy (GTDB): domain Bacteria; phylum Bacteroidota; class Bacteroidia; order Bacteroidales; family Paludibacteraceae; genus Colicola. Next base: position 44,102 of record CAVEXR010000007.1, read on the forward strand.
AAGGAGAAATAGTCCTATGTTATCACAGAAAACAAAAGAGGTTTTACTCGGCCCGCTCAATAAGAACAACCCCGTTGTTGTTCAGATATTGGGTATCTGCTCCTCGCTGGCAGTTACCGTACAACTCAAGCCGGCTTTGGTGATGGGTATTGCCGTAACCATCATCGTAGCCCTATCGAATGTGGTCATCTCGCTTATGCGTAAGACCATCCCAATGCGTATCCGTATCATCGTACAATTGGTAGTCGTAGCCGCTCTGGTAACACTTGTCAGCGAGGTGTTGAAGGCCTTTGCCTACGATATCGCTATGCAGTTGAGCGTCTATATCGGACTTATCATTACCAACTGTATCCTTATGGGACGCTTGGAGGCATTCGCCATGACCAACAATGTGAAGGACTCGCTTCTCGATGGTCTGGGCAATGGTTTTGGCTATGCCATCATACTGGTTATTATTGCGTTCATTCGGGAGTTGTTCGGGGCAGGCACACTGCTCGGCTACCGTGTCATCCCCGAGAGTTGGTATGTAGCCAATGGCGGCTGCTACGAAAACTGCGGTATGATGATGATGCCTGCCATGGCACTGATTCTTGTAGGATGTATCATCTGGGCACACCGCTCACTAAATAAGGAGGAGAAATAATATGGAACACGCATTGAGTTTGTTTATCCGCAGTATCTTTGCGGACAATATGATTTTCGCATACTTCTTGGGTATGTGTTCCTACTTGGCTGTATCGAAAGATGTCAAGACAAGTGCCGGCTTGGGAATAGCCGTTACCTTTGTGCAAGTGCTGACCTTGCCGGTCAACTATCTGCTGCAGGTACATGTGCTCAATCCGCTCGGCTTAGGCTACTTGTCCTTTATTCTCTTTATCGCCGTTATTGCCGCCATCACACAATTGGTAGAGATGATTGTGGAGAAATACTCTCCCTCGCTCTACTCTTCGCTCGGTATATTCCTGCCGCTGATTGCAGTTAACTGCGCCATCATGGGTGGTTCGCTCTTTATGCAGCAGCGCATCCTGCTCGACCCCGTCAATACCAAGGCTATTGCTAATTTGGGTGATGCCTTTGCTTTTGCTTTGGGCTCCGGATTAGGCTGGATGTTGGCAATCGTATGTATGGCAGGTATCCGCGAGAAATTGGAGTACAGCGACATTCCTAAGCACCTGCAAGGTATGGGTATTATATTCATTACCGCCGGTCTTATGGCAATGGCATTCATGTGTTTCTCCGGGTTGAATATATAAGAAAACAAATAATTATTACACTATAGCAAAATGAATAGACATTTTATATCATACTCACTATTGCTAATAGCGTTAATGTTTAGTGCATGTAACAATGCATTAGATGTTCCTGTTTCAGGAACATCTAATGCTACCATACAGAAATGTAGTGACGCAGCAGAGGCAGAACAAACACCACTTGAATATGTAAGGCAATACTATGAATCTTATTCTATCGAAGACAAAGAGGCTCATCCTTATACATACATAATGAATAAGTATCTGGATTTAGCATTAGCCTATTTTGATTCGTGGAATGAAGATGTGTTCGAATATGATATTGTTTCTAAACAACGGATTCTAAACGAAAAAGCGGCTCTTCACTATACTCTTGAGTATTTGGAAGATACTGATTTAGAAAGCACCGAAGAAGATACATTCTTTTCTGACCTTTACAATCAACTTTGTCTTGAATTGAATGAGTTCTCCGTAATTCAAAATTATCTCTCAATATCCGATGGAGTAGTTGATGATGAAGATATTATTCTTCCACTCTATGGAGAGACTGCTTACAGCAAGTTGGATATTTTGTACAGTGCAGAAAATGATATTGCATTAGAACATGAACAGTACAATACAGACGAATATACAGAAGAGGATGACGACTGCAATTGTAACTCTTATAGTCCTTCTAACCCACATTCCGGAGTACAGCGTTTAGTAAAATACGATTTACTTTCCAAATGGCTAACGGATATCCGCTACAGAAATTATAAGAAAAGATGTCCAAATATGAATACTATGCGAGAGGCTATGAACGAGTGGGAAGAGGCTGCTCAACACGCTATTCGATTTGTTGAAATAAAAGATAATGGTTGGAATCGATTCACATGGGGAATAGGTTGTAATTACCATGTCTGCATTTCCAATAATTGTACCGATGATGTTAGTGGAGTCGCCTCTTTAGGAGCAGTTCCATGGGCGTATGTTCATATAAACAGCAAATATTCTAACAAAAGAGGCACTTGCCTGCATGAATTGGGGCATGTTCTTACCTTGGAACACGAACAGTGTCGCCCCGATAGAGATTGTTATATTACTGTCCATTTCGAAAATATGGAAGGAAAATATAAGGCTCAATTCCACAAGTTTTTAGAATCATCAGCAACTGCCTATGGTCCATTTGACTTTGAGTCTGTTATGTTATATGGCAGTTATGCTTTCTCTAATAATGACCAACCTACCATAACCATAAAGGGAAATGGTCGCACATTTACCAAGCAACGAACGCATTTAAGTGAAGGCGATAAACTATACATCCGCAATATCTATTACTAATATGAATAAGTTTCTTCATACTCATATTTTACTTATTTCTTTTGGTCTTATTCTATTTCTTTATGGATGTATAATAGAGCCTACCCCTGAAAAGAGATACAAGTATTATATACAAAATGAATCTAAAGACACAGTAGTTTGTTTGTACCATTTTCGTTATCTGACGACTATGCAAGACAAAAGTAAGTTTGACACACTACTAATTCCTGATAATGCGCTTTGTATTATACATTGGGACAATAAAGACACCCTATTGGAAGCTCCTGCGCCTAGTTCTTTCCTTAAAGACATGCGTTTTGTATCTTTGAATGGAGACACATTGCTTCGTGTTGATTCCATTGACAATGCAGAATGGTGTGTTTTTGACACGGTTGTATACTGCGGAATAGGTAGTAAATGGAAATATATTTATAATAATCAACAATAACTTAAAACAAACCATTACACTACACTATAGCAAAATGAAAAGACATTTTATATCATACTCACTATTGCTAATAGCGTTAATGTTTAGTGCATGTAACAATGCATTAGATGTTCCTGTTTCAGGAACATCTAATGCTACCATACAGAAATGTAGTGACGCAGCAGAGGCAGAACAAACACCACTTGAATATGTAAGGCAATACTATGAATCTTATTCTATCGAAGACAAAGAGGCTCATCCTTATACATACATAATGAATAAGTATCTGGATTTAGCATTAGCCTATTTTGATTCGTGGAATGAAGATGTGTTCGAATATGATATTGTTTCTAAACAACGGATTCTAAACGAAAAAGCGGCTCTTCACTATACTCTTGAGTATTTGGAAGATACTGATTTAGAAAGCACCGAAGAAGATACATTCTTTTCTGACCTTTACAATCAACTTTGTCTTGAATTGAATGAGTTCTCCGTAATTCAAAATTATCTCTCAATATCCGATGGAGTAGTTGATGATGAAGATATTATTCTTCCACTCTATGGAGAGACTGCTTACAGCAAGTTGGATATTTTGTACAGTGCAGAAAATGATATTGCATTAGAACATGAACAGTACAATACAGACGAATATACAGAAGAGGATGACGACTGCAATTGTAACTCTTATAGTCCTTCTAACCCACATTCCGGAGTACAGCGTTTAGTAAAATACGATTTACTTTCCAAATGGCTAACGGATATCCGCTACAGAAATTATAAGAAAAGATGTCCAAATATGAATACTATGCGAGAGGCTATGAACGAGTGGGAAGAGGCTGCTCAACACGCTATTCGATTTGTTGAAATAAAAGATAATGGTTGGAATCGATTCACATGGGGAATAGGCTGCAATTACCATGTCTGCATTTCCAATAATTGTTCTGATGACGCTTGTGGAGTATCTTCTTTAGGTGCAGTACCTTGGGCATTTGTGCACATAAATCCAGATTGTACAGACAAGGGAACTTGCTTGCATGAATTAGGGCATACCCTCACATTACAACATGAACAATGTCGACCTGATAGAGATTGTTATATAACTGTCCATTTTGAGAATATGGATGGAAAACATAAGGCTCAATTCCACAAATTCTTGGAATCGTCAGTAACTGCCTATGGTCCATTTGACTTTGAATCCATTATGTTATATGACAGTTGGGCTTTCACTAATAATGGTCAACCTACCATAACAAAAAAGGAAGATGGTAGTACTTTCTGGGGACAGACGAATCAACTAAGCGAAGGAGACAAACTATACATCCGCAATATATATTACTAATTGAATAAAACTAATATGAAGAAGTATCATACGCTTATCTTACCTATTTCTGTTTGTCTTATTCTATTGCTTAACGGATGCATAACAGTGGACCCACTCAAAAATAAGTACAAATACTATGTACAAAACGAGTCAAAAGACAGTGTGATTTGTTTGTACCATTTTCGTTATCTAACGAATATGCAAAACAAAAATAAGTTTGATACACTGCTGATTCCGAATAATGCGCTTTGTATTATCCATTGGGATAACAAAGACACCATATTGGATATGCCGACGCCTAATTCTTTCCTTAAAGATATGCGTTTTGTATCCATGAATGGAGACACATTGCTTCGTGTTGATTCCATTAACGATACAGAATGGTGTGTTTTTGACACGGTTAAATACTGCGGAACAGGTAGTAAATGGAAATATATATATAACAAACAACAATGAATATAACAGCAATTCTTTGGGCAGTGGGCGTCTTTTTGGGCGTGATACTGCTACTGGTTATCATCTTGCTTGTCGCTAAGAAATACTTGGTGGCATCAGGAGATGTAACGATTACGATTAATGGCGACAAGGAGTACAAGGTTCCCGCCGGTGGCACACTGCTCTCCACGCTCGGCGAAGCAGGGGTACACTTGCCTTCTGCCTGCGGTGGTAAGGGCTCTTGCGGTCAGTGCAAATGCCAAGTGCTTGAGGGAGGCGGCGAGATACTGCCTACAGAGACGGTGCATTTCACGCGTAAGCAGCAGAAAGAGCACTGGCGCTTGGGCTGCCAAGTGAAGGTAAAAGAAGATATTAAGATGAAGGTCAGCGAGTCCGTTCTTGGAGTTAAGGAATGGGAATGCACCGTCATCTCCAACAAGAATGTCGCTACTTTTATCAAAGAGTTCAAAGTTGCACTGCCTAAGGGCGAGCACATGGACTTCATTCCCGGTTCGTACGCACAGATTAAAATCCCTGCTTATGACATCTACTACAAGGACTTTGATCGTTCGCTGATTGGCGATCTCTATGTACCATCGTGGGAGAAGTTCGGATTGTTCAATCTGCACCAGGTCAATACCGAGCCCACAATTCGTGCATACTCAATGGCGAACTACCCCGATGAGGGTGATATTATCACGCTGACCGTGCGTATTGCTACGCCGCCTTTCAAGCCGAAAGACCAGTGTCCGAATGGTCCTGAGTTCCAGGATGTGCCTTGCGGTATTGCATCGACCTATATTTTCTCGCTCAAACCGGGCGATAAGGTAACGATGTCCGGCCCTTACGGTGATTTCCACCCTGTATTCGACAGCAAGCGTGAAATGATTTGGGTCGGTGGTGGTGCCGGTATGGCTCCGCTCCGTGCGCAGATTATGCACATGCTCAAGACTCTGCATACCCGTGACCGTGAGATGCACTATTTCTATGGTGCGCGTGCTATTGACGAGGTATTCTTTATGGACGACTTCCTTGAGTTGGAAAAAGAGTATCCTAACTTCCATTTCCATTTGGCGCTCGACCGCCCCGATCCTAAGGCAGATGCATTGGGAATCAAGTATACAGCAGGTTTCATTGCTCCGGTTATGGGCGATACCTATCTCAAGCAGCATGAAGACCCCGAGGATGTAGAATACTACCTCTGCGGTCCTCCAATGATGGCGAAGACGGTTCTTGACCTTCTCCACTCGTTGGGTGTAGAAGACGATATGATTCGCTTCGATAACTTCGGCGGATAAGGCACTTACGGATAACTCCGAAAAACGAGCAGACTACGCGTTGGTCTGCTCGTTTTTTGTGCGTAAAAGTTACTTTTTTTTCGGTCGGATACAGAAAGTGGGCATTTTTTATTTTGCTCATATTCAGCAAGATGGAACAGAAATATTGACAGCAGTCCATACGCACGATGCTTTTATCGACAGCCGTCCTTGCAAAAAGTCGATTTGTGTTGTATATTTGTATTGGATTTCGAAAAACGGAGCAGACTTGCATATATCCGTTTTATTTTGTACCTTTGCAAACTTTTACCACTATGAATTTCACAACTACAAAAACAACCCAAACAACAACTTCGCAGACTACCCAAACTATGCACGACACAAAAACCACGCGCATAGCACATCTCTACAAGACACTCGGGCGGCAAATGGTCTTGCAGGATATCAGTCTCTCCATTCCCTGTGGGGAGGTGGTGGGATTGTTGGGCGTGAATGGTGCGGGCAAGTCCACGCTGATGAAGATACTCGTGGGGGTGTGGGACGCAGACAAACACACAGAGACTTGCCTCGATGTGCCGTCCCGCATGGGATACCTGCCCGAGCAGAACCCGCTCTATAGCGAGATGTATGTAGCGGAGTACCTGCTTTTTATGGCACACCTCACGCTGCCGCACGCTACACGCCGAGAGCGAAACGAGCAGGTCGAAGAGTTGATAGCACGCGTGGGGCTTACCCCCGAGCGGACGAAGAAGATAGGGCAGTTGAGCAAGGGCTATCGTCAGCGGGTGGGATTGGCGCAGGCGATGTTGGGCGCCCCCGAACTGCTGATACTCGATGAGCCGACAACGGGTCTTGACCCGAACCAACTGGTCGAGATACGCGCCTTGATTCGTTCGCTGAGTCGCAACCACACGGTCATTCTCTCGACACATATTCTGCAAGAGGTGCGGGAGATGTGCGATCGGGTTGTTATTCTCAGCCACGGGCAGATCCAAGCCGACAAGCGCATCGAAGACATCCCAGACTTAGAGGCACTCTTCACCCAATGCACGATGCATAATGTATGATGTATAATGAGGATTTGCATGTTAATTGTTAATTATTAATTGTTAATTATTAATTGTTAATTGGAACAGTGAGCGAGTTTGATATACGCCAACAGATGACCGAGAAGGAGCAGGACAACGCCCTGCGTCCGCTTCGTTTTGCCGACTTTGCCGGCCAGAGCAAGGTGGTGAGCAACCTTCGTATCTTTGTCGAGGCAGCCAAGTTGCGTGGCGAGAGCCTCGACCATGTGCTGTTGTTTGGTCCTCCGGGCTTGGGCAAGACGACATTGAGCAACATCATCGCCAACGAATTGGGCGTAGGGTTTAAGATTACTTCCGGACCTGTGCTTGACAAGCCCGGCGACTTGGCAGGATTGCTCACCAGCCTTGAGCCGAACGATGTCCTTTTCATCGACGAGATACACCGCCTCTCGCCCGTAGTAGAGGAGTACCTCTATTCTGCTATGGAGGACTATCGTATTGATATTATGATCGATAAGGGGCCATCCGCCCGCACCATACAGATTGATCTCAATCGTTTCACCCTCATTGGCGCCACCACACGGTCAGGGTTGCTTACCTCGCCGCTTCGTGCTCGTTTTGGTATTAATTGCCACCTTGAGTACTACGATGCCGATGTCCTGGCGGGTATTGTCACCCGTAGTGCAGGGCTGCTTGGTATTGCTATTGACAGCAAGGCAGCCGGCGAGATTTCCCGCCGCAGTCGTGGTACGCCTCGTATCGCCAATGCGTTGTTGCGCCGTGTGCGGGACTTTGCGCAGGTCAAGGGCAACGGTTCTATCGATTTAGATATCGCCCAATATGCGTTGGAGGCGCTCAATATTGATACCTTTGGGCTCGACCAGATCGACAACAAGTTGCTCTGCACCATTATTGACAAATTCCAAGGCGGGCCTGTCGGACTGAATACCATCGCTACGGCTATGGGCGAAGACGCAGGCACCATCGAGGATGTTTATGAGCCGTATCTCATCAAAGAGGGCTTTATCAAGCGCACTCCTCGTGGTCGTGAGGTCACCGAGTTGGCGTACAAGCACCTGCACAAAACACCCTACCCTGCTAACAACCAGCAAACACTATTCTAAATACAATTTGTAACTTGCAGCCCCAGCCAATTTACAAATTTACCCATTTACAAATTTACAAATTTCTTAGAATGTACCGCGCCGTATTCATAGATTGGGATGATACCGTAGGCGATTGGATGGGCGTTGCCCGCAAGTCGCAGCACGAGTTATACGACAAATACCATTTGTCGGAGTGGTTCGATTCTTTTGATGAGTGGTTTGCCAAATACAATGCCCACAATAGCGACCTGTGGGTGCTGTACGGAAAAGGGCAAGTCACCAAAGATTTTCTCTATCTCGACCATTTCCTCTACCCGCTCTGCCATCAGATGGGAATCAACACCGCGCTAGCCCCCACGCCGCTTCGTGATATGGCGAAGCGTATGGCGGACGAGTATGTCTATCTCACCAACGCCTACTGCACTCTGATGCCCGATGCCGAAGAGGTAGTGCGCTATTTGGCGGCCAAATACCCGCTTACGATTGTGAGCAACGGATTTATCGAGTGCCAATACCACAAGGTGAAGCATACAGGGCTCGCCGCCTATTTCAAACATATCATCTTGAGCGAGGAGGTGAATATCCAGAAGCCTCAGCCGGAGATATTCCTGCGTGCCATCGAGGCGAATCGTGCCGAGTTGCCGGACTTGCAGCCCCATGAGGTGGTCATGATAGGCGACAGTTATACGAGCGACATCGCAGGAGCCAAAGCCGCAGGCATCGATTCGATTTGGGTGTGGAACAAAGAGACTACCGAAGCGCAGCGCCACGATGCGACCTACATTGTGCCAAACCTGCGTGACTGTATGACAATACTATGACAAAATGGCACATATTGTCCCTTTGGCACATAGATTGACTACCCGAATAAGGCAATGGTGCCGACCTAAAAAAGGAGAAACAACAATGAGTAAGAAACATAACAACAATCACATGGAAGAGAATACAGGGAAGCAGAACGACGCACAAAAAGTAGAGCAAACTGCACAACAGGAACAACCCCAAAATGAGCAAGCGCAACCGACCGAAAATGCGCAAAATCCCGAAGCAGCCCCGAAGGTAGACGCTACCGATGCAGTACAAAACGAGGCGCAAACCGAGGACACTGCAACCGCAGAGTCGAACCTCGACGATACCCAAGCCAAGGAGATCGAGTCGCTTCGTGCTCGTGTAGCCGAGTTGGAGGACAAGAATCTGCGTATGATGGCAGAGTATGACAACTATCGCCGCCGTACCCAGAAGGAGAAACTCAGCCTGATGGAGACCGCCGGCGAGAAGATATTCACCGAGATGCTCTCTTTGGTTGACGATTTTGAGCGTGCGTCCGACGCTATGCACAAGACGGAGGATGTATCGAGTCTGCGAGAGGGCATCGACCTTATCCACCAGAAATTCATTTCCTTCCTCGACAAGCACAACATCCACGCCATCGAGACGAAGGATGCCGATTTCAACACCGATGAGCACGAGGCGATTACCACTTTTGCGGCAGGCGAAGACAAGAAAGGCAAAGTCATCGATTGCACGCAGAAGGGCTACAAACTCGGCGACAAAGTCATCCGTTTCGCCAAGGTCGTTGTCGGCGAATAAGACGAATTCGGATAATGGAGGACGAATATTAAATGTAGAATTAAGAATAATGAATAACATGCACAGGGCAACATCATGGCAACATCAGGGAAAGAACAGGGAAAAACTCACCCACTATGCATGTTAATTGTTAATTATTAATTGTTAATTGTCAACTGAACTATGGCAGAGAAAAGAGATTACTACGAGGTGTTGGGGGTCGAGAAGACCGCCACAGCCGATGAGATAAAGAAAGCGTACCGCAAAAAAGCGATACAATACCACCCCGATAAGAATCCGGGGGACAAAGAAGCCGAGGAGAAATTCAAAGAGGCTGCCGAGGCATACGAGGTGCTGTCTGACCCGCAGAAGCGTCAGCGTTACGACCAATTCGGACACGCCGGAGTGGGCGGAGCCGGCGGATTTGGGGGCGGGCAAGGTATGTCTATGGAAGACATCTTCTCGCAGTTTGGCGACATTTTCGGTGGCGCAGGTTTCGATTTGGGCGACTTGTTTGGTGGCGGCAGCCGCAGTTCGCGTGGCGGACAGCGTGTTCGCCGCGGTTCCGACCTGCGTGTCAAGATAAAACTGACTTTGGAGGAGATTGCCACCGGTACCGAAAAGAAAATCAAAATTCGCAAACTCGTGCCTTGCCACACCTGCAACGGAACGGGTAGCGCGGATGGAGGCACGGGCGATGTCTGCCCTACCTGTAAGGGTACGGGGCGTGTCGTACGCTCGCAGCGTGGCATATTCGGTATGATGCAAGTGCAGGAGGAGTGTCCTACTTGCCATGGCGAGGGTCGAGTTATCAAAAATAAGTGCCCTAAGTGTCAAGGCGAAGGCGTCGTGCGTGACGAAGAAGAAATTGCTATCAACATCCCTGCCGGCGTAGCAGGCGGTATGCAACTCACCGTTCACGGCAAGGGAAATGCAGCCCCTCACGGCGGCGTGGCAGGCGACTTGTTGGTACTTATCGAAGAGGAAGAGCATAAGGACTTTGTTCGTGATGGTAACGATTTGGTTTATAACTTGTTGCTCGATATGCCAACGGCTATCTTGGGTGGGCAGGTACAGATCCCGACGCTTAGCGGCAGTGCCAAAATTACCATTACGCCGGGTACGCAGCCGGGCAAGGTATTGCGTATGCGTGGCAAGGGTCTGCCGTCTATCGACCAATACGGGCGTCAGACCGGTACGGGCGACTTGCTTATCAATGTAGGAGTGTATATTCCGGAGAAGTTGTCGCGCGATGAGAAGAAACTGATTGAGCAGTTGCAATCGAGTCCGAATATAGCACCGGGTGCTGCCGATAAGAAAAATTTCTTCAAGAATTTATTCGGCTAATTTTCCCTTCATTCCCGAACCACTCCCGAAGGAACTCCCAAGAATCCCATAAGGAATTCCAAGAAAAAACCGACATACATCTTGCGCAAGTACCTACTATTCATACTGCTGACCATCAGCATTGCCGCTCGAGCCAACGAGGAGCCCCTTGTTCCTATCGAGCGTTCCGATTACAGCCGCCCAACGGGGATAGCCCCCTACTACTTTGGGCCTAATGCGTTCCCCATACCCGACATGTTGGATGGTCGTACAGAGAGCCGTCTCCGCCTTGAATTGGCGGGGGACGGCTATTTCGGTTTTCAAAAAGACCGTACTGCAGATGTATTTATTCGTGCCTATATCCCCCTATTCACCGACCGAGTGAACCTGACACTTTGGATGCCTGTCATGGAGTGGTATCGAATGACACCGGAGCGTCAGCGCACCTGCCGCCTACAAGACTCCGTAATTATGAGCGGACACGAGGCGGGGGATGTCTATATATCGACCGATATTCAACTGCTCAAAGCCCGTAAGTACGCTCCGGATATTGTATTGCGTGCTGCGATGAAGACGGCGAGTGGCGGTGGGTTCGAGAAGGCTCGCCAATACGACGACCCGGGCTACTTCTTTGATTTGGCTGTCGGCAAGTCGCTCTACTTCGGACGGGGAAAGACATTTCCATATACCGCCCCCGAGGAAGCCGTCGTCGAACTGCGCTTTGCGGGCAGTGCGGGTTTCCTCTGCTGGCAAACGGACAACGGACGGCAGAACGATGCCGTAATGTATGGCCTGCAAATGCTTGTAAAGACAGAGTATGTTTCGCTCCGTACGACATGGAGCGGCTATGTAGGTTGGGAGAAATACGGCGACCGTCCCATGAGCATCAAAGCCACAATAGCAGGACACATACACGACTTTGAACCGTATATTACCTACCAATATGGTATCAAAGACTATCCTTTCCACCAAGTGCGTATTGGATTAGCCTATCCTATCGACATACTCAAATACAAGAAAACAAGAAAACTAAACCATGAGAAAACATACCCGGATAACAGATAGAGGAACTCGGACTTTCCTTTTGGGAATAGTTTGGGTAGTCTGCCTGTGGATAGGGAGCAATCTGTGCAGCAAGGCGTGGGCGGCGGATGTGCCCTACACGAATATGGCAGGGACGGACTCGGTCGATGCTACATTCTTCCGCAAGTGGTACCACCGCAGCGACCTGCCCTACTACTTGGAGGCACTGAGCGACCACACCATATACGAAACGATGACCACGGGACAATGGTGGCTGCCGGAGCGCATTACCTTTGCCATTGACGGGCTGCCATGCACCGCCAATCGGTACTACATCGATGGTATGCGGGCGGATGACCGCTTTCGGCCGGGAAGTACCTACTACATGCCCAACATGCAGCAATACAACCTGCGTATGGATATTCATCGGGCGCAGATGTATTGGAACAGAGATACTACGGCACGCAACTATGTGCAGGCTACATACAACTTCGGGCAAATAGGCAATGGTGCACCGGCTTTGGGTACGACTGAGATTATCAATATAACGCATCGCTCGGCAGTGCAAAGCGCCGACGAGTACAAACACATCACGGAGCGTCGGCACCAATTAGGGGCAGGAACGGTTGATGCAGGGTTTACCTTCCATGGTGGTAAGGGAAATCCTTACTATCAGCACCTATACGCTGCATACGGACAGAGGGTTATCACAAAGGAGAACCAGCAGGGAATCATGGTGGATGACCCGCTCTACACCGCACCATACTACAAAGTGCAAGCGGACGGATACCTCCCTATCGGGGCGAACAAAGGGGGACGACAGGTGGGGTATCGGCTTAACTTCTCGGGACGCTCGGATGCGGGCAGTGAAAATCTGTATAACTACAACGAAATTTATGACCTGAAATCGTATGTTGGTTCGGTGTTCCTTCGGGAAAAGTACCTTACAACGGGTCTGACTTGGGAGACCAATGTGACCCATCACAACGACCGCTCGTTCAGCAAAAACATCATCGATCAAGACGGCGAGAGTTTCGCGCCGTGGGTGGCCGACGGGAATACGCATATTCTCAGTTGGGCGGTAAACTATGAGCAGCCCGTGCTACCCTGGCTGACCGCCTTTGTGGATGCCTACAACTCAATCGTACATTTCAGACCGGAAGCCACCCTGTTCAGCAACACAATTTACCTACAATCGCCCGTAGACAGCGTATCCACGCCTCTCTATCAATACGAATGGACAAGCCATGCCTACACGGGGGGACTGCTGGAAAATACGGTAGGACTCAAGGCGCACTATGCTCCTGTATCGTGGTTTACGCTGACGGGGCATGCCGATTTCACCTTAGACGCCATACTACTACGCAACAAGAGCAAGGTAAGCCCCAATGTGCAAGCAGGCGTAGGACTGGATTTTCACCCCTGCAAGTGGTTTGAAGCAGGCCTGTCGGCAGACTACAATCGTCTGCCCTACACGATGGACTACCTCCGCTACTTCTCGGACGACTACATGAACGCAGACATCTACTACGCCGGCACCAACCACCTATTTGCCACTACCGGCGGGCGCTACCACTCATATAAGAAAAACTTGCGGCAGACTTCGTACATAGAAGTAAATATCCCTATTCGTTTTCATTTTGAGGACAAACGAGGCGGGCGACACGAGATTGTGCTGCAAAACAACTACAAGAAGTATTTTGATGTGTGGCACACCTACTACGACGGCGAGGCGGAAGATTATGGCTATTACCAACAAGAGGAATATGGCGACAACTATCTCAATGTGTTCTACCAAAATGCAGGCGCAAAGTATTACGAGGTGGGCTATACTCCGACTTTTGGCAGCAACGGACTGCTCAACACGCCGTACTTTTTCTCGCAACTGACACGCTACACCTATACAGGGCGCAAAGTGATGGTCAGCCTCAGCTGGCAATCGATGCAGGCAGCCGGCTACACAGGGCTCGGCAACGGAGCGAACAGCAACACGCTGGGCGTGCTTTCGGAAACCACCGCCAACCCAAACACCACGAATGTGGTGAAAAACCAAAGCGGGGAACACCCCGGCGTGGGACGACTGGACTTGGACAAAGGCTATGTGGCTCGATTCTACCTGTCCTACAACATCTGCAAGTGGGTGCAAGCGGGACTTACCCTGAAATGGACAGACGGAAAGCCCTTCACCGCCTACCGTTACTTCCAAAACGACGGGCAAGTTGCCATTTTGCCCTACGAATCGCGCGGTACGAACCCCACCGACGGCAATTTCGGCTCTCGCCACGGCGCTTGGTATATGTGCGACCTGCATGCACAAGCCACTTGGACGGTAAAAGATATAGGGATGCGCCTCAAAGTGGAATGCTACAATATGTGGGATTTCTGCAACGACTTGGCAGAGTTTGCCTTTGTACAAGACATTCCGCAAGCCAACCGTTCGTCCATCATTCTCAATGTACCAACCGGCATATTAGCCACCTATACGATTGATTTCTAAGTTCTAAGTTTGATTTCTAAGTATGAAAGAGCGTCTACTATCATTTATTAAGTATTACCTCTATTGGGTGGTATTCTTTGTGGTGCAAAAGCCCCTGTTTATGATGTGGCAACACAACCTGATAGGCACCGTCTCGTGGCAGGATTGGTTTTTGGTACCCTGGCACGGGCTGCCGCTGGATTTGAGCGTAGCGGGCTATATCACGCTGGTATTCGGACTGCTGCTCTGCGTCAGTTGCTGGGCACCGGTGAAGGTAGTCAAAGCAATTACGCATATTTACACAGGTATCATCCTCGCTATTGCGTTGATTACCATTATCGGCGACAACGGATGTTATCCGAGTTGGGGTTACCATATCGACAAGGACATATTCGACTACCTGCAGTCGCCCAACGAGGTGCTGGCGTGTGCGCCCTGGTGGCTGTGGTGCTTAGGAGGCGTGCTGTTTGCGGCACTGTATGCATTGTGGTGGGTAATCTATAGCCGTCTGTTCCGCTCGCAACCGCAACCTATCAAGGGGGTATGGCAAAAGACGGGCAGCACCGTGGCTCTGTTTATACTGACAGCCCTGCTATTCTTGCCCATTCGAGGAAGCGTGACGGTATCAACCATGAACACGGGACGAGTCTATTACTCCGAAAACCGTGTGCTCAACCTGGCTGCCGTCAATCCGGTATTCAACATAGTGGAATCGCTGAGCGAAAACACGCTGAACACGGAGCGATACCACTACATGTCGGATGAACAATGCCAGACCTATTTCTCGCAACTGCATCCGGCAACCGACTCGATTCCGCACTACGAAGACCCGCTATTTACCACACAACGACCCCATATCGTGCTGTGTATTTTGGAGAGTTTCTCCGCCAATGCGCTGCCTGCGATGACCAACATGCAACGGTTCACGCAAGAAGGAGTGTATTTCAACAACCTCTATGCCAACAGTTACCGTACTGACCGAGGCGTAATGGCAGTGCTGAGCGCATTCCCCGGCTGTGCGACCACCTCGGTGATGACCATACCCTCCGTATCGCAACGCCTACCCCAAATAGGACAAGTGCTCAAGCGGAACGGCTACGACCTGAAATTCTACTACGGCGGCGATGAGGACTTTACCAATATGCGCTCATACTTGGTGGACGGCGGATTTGAACAGCGAGTGTCTGACCACGATTTTCCCATCTCGCAACGGCTCAGCAAATGGGGCGTCCCCGACCATATTCTGTTCGACTTTGCCGCAACGGATATTCGGGAACGACAAAGCGGCGCGACACCTTGTTTTGATGTGATTCTCAGCCTCTCGAGCCACGAACCGTTTGAGGTGAATTATCATCATCTGGAACATCCCTACCTCAACGCTATCGCTTACAGCGACAGTTGTTTGGGAGCGTTTGTAGATTCACTGCGCAACGACCCTTCGTGGGACAACACCGTAGTGGTGATGGTGGCAGACCACGGATTCCCCTACCCCGACGGCATACAAAACTACGACACCCTGCGCTACAAGATACCTCTCGTAATGGTTGGGGGCGCGATACGCCACCCACGCACAGTCTCGACGCTTGCCTCACAGATTGACTGGGTGCCCACCCTACTGCACCAAATGGGATTAGACGCATCCGAATTCGTTTTTGCGAAGGACATCCTTGCGCCGACCACCGTTCCTTTTGCGTACTATAATTTTGTAGACGGTTTTGCGCTATTGGACACAACAGGGGCGGTAATCATAGATGCGGCTGTTAATCAACCGATTATGGAAATAAATGCCAACACGGAACGCACACTGCAAGCACAAGCCGTGACACAAACCATTATGCAAACACTCACGGCAAAATAAGCGACCTATACTACTCTTCCTATGCGTCGGAAACTACTACATAATACCAGTTTTCTCGTGGCGATCCACCTGCTTTGCTTGTTGGCATTGGGGGTATGCCGTGGATTGCTGCTGTTCTACAATGCTCCGGCTGGAGGTATTGAATGGGCATTGGCAGGACGGGCTATGGCTATCGGGCTGAAATTCGACAACCTGATTGCCTGCTATGTGACCGCGTTACCGCTGCTGTTCCTGACGATAGGAACACTCTGCACGGCTCATCGGGCAGAGTACGCTCGCCAAACTCGCAAAGCATTACGGGCTATCGGGTGGTACTACGGCATTGTCTATGCACTCGGACTCATCATCGAGGTTGCCAATGTGCGTTATTTCCGTTTCTTCGACAACCACCTGAACATATCCGTTGTGGAATGGTTCGGGTTTGTTCGGGACACTGCGGGTATGCTATTCGGCGACACCGCCAACCTGCTCGCCCTATTGGTTGCTCTTGTATGGGTAGGATTGTTCGAATGGGCACTGGTTGCTATCGTACGCTCGGCTTGCCGTCGTATAGACACGGTCGCTTCGTCCGTTTCGTGGCAGCAATATGCAGGCGGTGTTGGATTTTCGGTGCTGCTCTACGGGGTGTGTTTCTGCGGGATACGCGGCAGTTTTCAACGCTACCCACTGGATGTCAGTTTTGCCTATTTCTGCGACAATGCGTTCTACAACAAATTAGGCGTTAACCCGATATTTAACATCATCAAGAGTACCGAATATACGGCACAACCGCTCCCGCCCTTGCTGGCAGAAGCCAACGAAGCGGAAGCCCTTGCCGCCGTGCAACAAGAATTGGGCGTGCAAAACGCAGACCCGCAGCACCCGCTAGGTCGCACGATCCCGGCTACGGACGGATTGGGCAAGCGGAATGTGGTGGTAATCCTTATGGAATCGATGAGCGCTGCCCATTTGGATGAGATGTACAACGGGCAGCACATCACGCCCTACCTTTCTGCATTGCGGCACAGGTCGCTCTATTTCAACAATTTCTATTCGGCAGGCGTACATACCAACAACGGCATTACCGCCACGCTCTACGGCTATGGTCCGAATTTCGCCAAAGCCACTATGCGTGTGCCGTCAGACATTTATACAGGACTGCCTTACGCCCTGCGCCAAAACGGATACAACACATTCGCTTTTGTCACGGGCAACCCACAATACGACAACATGAACTCGTTTTTCTATGACAACAATATAGAACGAGTCTATTCGCTCTACGACTATCCGTCGAGTGCCGCAGTGAACAACTTTGGCGTACCGGACGACTATATGTTCTCCTTCGGATTGCAGCAATTAGCACAGCATACAGATACCACCGAAAAGCCTTTCTTTGCGCTATTCCTGACCGTGAGCAACCATACCCCATTTGTTATTCCCAATGCATATCAGGAAAAGGGAGGAACGGATACACAACGAATTGTTGCATACGCTGATGATGCATTGCGTGCATTTATGGAACAGGCACAACAGACCGCATGGGGACGCAATACCGTGTTTGTATTGGTGGGCGACCACGGAGGGCCTGCCTCTTCTGCCTACGATTACAACCTGCCGCTTAATCAAATACCGTGTTTTTTTGTGGGCAACGGCATTGCGGACACCACGCTTACCGCACCTGCACAGCAGCAGGATATTGCGCCTACGCTGCTCGGACTGTTAGGCTTGCCATACACCGAAAACACCATGGGTATCAATGCATTGCAGCACCCGCGCGACTATACATACTTCGTAAACAATGATCACCTTGGCTGCACGGACGGGGAATGGCTCTATTCCTATAGCATCAACACACAGCAAGAATATCTCTATCGCATCGGCGAAGACACAAAAGACTACAGCGCGTCGGAGCCACAACGCATGGAGCATATACGCCGCTATGCCGTGCAGCACCAACTTATCAACCTGCTTAGTGTACAGAATCAATGGATAAACCCCTGCGAATAGCCTTCGACGCCAAACGCGCCTACCATAACTCACGAGGACTGGGCAACTACAGCCGTGATACCATTCGGCTGCTGACCCACTATGCTCCCGAAAACGAATACTTCTATTTCGGGCAGCCTACCGACCTATTCCACCCCGATTGTGGCACGGTGGTGGCTCCGCAAGGGCTATGGAATGCACTCCCCGCGCTATGGCGGAGTCGGGGCTGCCTCAGCGATATAGCCCAGCAGCAAATCAACATTTACCACGGGCTATCGGGGGAGTTGCCGTTTGGCATTCACCGCACAACCACAAAGACAATCGTCACGATGCACGACACCATCTTTGTGCGTTACCCTGAACTATACAGCCCCACCTACCGACGGCTTTTCTCACACAAGTTGCAGTATGCCTGCGACCATGCCACCCGCATTATCGCTATTTCGGAGCAGACCAAGCAAGACCTCATACGGTTTTTCCATGCCGACGAAGCCAAGATAAGCGTGGTCTATCAGGGGTGCAGCCATCTATTCCGTCAGCCTGTGTCGGACACAGCGATAGTTGCGGCAAAGGAAAAATATGGTCTGCCCGAACGATACATCATTGATGTGGGCGCCATAGAGCCTCGCAAGAATATGCGACGGCTACTCTATGCCATGGCAGAGGCACATATTGATTTACCTTTGGTAGCGGTAGGGGGAAAGAGCAAATATGCCGAACAAATGCGTACCCTGGCGGAGCGCTTAGAGGTGCGGCTCATTATGCTCCACGGTGTAAATTTTGCCGACTTCCCTGCGCTATACAAGGGGGCGGAATGTTTGGTGTATCCATCTCTCTACGAAGGTTTTGGAATTCCAATAGTGGAGGCAATGTGTGTGGGTACGCCCGTGCTGACCTCAACAGGCTCTTGCTTCGAGGAAACCGGCGGCGAGGCTGCCCTCTACGCCGACCCAAACGACCCGATTGCCATAGGGCTGCAACTTCAACGCCTGCTCACGGATGAAGTCCTGCGGGCAGATCTCACAGAGCGTGGGAAACAGCAAGCAGAGAAATTCTCCGACGACACAGTAGCGCACAACCTATTAGAAATCTATCATACCTTGTAAACACTATTCTTGTTGTTATGAAAATACTCATCGATTTATCCATTCTCAAGAATGTCAACTGCGGATTGGGGCAAGTAGCACTCAACTACGGCTACTATTTTCGTGATACCTATACCCCTATTGAGGGAGAGACCATCTATCTGCTTGTTCCGAAATCTTTTGTCGGGGCGTTTGGCGACAAGGTGCGCTACATACAAGCCCGCAAGATATTGCGTGTGTTCCCGTTCCTGACAGGCATACACTTCGATGTGTGGCACGCCATTCATCAGTTGTCCCGCTTTCGTCCCTTTGCCCGCCACTATGTGCTGACCATTCATGATTTCAATTTTGTGTATGAAAAACACGGCGGCAAGGTGGCAAAATATATTCTGATGATACAGAAAAAAGTAAGCCGAGCCGACCGTATTGTGTGCATTTCCCGCTTTGCCGCCATTGAAACAGAGCGATATATGCGACTGCACGGCAAAGAAGTGCAAGTAATATATAACGGCATTGAGCGCATTGATCAACAACCGGAGCAGCAACCTGCTTCCGTAAACGCAGAGCAACCGTTCCTATTCACCATCGGCGAGTGCAAAGAGAAGAAAAATTTCCATGTACTGCTTGATATGATGCGTTACTTGCCTCAGTATCAACTCTATATAGCTGGAAAAGACGATACGGATTATGCGCAATTTATTCGCCACAAAATAGAGGATGAAGGGATTACGAATGTACACCTGCTCGGTATTGTATCGCCCGCAGAGCGAGTGTGGCTCTATCGACATTGCACGGCGTTTGTATTCCCTTCGCTGTTCGAGGGCTTCGGATTGCCCGTCTTGGAGGGAATGCTGTTTCGCAAACCCGTGATATGTTCACACGAGACGAGTTTGGTAGAGATAGGCAGCAACCATGTCACATTCTTCCCAGTGGATTACCCGGCGGAAGAATCGGCAGCACTGATTACCTCCGCCATAGAGACTGCCACGCCTGCACGATTGGAAGCAGCGTTACGCTATGCGACATCCTACTCATGGCAACGACATCTAGAAGCCTATCTACATATCTACCGCACCATACACTAATCATCAGCACAAACTATCGTATACTCTGACCCATCGACAAATATGTTTTCTTTTTCTTCTCTTCATACCCGTTCATGGCAGGAACTTCTCCGAACACTCATCGCCTATATCCCCGTAGTCGGTATGCTTGTGCTTATCGCCTCGCTTCCATTTGAGTATAGCGAAGTGCGTCGGACGGGACACTACCTGCTCGGCATCGGTATGGTGATAGACTATATTGTCAATCAGCGTTGGAAAAGTTGGCATTGGGCGAAAGATAAGTGGGTGTTTGTTTCGCTCATCGTACTCTTTCTGCTGATACCCCTCTGGCAATTATGGGATACAACACCACCCACAGACTATTTTTGGCACCAACTGAACCAACACTGCGTCTTCATTTTGGCAGGCGTAGCGGGGATAATGGGCTTCACCGACCGTTTCCGCCTGCGCTATGTGGGCTACACGATGCTCTTGACAGGGATTGTTCTCTTCGGGATTAACCTGCATTTCTACCTGCAGCAGTATGCACTACTCCCGTTCAATATAATACAATTCAACGAGATACGAGCCAAAGAGTTGCAATCTCACATGGTAATTAACCTCTTTGTAAACACTGCACTTATTATCGGATTCTATATCCTGCGCCGTTCATCTTCACGCACGGAACGCACACTTGTCGCTATCGCTATGGGAATTGATTGGTGTTATGTCTTACTTTCTGTGGGGAGGGCGGGATTTTTAACCTCACTCATCGTGGTCTTTGTCTGTGTAACAGGCTATGTATGGCGTTGGTGTCGGCGGTATGTATTACCGCTCTCGGTGGCACTTATCGCACTAATGGGCGTACTGGTATGGAACAATAAGCGATTGATGTCCGATGAGTTGTTCCACAACACGCGTATTTATGTATGGGACTTTGCCGTACGACAAATTGCCCAAAAGCCTTGGTCGGGCTACGGGGTATCGACAGTGAGTACAAATTTTGTGGACGAGATGTACGATGACGAAGTAGCGTACAATGGTTTTGTGACACCGCTGCTGCGGTCGGCAAAATTCGCTGCATGGGGACGCTCGCTAATGACGCATCATGCGCACAATACACTATTAATGCTGTGGTTGGAGTTTGGCGTAACGGGAGTGATTGCCTTGGTATTCTTCTTTGTCAGTTCAGCACTTATGCCGCCCCCGCCTATGCGAATCTATGTGTGGCTGTTCCTATTGGCGATAGCGATGCAAATGGTTTTTGAGCCATTAGGCGACCACCTGCAGCCGGAGTTTATAGGGATACTCTTGTTCTGCTTCCAGCGAGCTTGCCTGAGAGAATCCGGCGCAGTGCCTTGCTATACGGGCGATACGGACGAGAACAGATAAACTCCGCTGCCGCATGCCGCCACGCCTGCACCATCGAGAAAAACCATGTCCATCCGTGCAGGTAGCGATAATTGATATACACACGATTCCGCAGAAAGACCTCTTGCACCCTATCGGGCGAGAACAGGCTGCCAATAGTGGCGGCGTGTTGGTGCAGGCACGAGGTGCGAGCCGTATAGAGCGATACCCATCCTCTCGCTTTCGCCCGCAGCGACAAATCCATATCCTCGAAATAGAACGGACTGAATGGTTCATCATAGCCGCCCAAAGCAAGCAATTTATCACGCCATACGAGCGCATTGCCGCCGCAGAGATACATTGACTCGCCCTCTTCCGTTTCACCACACAAATCAATATATGATAACTTGTGATGGCGGATCTGCGGCTGTTTTCTGCCTTCTACAATTCGGTTGGTCTGCGGGGAGCGGATAGCGCAATAGACACCGAATACTTGCTCCGGTACTACATTGCCAATACCCTGCGTTAAGAACGGCAGCAGCACGGAGAAATAGTCCTCCGAGAGTTGCATATCTGTATTCAGGATGCACACTATCTCATAGCGAGCAGCGGCAATACCCCGATTCACGCTCTTCCCAAAACCGCTGTTCTGCGCATTCCGGAGCAGACGGATGTTTGCCCACTCCTTGGTAAGGTACGCAACAGAGTCGTCCGTGGAGGCATCGTCCACTACGATGACCTCGCTCTCGGCTATAGTTGGGCATGCCGCAAGCGCACGGAACAAGTAGGGCAAGTATTGACTAAGCAACTGCTTGCCGTTGTAATTCGGTATTACAACACTGACGCTATTTATTTTCTGTGTTTCCAAAATTGTTTCCAATAGTGTATAATCAGCGTGCGGGTGGTTGCCTTGTCCCAACCGCGCGCAGTGGCATACTCGTCCGCCAATAGTTCGAAGAAGTCCTGCTCACCCCAGAGGCGGCAAAAGTTCTTACAAGCGTCTTTTTGCCCGATGGGGGCATTGCGGAATTGCATACGATTGATATCTACCAACACGAACTGCGCTTGCCCGTCGGCATCTACCCGGAAGAGGATATTGCCGGGTGAGTAATCCAAATGCAAGACCCCAAGCTCATGTATGCGAGCCGTAAAGCGGGCAAACTGGCGGACTATGGATTCGTACCCGTGCAACGGGCGGTTACGGAACTCATAGAATTGGCGGGAGGCGGGGACTTGTACGGTGACGAGATAGCTCTCCGAGAGCAGACCCTGCCCGCAGAGAAGGTAGGCTATCGGGGTAGGTGTGGCGATACCCATCTGCTGCAAGCGCCATGCATTCTGATAGGCACGCTGAGCCTTGGGCTGACGAAGGAAAGAATACACCACGCGATTGAACGGACGAGGGACACAGTAGCGTTTGACATTGACCGATAAACCGCCATTCGGAAGAGTACCTAAGGCAGTGGTTCGGGAAATGGTGCTATTATCGTCCTCTTTGAGGGCTTCCTTTTTGAGGTATTCCTTGTTGAGATTCTCCTTTTGGAGGTCTTCCTTTTGGAGATTTATAACCCGAATTTGGTTACGGGCGTTATAGATAATGGTGCCCTGCTGCTCGAAAGTCTGCGGGAGGGCTTCTATCCACTCACGCAGATAGGCATAGTCGGGATTGATTACTACTCGCATAGGGCTTGCTGAATTCGTTTGACAATATCGGCAGGAGCGATGTCAAGGCAGCGATAATCGCCAAACTGACAAGGCTTATTGCCGTAGATGGAACACGGGCGGCAGGGCAAATCGCGCTGAATACAATCTGTCAGCCGTTGCCCATAGCCGAGAAAACCGGCTGCAGGATGGGTCGCTCCCCAAACAGACAGCACACGGGTGCCGGCAATAGACGCCAAGTGCATATTCGCCGAATCCATCGTGAGCATCAGCCGCAGCCCCTGCATAATGCGAATCTCATCCGCCATACTCTGCTTACCTGCCAACGATACGACCTGCGGGTAACGGCTTGCCCACTGTTCTAAAATGGTCTTCTCTTTTGCGCCCGCACCGAATAAGTAGATCGTTTCTTCGCCCTGCGAAAGCAAGCGCACTACCTCCTCCATCTTTTCGAGCGGGTAGATTTTCCCCTCGTGTGCCGCAAAGGGGGCTATGCCGATACCGCTCTTCTCGGCAGCGGGCGCAATCGGCGCAGGCTGCACCATATAGCCCAATCGGGCAAGGACAGCAAGGTATCGTTCGATAGTGGGCGGCAGGGGGCGGGCGGTATGATGCGTGCGCACCAACCGCTGCTTCTGCAAACGCCCCTTGTGGATGACGGCTACCCGCTTGCCTGCCAACACAAAGCGTGCGCAGAGATACTTCGACCGCAGCACATCGTGCATATCCGCCACCTCGCTAAAGCGGCGGTAGTCGATGTCGCTCAACAAGCGCCGCAGACCCGCAATGCCCTTGTGGCGCCCACGCAGGTCTGCCCCAAAGAAATGGACATTCTCGGGTAGCCCCTCGAACAGCGATGCCGTCTGCTTACGAGAGAGCACCGTCAGTTCTACCTTCGGGAATGCTTCGGCAAACGCCCGCACAACTGGTACGAGCATCGCCACATCACCGAGGGCGGAGAAGCGAATAAGAAGAACTTGTTTGGGAGTCATTGGGGATTGGTTAAGCGCAGATATTTCGCCATCGTACCGTACGCAATGAGTTTCTCTCGGTGTGCGTCACGGAACGGAGCGACATAAGCATGCGCATGTTCGATAATAGCCTGTGCCTCAGCGGGATGCGCATTATAGTAGGCAAGACGCTCCACCAAATCGGAGAAATCGGCACGGCATTCAATATAATGGTAATTCGGAATCAGCGTCCCCTCCATAAACCATGTCTCGCAAGTGGGACGGGGCATAACAGCGATAGAGTTGGAGGACATGACCCACTTCAGATTGCTGGCGACATCGTTGCCCTCTAAGGCCATGATATACCGATAGCGTAGGTGCTCGCCAATAGTGAGTTTCCGTGTTTGCCACTCAACGGGGAGCGCAGGGTCTTTGCTCACATCGCCACAATCGCAGACGCTGCGGCCAAAATACTGCTGCATAAAGCGCACGCGACTCTCTTTGCCCGACACCTTGCCACGAAAAACGGCAATCGGTTGCTTGTCTTCCCAACGAATCGTGTCGTCAACAAAAATAAAGTGGCGCACCTTGTCCATCTTGAGCAACACACTGTTCTCGTTGTTCGCCACAAGCGGTCGGCTCTTGACAATAGTCGGGCTGTCGGGGACATGCACGATGTCGCCCGGCAAGATTTGCCAACGAAGGTCAGAGGGGAAAAAACGAGTTATCTCGGCGCTGTCGAAATAATAGACTTTCTGCTTCTTGGGAACACGCCAATCGCCGAGCCGCATAGCGGTAGCAGGCAACGGCACAGGACAAGAAAAGCGGCAATAGTAGTCGATGCGAGAACGGATATAATCGCTATCGGGGCGGCGGTCTATCTCCTGCTGCAGGCGGTGTCCTTCCCAGCGAGAGAGCCACGACGGCACACATTCACGCAGGTAAGCACACAAATAGTACGCCGCCTTGGAGTTCTTGCCGCTATGGAGTTTATAGAAAAGACCGTCCCGCATAGATAATCAATGGGTTACGCTGATATTGAATGTATTCGACAGAACTTATTCCGTTAGTTTACTTCTTGGCGTAGAGAACCGGGTTGAGGGTCGGGTCGTTGTACATCTTCATCTGACGATAGACTTTCATAATGCGCTCGCCCGACTCGTAGTCTGCCAAAAGTTGCGAAATAGAGGTGGTCATATCCTGCAACTGCTCGTTGAGCACTGCCAACTTCTGCGCACACTTCTCGTGCTGCTCGGGGCTGACATCGGTGCGGTTGACCTGCTCATGCATGTGGTAAATCTTCACATGCAAGATACTCAAACGATCGATAGCCCACGCAGGACTCTCCGTATTAATTTTGGCGTTGGTCTGAGGCATAACACCGTGGAACTTCTCCCAAAAATAGGAGTCTATGCGTTCCACGAGGTCGGTACGCTCTTGGTTGCTGCGGTCGATACGGCGTTTGAGTGCCAAGGCGGCCACAGGGTCAATCTCCGGATCGCGGATGATGTCCTCCAAATGCCACTGCACGGTATCGATCCAATTCTTGAGATAGAGGTCGTGCTCTATCGTACCCGCAGCATAGGGGTTCTGAATCGGGGTATCGACATGGTCCGTCTTGTGGTAGTCCTGCACCGCAGTACTAAAAATGTGATTGCATAAAGCAACAAAATTCATATATGTATACTTATTTATTGTTTGTATTTTTTCTCCTTATAACAGCAAGGCAACAACAGGGTAACATCAGGGGAAGAACAGGGAAAAGTGTCTTTACTGCTACGCCCCTACCCAAGTTCTATTTATACATGCTACCATGAGGTAATCAGTCCTGTTTTGCGCACAGAGAGCAATGCGCCAAACGCATTACCAAACTGCGAACCAAAATCCGCCGAAAGGCTCAAGCCGAACTCCAAGCCCCACGCTTTTTCCACCCGTTTCTGCACCTCAAGCAACACGCCCGTGTTGGTCGAAAGCAAAGCAGAAGACGGGTTCGACTCGTACATACCATAGTTACGGGCATACGATCCAACCAGGCGATAACGGAAACCATAGATGTCGCCCTTGACGCCGATATAGTGCGCCATGACACGGTTGTTGAGCGTCTGCGTCGTGCCGTCGGTATTGTAAACAGGCGAAGTGATGAACGGCGTGCCCAGCGTACGATAGTGGTAGTTCCAACCATTCTGATAGATGCTGTTGCGGTAGTAACTATCGGCACCGCCATAGACAAACCCATCGCGGTCGTGATAGGGACCAGACTGGTCGGTTGTATTGAGGAACTCGTAGGTAAAGCCGCTGATAAACAACCACTTGGACTGTACTACATTCACGCCCCACAGCCCGTCGGTCGGGTTCATACCGAAACCGATAAAGCGGATAGGTCCATCCTCAAACAGGTTCTGCCAATAGGCGGATACACGCCAACCGTTGCCTTTCACATCGAGCGTAAGCGATTGACTACCAATATGATTGCCCTCCGCATTGAGTTGGTCGTTTGCCATCACACCACCCGAGCGCACAAGGACTGCCGCCATATAGTCTGACCAGCGGTTGCCCAAATCGCCATAAACGGGGGAATAGCCACCCCATTCCGCCACATGGTGGAACTCGTAACTCAAATTGACGGGAAGCCGCCCGCCGACACGCACGCCGACCCACTTATGGTGTACTTTTGCCTGCGTAACATAGACATTATCAAATAGATACTGATGACTCAAGCCCCCCTTCACCTCCAGATAGCCGTACAGACCGGGGAATGCCGTCCAACGATCGATTCCGATGTGTATGCCCGGCATAGGGCGTGCGTTGGCAGAGTAGAGCAGACCGCCACCGGTCAGTTCCGGGTCGGGGCTGCCGTACTGCTCGGGCTGAATACCTGCCGTAATATCTATGATATAGAGCCGAATATGAGCATACGCCAAATTGGTGTAGAGTTGCCCGGTGCGGTTCTCGGGGGCGCAGATATAGTCGGTACGGCTCTGCAAACGACCGGTGAGCGTAAAAGCAAAATCGTAGTCAAACCAACGGCAGGGGCGAGTGGCGGGCTTGATGATACCTGCCGTAAGGTTGCCGCTATAAGGCGAGGCTGCAATGTCGCCATGGCGATTGCTCTGCAGCCAAAACGGAGCGGTCTTGCCCGACGAGGCTACCCCCGAGAGGCTGAAGGTATAGAAAAGACTATCACGACCGCTGTCGGCAGTAGCCATCGGGAGCGGCCACCAATTCCACGCCCGCACAGGGAGGGCGAGGAAGAGCAGCAAAAGGGGCAATATGAGGCGATTAGTCTTCAAGATAATAGAGTTGCGTGAATATATGTCCGTCTTTGTCTTCGCCCAAACCGAAGTAAATTCGCTCACCGATAGCGAAGGAAATCATACTCTCGGCAGCCCCGTAAGGGATAGAACCGCAGTGCGACCATTGGTCTTTCTGCGGGTCGTAGCGGAGGATGTCGGAGAAAGATTGCCAAGTAGTAAGGCTGCCACCGAAATGATGCCCCCCCATGAGGTAGATATAGCGGCTATTGGCGACGGCGGTGGCTACCTGTCGCCCTGCGGTAGGCACAGAGGCGCATTTTGTCCATCGGTCTTGCTCCAAGTCCGCCTCGTACCATTGGCTGAGGTTGCGGGTATTGAACCCCGTACCAATGTAAGTACGCCCCGCTACGGCTGCCCCTGCCACACCGAAAGCGGCGTTCGCACGGCGATGGTCGTCTTCATAGACCTGCCAGGTATCCGTCTCCGGGTCGTAGCAGGTAATCTCACGACTGAAGCCATAGCCGCCTCCATAGAGGACATAAATCTTTCCGTTGTGGGCGTAACTGACCGCCCCTACGGTATTGTCGCTTGGGAAATCAGCCAACTGCTGCCACTCGCCCGTCGAGGGTGTATAACACCAAAAGTCGTGGAGGTAACTCCCCTCGCCGTACGCATGTCCATTAAATCCTAAACCGATATATACCTTGTCGCCAAGCGGCTGAGCCACACCTTTGACACGGGCTTCCAGCGGAGGCATAGGCAGCACCTTCCATTGGTCGGAGTCGGGAGTATACTGCCAAAAAGCATTGGTGCGTGCGCCCGACTGCGTACGCCCACAAAGGACATAACCGCTGCCATCGGCGGAAAACGCCATAGCCGATGCTACGCCCGTGGGGATATCGGCACAGCACACCATCGGCACTTCGACTTCGGGCGTATTTGTGCAGCCAAAGAGGAGGGCACAGAGGCAGATGAAAAGGGCAATATGGAAAATACTATGCTTCAAGTGTTTGGTTTTCTGTGGGTACGGGACGGCTCTTCTTCTTCAACTCAAAATCGCGTCCGAGATAATTCTGCCGCACAATAGGGTTGGCTGCCAACTCCTCCGGCGTGCCGTGGAAGAGAATCTTGCCCTCAAAAAGCAGGTAGGCACGGTCGGTAATCATGAGCGTCTCATCCACATTGTGGTCGGTAATCAAAATACCGATGTTCTTGTCTTTCAGCCGCCAAACGACATCCTGAATCTCCTGCACGGCAATCGGGTCAACGCCGGCGAACGGCTCATCGAGCATGACAAATTTCGGCTCGATGGCAAGGCAACGGGCTATCTCCGTACGGCGACGCTCACCACCCGACAAGCGGTCGCCGAGGTTCTTGCGCACATGGGCAAGATTGAACTCTGCGATGAGTTGCTCCAGTTTTTGCTTCTGGTAGTCCTTCGAGAAACGAGTCATCTCCAACACCGAACGGATATTGTCCTCGACGGTCATCTTTCGGAAAACGCTCGCCTCCTGCGGCAAATAGCCAATGCCGAGTTGCGCCCGCTTATACATCGGGAAAGAGGTGATATCCTTGTCGTTGAGGAAAATTTTGCCCTCGTTGGCGGTAACAAGACCGGTGGTCATATAGAAAGTGGTCGTCTTGCCGGCACCGTTGGGCCCCAGCAGACCCACAATTTCGCCCTGCTCCAAATGGATGCTCACATCGTTGACCACGGTGCGCTTACCATATTTCTTAACTAAGTGTTCAGTTCTCAGTATATCCATTTCTGCTAATTAAGTTTATCTACCTGCTTATTGTCCTCTTTAACCATTCATTCTTAATTCTTAATTACTAATTCATAATTAGTTCGACGGGGCAGTGGTCGGAATGAACGGCGTCGGTGAGAATCTTGGCATCGATGATACGAGAGCGGAGCGGTTCGCTTACCCAATGGTAGTCAATGCGCCAGCCCGCATTACGCTCACGCGCACCAAAACGATAACTCCACCACGAATAACGCTCGGGGCTCTTATCGAAAAGACGGAACGAATCGATCATGCCGCTTGCCTCCCAACGGTCAAACCACGCACGCTCCTCCGGAAGGAAACCACTGACGCCCACTTGTCGCTCGGGGTGGTTGATGTCTATCGGCTTATGGCAGATATTGTAATCGCCACAGACAATGATATTCGGGCGTTCGCGGCGCAAAGCAAGCGTCCAGACCATAAAGTCCTCGAGAAACTCCATCTTGAAATCCTGTCGCACATCGCCCGTCGTGCCGCTTGGAATATAGACGCACACCACGGTGATGTCGCCGAAATCGGCACGCAGCACTCGCCCCTCACGGTCGTACTTCTCAATTCCCATGCCCGCCTCTACACGGTCGGGCACTTGCTTGGAAAATATGCACACACCGGAATAGCCTTTCTTCTCTGCCGAATGGATATAACTATGATAACCAAGCGATTGCATAGCGGTGGTGTCTATCTGGTCGGGCTGCGCCTTGCTCTCTTGGATGCAGAACACATCGGGGTTCTCTGTTTGAAGCCAATCGAGCAGCCCCTTGCCGACAGCGGCACGAATGCCATTGAGGTTGTAGGAAATGATTTTCATCGGAGTGCGTTGGTTGAATGGGTGGGGTTAGCGGAATACTTTGTAGACACGCTTGTTGGTGCGCACGATATAGATGCCGTGCAGCGACGCAAGGTCGGTGCCTGCGTTCTCGCCCGTCAGCGTATAGATACCCTGTATTTGTTCTTCGGTATCGGTATGGTCGAGAGCAGTCTCACGCTTTTGGGTGCCGCCATTGTAGGAGAAATAAATCTTGCCGTCCTGTTCCGTGATGTTCGAGAGAATGTGGTTCGCATCGATGGTGTAGGAAGTAGCACCGGCGGGGAAAAGATCGGTGGCGGCATTGCTCGAGGTGCTGGTGTTCTTCTTTGCCTCGATAATATCTACGCCCATGGTAAGGGTACTATTGTTAGGCTTGTTGTTCAACCAAAGCGTGTAGTTGTAGCGTATCTTAGTAAGCATCAGTCCATGCCCAACCAACTCTTTGTCCCAACCCGCCTGCTGGCGATTCTCAAGCAGGTAGAAAGTAGTAGGGTCGGGGGCGTTGCCGATAAGATTGTGCTCGTCGGTGGTGGAGATAAGCAGCACGGTGTTGCTACTATTTAGTTCTTTGAGTTCGTAGTATGCCGAGTCGGTCAGCAACTGCGGCTTTGCCCAACCACAGAAGAAACGCTCGTAGCCCGAATAGGCACAAGGAGTGTTGCCGTCCTCGTTGTAGCAGCCATAGTCCATAATGTCCCAATCGTGGAGCGTGCGTATCGTGCTACCGTTGGTGGCATAGAGGTCGGGAAGACCCAGCACATGCCCGAACTCGTGGCAGAACGTACCGATACCGTCGTGGCGTTGGGACAGGTACGAAATCTCGTTGCTGCAAGCGTAGTTATCAATGAAATAGCCGTTTACCTTATAATCCGACACGCCCCAGTTGTCTACCAACGAACCTTTGTGCGGCCAAATCACATTGTCGCCACCGCCATCGGCTTCGCCATAGCCCGCATAGAGGAAATAGACAAAATCGACCGTCTTGTCGCCGTCGTTGTCGTAGAGCGACCAATCGATATTGAACTGCTCGTACGCCAATTGGGTGGCTTCCTCGACCATTTTGTAGGCATAGTCGTCACCGGTACTCGTAACATTCTTGCCGTAGTAAGTGGATGCCTTGGTGAGCGTTACGGGGCCTATGATATCGAACTTGGGACTATACTGCCCGTATGACACATCGTGGAAGTACTGCGTGGCAGAGCCCTTGCTATCCACATTGACCGTCACCTTACGGTAACTCTCGTTGTAGTAACTATAGGAGTATTGGCGGGTATAGTTCTGACCGAGTATCATACTATCAATCTCGGCACGGTCGGTGGTAAACGACTTGTCGGAGAAATTGACCAAGATAATCAAGCCGCGAGGGGCGATATTGAGCGGAATAGCCGTCTGCGTGGCAGCAGGGGCGTTGAAACGGCTCTGCGAGCGGCGCAGGGTAATCTGCTCGTCGCTTAGGGCAGGCACGGTCTTGTACATTCCGTCGGCTTGTTGCGCTATCCATTCGCCTTGGGCGTTTGTGAGCCAATGGAACTGCTCGTCACCATGCTGGCAGACCCAAATGCGAGTGCCGTCTGCCTGCGTGCGCCAGACGCCCTCACGGCGTGCGGGTACTGCCAAGAGTGCGCCTGCTGTCATCACGGCAGCGAGGCTTAGTAGTATTCTTTTTAGTTTCATGTCGTTTCCGTAGTTTACCTACGCTTGTAACTTGCTTGGTGATTGTTGTTAGAGGTCTTTCTTAATGCCGTAGCGGTTGAGCCAGCGTTGCTCGTGGCGCTTGCGGTCGGCGGCGTTGTGTGCCGTCTTGCGACTGACAACGGCGTCCCCGTGACGATTACGCATCATATAGCAAAGGCGTCCGCGGCGGTTCTCGGCAATCTGCCAGCCATCTACGGTCATCATCCAATGTTTGCGCTCGTCACCGCGCAGGTAGGTCAGCAAAGTGTCGCCGTTAGGCTGCACTCGCTCAATCACACCCCGATAGGCCGGCACGCGTTGCCTCGGCACTGCTTCGGCAAATCCTGTCGTAAGGCACAGGGTTAGCAGTAGGAAAAATATCTTTTTCATATCGTTTCGCTTTTTATTGTGCATTATACATTGTGCGTTTTGCTTTGTGCATTATACGTTATGTTTGTGCATTATGCATTGGGCTTTTTGCTTTGGTTTTCGGCGGCTTTGACCTTCTTGAACAAGTCGCTGGCAAAGACAAAATCGTCCAACGCCTCGTTGCCCGTGTCGAAAATCTCGAAGCGGGAGCCTTGCCACTCCTTTTTGCCGTTGCGCAAAAACAGGATGTTGTCGCCTATCTCCATGATTGAGTTCATATCGTGGGAGTTGATGATGGTACAAATACCATACTCCTCCGTCAATTCGTGAATCAGTTGGTCAATGACGATACTTGTTTTCGGGTCAAGACCGGAGTTCGGCTCGTCGCAGAAGAGGTACTTGGGGTTCATCGAAATGGCACGGGCAATAGCGACACGCTTCTGCATACCGCCGCTTATCTCGCTGGGCATTAGATCGTACGCCCGTTCGGCTATATTCACTCGCTCGAGGCAGAAACGGGCGCGTGCCTCCATCTCCTCTCGGCTCTTGTCGGAGAACATCTCCAACGGATAGAGCACATTTTCCAACACACTCATGGAGTCGAATAAAGCGGAGCCTTGAAACAGCATGCCCACCTCGCGGCGCAGCATACGCACCTCTTTCTCCTTCATGTCCGTCAGGTTGCGGCCGTCGTACTCGATACGGCCGGAGTCAATGGGGTGCAGACCGATAAGCGACTTCATGAATACCGTCTTACCCGATCCGGATTGTCCGATAATCATATTCACCTTGCCGTCTTGCATGGTGGCAGACACATGGTCAAGCACCACTGTGCCATCGAAACTCTTTACTACATCGATTGCTTCTATCATAGTTGGTTCCTCCCGTTTATAGTAGTAACTTAGTCAGCAGCAGGTCTGCAAACAAGATAACGATATTGGAATTGACGACGGCATTGGTGCTGGCGCGACCTACATCCAATGCGCCGCCGTGAGCGTAGTAACCGTAATAACTGCTCATGCTCGTGATGATAAATGCGAACACGAGGGCTTTGATGATGCCGTACCACACATAATAAGGGTTGAAGGCATACTGCACGCCCACGAGATAGTCCTGCACGGTGATGATGTCCGTAAAGGCACCCACTGCCCAGCCACCTATCAGACCAATAGTGGTAGAGATGATGACAAGGAAGGGCATCATCGTAACAAAGGCGGCTATCTTGGGGAGTATAAGGTAATTGGCGGAGTTGACACCCATGATCTCCATGGCATCTATCTGCTCGGTAATGCGCATCGTGCCTATCTCGGAGGCGATGTTTGAGCCCACCTTGCCCGCTAAGATAAGGCAGAGAATGGTGGATGAGAACTCAAGCAGCAGCGTCTCGCGGGTAAGCAGGCCGGTGGTATAGGTCGGCAATAGGGGATTCTCGGTGTTGGTCTTAGCCTGAATGGTGAGAATAGCACCAATAAATACCGAAATAATGACTACAATCGGCAGGGATTGCAAACCTTGTTTCTCGAGTTCACGGGAATACTGCCGCCAAAACATGCGTTGTCGGTCGGGCAGACGGAAGACTCTCCCCATGAGGAGAAAGTATTCACCGATATGTTGAAAAAGCGTGGCTACCATAGTGTCTGAACATTTATACAGCCTGCAAAGGTACAACTTTTTCTATACATACGCAAATTGGTATATTCAATTAACAAGTAACAAGTAACAATTAACATACCTCGTATCGTGTGGGGCTTGGGGAATAGCCAGCAGGGCTTGCACAATCCGGGAAAAGGCAGTACCTTTGCAGCCGTTTTGGCACAACGATATGAAACAAACAAAAGCATTAGGCTACCTAATGGGGATAATAGGTGCCGCACTCTACGGACTCAATCCGCTCTTTGCACTTCCCCTGCTCGCAGACGGCATGGACTCGCTGTCTGTCATCTTCTGGCGTTACATACTGAGCCTGCCTATGCTGGCCCTGCTGATGGTCTGCGGGCGTACGGACTTCCGTCTATCGAAAGACGAGGCGTTGCAATTAGTCGTTTTAGGCAGCCTAATGGCACTCTCGTCGCTGTTTCTCTATATGTCGTACAACTACATGGATGCGGGGCTGTCCAGCACCATACTTTTTGTCTACCCTATCATGACGGCACTGCTGATGGCGGGTGTCTTCCATGAGCGGGTATCGTGGGTAGTATGGGGCTGTCTGGCACTGGCGTCGGTAGGCATCGGCGTACTCTGCAAACTACACGGGGAAGTGCATATGAGTTGGCAGGGGCTGGCACTCTCGCTGGCATCGGCACTGACATACGCAGTCTATCTGGTATTCATCAACAAAGGACATATCACGCACTTGGCACCCGCAAAAGTTACTTTCTATGTTATTCTCTTTGGCACGGTATTGCTTGCACTGATACTCGCTTGCACAGGGCATATCGCCACACCTGCGGGGCCGCACTGGGACTATAGCCTCGGTTCGGCACTGCTACCCACTACCGCTTCGCTCGTACTGACCACCCTCGCCATACAGTATATCGGCTCGACACAGACGGCTATCTTGGGTGCCATGGAGCCTATCACCGCCGTACTGATCGGGGTGTTAGTCTTCGGCGAACACCTTACCACCCGTTCGATTATCGGTATCCTGCTGATTGTAACCGCCGTAACCATCGTGGTGGCTAAGAAACAGTAACAAGGGATGCTTATTAAAGAGGCTGTCTAACAATGCAAAGTTGTTAGGCAGTCTTTGTTCTTTCGCAGT
>CAVEXR010000008.1:0-78661 GCA_963619585.1 Azospirillum sp. CAG:239
TTTTTTTATAACCGGAATAACCACTCTCCATCATCCCCAACATAACACTAAAAGAGGCTGCCTAACCAAAACTTGTTAGACAGCCTCTTTCGTATTATATGGGCGTACGGCTTATTGGAGCAATGCGCCTGTTGCATCGTAGATATGACCGGCGGCTTCGATATAGAGTTTGCCGTTGCGGATGTACTTCGTAGCAGAGACAGCCTCGGTGGTGTTGTCGAGAGCGGTAAGCGAAGCGTCGTAGACAATCTTCACCGGAACATCGTTCGAGTTCTTGGCATCAATGGTAATCTTCGTATTTCCATCGTTGTACTCCACCGTAACAGTGCCACTCTCGAGGAAATAGAACGGGGTTGTTATATTGCCGTCCTCTGTAAAATGCGCATAGAACGAAGGGGCGAGAGTCTTATTTTTCACTCCATCGCAGGCATACACCGTGTTCGCAGATTTGGAGTGGTCGATAGGGTAAACCCCTGCAGGAAGCGTGGTAACACCCTCTGAAACATAGAAGTCCACATAAATCAGATCCATAGCAGACGGACTGAGAACCAGCACATTGATGACATTCACACCTTCGACGGGGGCGATGGCAATCTCATCGGCACCTGTGAAAGTACGATTCAGTTCTCCCGACTCCGAATCATACTTCATTTTCTTATTAACCGTATAAGCAAAGGAGGAGGTAACCTTGTACCATATCGTATCGGATCCCAAGAGGTTGGCGACTACAGAACAGGTGTTATTACCTGTATCCGTAATTTTGACATCTGCCGTCAAGAACGAGACGACCGTAGAGTCTGCTGTAGAAAGCAGACGAATATAAGAGTTGGTGTTGAGGTTCTTCTCGGTGAATGCACCGCCTACGGAGTCGGTATAGATGTCGAGGGAAAACTCATACTGCTTGTCTTCGTTAACGAGCAAAAGGTTACTATCGTTCTCCGAATATAGTCCTTCGCCCGCTGCCGCAAAGGCAATCGAGACCGTATCCTTCGCAGCGGGGGCTTCCCAGTTGAAGAGGAGATTATACTGCACGGTATCACTCGCTATCACTGTACCGAAGAACATATCTTGGTCGTTCCAATTCTCGAAAGTGAGTTTTGCCTCCAAAATAGAGAGCGTATCCTTACCCGCAATAATCACAGAATAGGGCGACAGATTGTCCTCCGTATAAGAGCCGTAGAGCGAGTTGGTAGTAACACCGATGAGCGCATAATTCTCACTATTGCTTGCCTCGAATATCGCTGCACCAAGGTACTCTGTGTAGTCTTCCACATTCAAGTTCGTTGCCCAGAAATCGACGATTTTCTTCGGTTTCAATGGTTCCGGTGCATCGGTATAGAGCGTAATGTCGTAGAAAATAGAATCCGTTCCAAATAACTCTGCTTTGCAGACATACAGCCCGCTACGGATAGTAACGGTAAGATTCAGTTTCTCCCACGAGAGAACGGTTTTTCCCTGATAGGATACAAAATTGGCATACAACGAAGTACGGTCTTTATACTCATAGGAGCCGACAATACTCTTTCCACTCTTATTGAACGAAAGTTTCGTATAGACACTATCCTTACCGATTTCAGGGAATACTTCAACACCATAGAGTTGGAACTCACTGCTACTCTCTACCAATACCGCCTCGTTATATGTAAGGCGAATGGTATCCTTCGGCTGCGGCAATGCATTCTTATGCCCGTGGATATTGTAGGTCTTGCCATCACTACCCGTAGCCGTGCCGACAAGGTCGATGGTATCTGCAGCAGCATCTGCGGTAATAGTAAATGAGAGAGCAGACAGGTATATCGTTTTCTCTTCCTCTCCGGTCAAGTCGGTGATAACCGAAAAGTCGGGGTCTACATCGTTCAGAGTATAGGTGCCTGCAAGCGTCGTACCATAGATATCGAGTTCCACCTTATAGTTCTCGGCAGTAATGACTACCCACCATTCTTGCTCGTCACCATATCCCGAGATTAACTCTGCCGTAAGCGAACCATCGATAGCGACAGTTTCTGCGGCTGCCAACAATGCTTCCTTGCGCTGCGCGGCAAAGGAGACAAGTTGTGTACCATAGGTGTTTTTCCGGATTGCGACCGTTTCGGATGCGACCCCACCCGACACCTCGAACGGACTGACTTGGGCGGTGGCGGTACAAAGTACACACAACGCCATCAAAAAGAAAGAAAATCTTTTCATACCTTATTTTGTTACTTTATGATTGACTATTTATATGATTAATTATATATCGTTCCCGCAGACACTGTATTCTCGCAAATAAATACCCTATTTTTGCAGATACTATGTTTTTTTTGCAGACACTGTTTTTTCTGCAGATACTACCACTTTCGCAGGCATCAAATGGTGGGAGTGGATGGGGAATGGCTGCATAACTATGCAGTATATTCCCACGAAAAGCGTACAAAGGTAGGCATATTATTCCGAATATACAAGCGCAGTATGCATTTTCTCCCGAAACAACAATCAAGATACCCCCGCTTGATTGCTCAAACGGGGGTATCCCTTACTAACTCAAATAGGTATGAATTATTTCAGTTGCGTACCGGCTGCATCGTAGAGATGCTCTGCCGTTTGGATATAAAGTTTGCCGTTGCGAACAAACTTGGTAGCCGAAGCATTGTTCGTGGTATTCTCTATTGCCGTCAACGAAGCGTCGTAAACAATGTGTATTGGCACATCGAAGGAGTTGAGGGCTTCAATGGTAATTTTCAGATTCTCGCCGTTGTACTCTACGACAACCGTACCCTCCTCGAGGAAGTAGAGCGGCGTAGTAACAGACCCCGTAGCAGAATTGAAGGTCGCATAGAAAGAAGGATAGAGATAGCCCTCGTAATCGACACCATCACTCGCATAAACGGTATTGGGCTGCTCGGACTTGTCTATCGTATAGGTACCTGCGGGAAGTGTGGTAACGCCCTCCTCCAAGAAGAACTCGAGGTACACCTCGTCGGAGTTCGCCTTGCTACGGGACAGGAAAGTAATGACATTGTCTTCGTCGTAGTACTTAATAACCGTGGAGTCTGCACCCGTGAAAGTACGCGTCAGTTCGCCCGACTGTGCGTCGTAGTCCATACCCGTCTTCTTCGTCTCCCATACATAGGACGAGGTAATCTGATAGCAGATGGTATCCGAAGCCAAGAGAGTAGCCTCTACGGCGCAAAGGTTATTGCCCTTATCAATGAGTTTGATGTCGGCGGTCAGCAGTTCATAGAGTGTGGTATCTGCATCGTTGATAACACCTACCAACGAGTACCAAGAATAGAGGTCGTCCGCAGTGTACTCGCCACCGATGGAATCCACATAGATGTCGAGTGCAACAATGTACTTGCTGTTGTCGTTATAAAGATAGAGGTCGCCATCGTTGATGTAGTACTGACCGGCACCCTGCTCGGTGAAATCAATCTTCACGGTGTCTTTTGCCTCGGGAGCCACCCAATCGCACATAACAAAGTACCCAATGGTGTCGCTTGCAACAATCGTTGCTCCCAACATATCCTGACCAAAGTAGTTCTCGAATTGCAACTCTGCCGTCAATACAGAAAGAGTATCATTACCGTGGATAATGTACGAATAATCGGAGAGGTCGTAGGTACCGAAAGTACCATAGAGGGAATCGGTATAGACGCCGAAATACACCTCGTACTCATCGTTGCTTGCTTCGAACATAACCATACCAAAGAAACTTGACATATCCGTTACCTCCAAGTTGTGCGCAACAATGTCTACATATTTCTTCGGCTTAACAGGCTCCGGCACATCGGTAACGAAAGTAAGTTGATAGCAGATAGTATCCGCACCCAGCAACTCGGCTTGGCAGGTATATTTACCATCTGCTGCGGAAACAACCACACTGATTTGGTCTTCCAAATAGTCGACAATGGTGGTATCCGTACCGAAATATGCTACATAGCAACCTGTAGAATAAACCGAATTGTCATCGTATACGCCCGTGATATCCTCCTCTGTACGGGAAAGGACTATCGTAGCGTAGATGCTGTCTGCAGATACAGCGGGGAAGAGATCGCGTGCATAGAACTGGGCTACCGTCTTGCCGTTATAGAACGAAGCATCGGGGAACGACAACTTAACCGTATCCTTGGCTACGGGCAGCGGTTCTTTATAGCCCGTCACCTTGTAGGTAACGCTGTCTTCACAGAGCAAAGTAGCCGTAAGAGTGGTACCCGCTACAGCATCCGAAGTAATCGTAATGGAGGCGGTGGTGATAGCATAAGTTTCATAGGTCTCTTTGTTCTTCACACCCGAATACCACGAGAGAAGGTCCTCCTCCGTAAAAGTACCTGCCATCGACTCCGAGTAGATGTCCAACATAACTTTATACTCATCGGTGTCGATGATATAATAGAACTCACCATCGTATTTTACCACCTCGAGGTCGCCCGAGATAGTAACAGGGGATTCGGCAACAGTGGTCTTAGTAGCCGGCGCGAAAGAGAGTTTCTTCTTGCCGGCTTTCTTAGCCTGTGCCTGGAGCGCAGCGACTTTCTCTGTGTCTTTCTTAAGAGACTTAGCAGGAGCCAATTTCTGCAATGTAGCACTCTTCGGTGCAACCAATTCCGCTACATCGAGCGGAGTAACTTCGGCGAAAGCAGCGCAAAAGACGCACAACGCCAACAAAAGAGAGGAAATTTTCTTCATACCTTACTTGTGTTTAAGTTAATACCTATATGAGTTTAAAATTCTAATACCTTAAAAATACTACTATTTATCAATCGCTTGTCTATATGATTACAGGGGCTTATTATGAATAATAAATGCATATAAAATGAATAAATATACACTTTAATATCAAATAAGCGTTGCAAAGATACGGCTTTTAATAGACATACGCAAGAGAAATTGTATTTTTATTGCATTTTTTGTTTTAATATACTGGATTTTAGCGTATAATTGTAAGATTATGCATAATGCGTATGTGTTGAGGACCGGATTTTCCGGGAAATCAAGTTGCGGGGCATTTTTTTGTGGGAGCAGAGGGGCTTTGGTGGTGTTATTTTTTTTTTGGGGGGGGTATTTGGGGTTGGGACGGCGGCTTACAGGGATTTGTCTTACAAGGGCTGGTAGAAAATGCGCCCCAAAGCAGTGGGCTTTGGGGCGCAAAAGAGTTGTTACTATATTTCCTTGTTGGGAAAGATAGTACGACATACCCTAATAAGGCATTAGGATATTTCTTTCTCGACTTGGTGCCAGACATACTGACGAAGCGTGGTATACTCACGCTGCGACCTGAACGCAAGCGCATCGGCTACCGACTGCGACGAGTCTTGCATACGAACCAAAGTCGCTTTGCAAATAGCACCAAAACGCTTGCGCTGCTCCTGCTCCGCCGCCGAAGGCTCCGTGCTCCGCTTACCCAACGAGGTAGTGAAACACGGATTCTCCAACATCTTCGCATTAGCCGTAGCCGCCTGACGCACCATATAAATCGTCTTATGACGCTTAACAATCTTACCGCTCAGCGTGGCGATAGGATCAATATACGTTACACGAGCCATTTCTTCAATTATTTAATTAGGAATTAGGAATTGTACCTTCCCCTACCCCCTCCAGAGGAGGGGATTGCAGAACCGAGGGGATAGACCCCTCGGTTCTGCAATCCGAGGTCGACCGATTAGGCAGTCTCTTCGTCGTAAAGTTGGGCAAAGATATAACTGCGAAGCGTCGTGTACTTATGCTGCGACTTCCACTTCAGAATATAGGCAGCACGCTGCGCCGGGTCTGCCATAGCCGTATTCACCTTGGCTTGCACCAACTTGAACTTGTCCTGCGCCGCCTCCTGACTCGCCGATGGCGGGTCGTTGGTAACCGGATGCTTCAAGGCTACGCCTATCGTGCGGTTGTCGAACTTGCGTACACGCGTGTACACCTTATCTGTGCGAGCATATTTCCCATGAGAAGCATCAAAATGCGTCATAAGATCCATCAAACTCATAGTAGTTTTGGGGTGTGATATAGCATACCATGGCAAATTTTTCGGTATGTCCCCTTAGCACACCCGAGGGGAAAGTGAATTGGATGGGCTTCGAAAACACAATGTATAAAATCTTCGATAGTGGGTTATCGGTTTATCTATATATATTTTCGTCGTTAAGGTGTAGGAATTCCTTACTATTCTAAACTATACCTCAAATTATTCTATCTAATACCTTATACAAATTGCTTCTTCGATAGCCGTTAAATAAAAGATTTTGGGGGCGAGGTCAAACATGCGCTCCCCGGCATGTTCCCTATGGGCAGCGCGTGGCTGCGAGGGCAATTATACAAGCATAGGCAGTTACAGTTTTTTCATTATTATATATGTCATAGTTTAGGTGGGTTAGACCGAGTTAATTAGTTCCTACATTACGCACATAGATTAATAGTTATATGATAATGGGGCGAGATACCTTTGTGGTTGCCCGTATGAATAGCGTACATCTTTTTACAATCCGCGCCATACTGCGCAATCTCTTTCACATCACTTCCATCTGTCAAGAAAGAAACATAGACACGATTCGGGGTATGACTTTCTTCCGGCAGTTTGCCATGGCGGTTTCTGTCTTTCTGTACGAGAACTTTGATATTCTCAGAGATAGTTCCGACAGTCCAGTATTTTCTATTCTCCTCCGAGGAGAGTGCATTCGACGAATGCGTACCATTTGCTCCCATAAGCGTCAGATAGAGTTATAATAGTTCTACGATTTGTATTTCATCCATACGGTCAATAAGTTTCTTACCTTCGATATCGAGTTGCTCGACCAAGACATTGGCATTATCAAAAAGGTTGATAAGTTGGTGCGAAACGGGGTCAAGTTGCGCCGCACCATCTACCCAACGCTGAACAAGATAATTCTTTCCATTGTAGGCAAACAGAACATCGTACCCTTCGATAGCAAAATCAAGAAAGAAGACTTCGCGGTTATAGGTCGAATAACCATCGTAATGAGTACCATACTTCACAGTGTCGGGCGGGTACTTCTTATTGAACGGGTTGCCCAAGAGGTCGCGACCTATAACAGGGTCGTTGGCATTATCCAATGCCGGGTTGTTGTCTGTATTCATAATTCTATATGTATTAATGAGTTAATCAAAATCTATAGTGGTTTGCCAAATATCGTTTGTTTGAGTTGGCATTTTATGCTTGCGGGGGAGTTCACGCAGGCGGGCAATATACGGATTAGGATAGTAAGTGGAAATATCGGTGCGTTCACCGGGTACAGGACTGCCATAACGAAGGATATGTGTCGGGCTGAGCTGCTCTATGGCTTTATGATACCCCTGCAACCAAAGGAAACGAGTGTACCCATCCGCATTGGCACCATTGCTATTGATAGCAATAGTAGTATGACAT
The DNA here is from genome assembly GCA_963619585.1 of Azospirillum sp. CAG:239. Taxonomy (GTDB): domain Bacteria; phylum Bacteroidota; class Bacteroidia; order Bacteroidales; family Paludibacteraceae; genus Colicola. Next base: position 7,358 of record CAVEXR010000008.1, read on the forward strand.
GGCAGCCCCTCAAAAGCATAATCATAACTAACCGGAAGCGACCAAGTAACATTAGCAATAACAATAATGCCAACGGATTGCAAATAGGCTCCCATGGTTAGATTTCGGCAATGATTATTGAAACGCACCTCCTCCGAGTAATCTCGATACTGCGACACATCGGGCATAATGACATAGGAATAGCGGCGCAAGGACTCTACATAGCAGTCGGGGCAACGGAATAGCGGCAAGAAATAGCGGTCGGCAATGAAGAAATGGACTGCGGCGTGGGGTATTGACGCAGTAGCACGAACCGCCTCATGGAAAGGCAGCAAAACCGTAGGAACGGAATCTATCTGATATGGGGAAAGAGAATGCATTGGGGCATTGATAAAATGGTTATATGTAGACATAACTGCATGGTTTTTGTCGTTATTTGTTGTTAATTATCGCACAATATAGTACAAAAACTTGCGTGAAAGCCATTTTTTTTTGCCCAAACAGGAAAATTGGTGTATCTTTGCACACTATTTCCCATAGATGGTATCGGCAACGCGTTTCCCTCTCTAAAGTTTCTCAGGCTGCGAAAGGAATGTCGTTTGAGTACTATCTTTGTCCTATCTTAGTTTATTTACTACGATAGGACTTTTTGTTTTTGTCCTTATCCTTCATATTTAGTTATATTTTTACTTATTGCTTCTTTCTAAATACGCATTCGTTTTATTCCGGTTGCGTTTTGGTGCGTTTTTCTATTACGCGTCGTTTCATTTTATATACTTGTCCCTTTGCAGTATCGTCCAAATTCGTTGCACGCGCCATATCAAAAATAATCGTCTTATTCTTATAATCGTATTCCAACATTTCAAACAAACCACGCGTGTGGAGCGTATAATAATTACCCGACTTGGTTACCTCAAACGAATCGTCCGTTTTCTCCGACACAAACACCATATATAATATAGATGTGTCTTCCGTATCTTGAGCAAACTTCACCCACATATTCTCCCCCAAATGCAACGCCTTTGCCGTGGCGGATGTGAAGCCCAACTTCCCCGTAGATTGAATCGTACAACGCAAGTTTACATTGCAGTTGTTTAGTTGTATAAATTGAAACGCCATAGTATTGTGTTTTAATTTCGGTTGCAAAGATATAGGTATTTTTTGATATAAGCAAATAATCTATCGTATAAAATGCTTTTTTCTATTTTTTTTCTTGTGTGGTTGAGTTATGGTTGCTATTCTTCGCGCGCTGTGGTTGTAATTTGTATGTGTATTGTGTGGGTTGGTTTTTTTTCTAGATTATCTAGATATTCTAGTTGATATAGTTTTTATCTATATGGTCTAGTTGATATAGGTAATCTAGTTGATATAGTTGCAGGGAATTAGGGAATGAGCCTGCGGCTCACTTGGGACATAACGGATTACAGGGGGAGGGGCTTGCTCCTTCTCTTTTTTTGGGGCGTTTTTTTTTGGGGGGAGTCGTGTGTGTAGGAGGGGGAGAGATGGGGTGTTAGGAACGATAGAGAAGATAGAAAAGAAGCGTGCGGGGAGTCGAAAATGGCGCACGACGGGAGTTGAACAATGAGGAATTAGGAATTAGAGATGAGGAATCCTTATACAATGAGGAATTGGTTGGCAATTGGGAATTGGGAATGAGGGAAGAGAGAGTATCTATGGCGAATTGGGAAAGAGGACGGTGGTGGCGGCAAGCGGAGGTATGCGCGTGCCACAAAGCCGTATAATAAGTGCGAGCCTCGGGGACTGCAAGAATAGCGTCTACCCGCTGCCACGTAGCACGGAAAACCTCACGCGACTGCTGTTGGGCAGGCGTGGGGCAAGACTGGGAATTAGGACGGGTCAACGCCACTCCATAGGTCTTGCCCGTAGTACGATTGGCACGGGCATGAACCCGATCCGCAACAGAATAACGACCCGAAATAGAAGAAATAGGAAAAGAAGGATCAATAGTTGACATTATTACAATTAGGAATTAGGAATTAGGAATTAGGAATTAGGAATTTTATTCAATTTGGAATTAGGAATTGGCTTTTAGATTCTCGGCGGTCGTCTTCGTGATACTGCTTAACAACTTGCGCAACTCCACACAATCATCATTAATCGACTGAAACTCCTGCTCCGACAAATAATCCGTAGACACCAACAACTCCAACCAATACTGCGTCTCTACACACTCCTTAAACGCTATATGCAACTTAGACAAAAAATCCTTCTTGCTAACCCCACATAACGCCTCCGCAATGTTCGCACCAATACTAGTACCACTGCGCAATAACTGCTTCGACAAAACAAACTCCTGCTTGCTCTGAACCATATACTGATAAAGACGAATAATACGCACCGCAAACAACTTCGACTTAGACGCTACTAAATTAGACTTCATTTTAATTAGGAATTTATTCAATTAGGAATTAGGAATTAGGAATTAGGAATTGGAGTAGAGAGTGTGGAAAATATAGCCGTAAAGGGTCGTGATCGGGGGCTTGCGGCGAGAAGTGTAGGCGGGTATGTCGTTAGACGACAAAGGACGACGGGACGGGGGATTATAACGCTTCGTATACGCCGCAAACTCCTGCTCCCAATAGGCGCGACGAACCGCATCCGACATCTCCGCCCGAACCTGCTGCGCCACCGCACCAAAACGAGAAGAGTTCTTTTTCTGCGTCTCGGAAGGAGGATTGGGGTTCGGATGTTTAATCACATAGGCGTGCGTGCGCCCGTTTCGAGTACGAAAAACGACCTTGTCGTCTGCACCTGCACGGCCACTCAATGCCGCTACAGGATCCGTTAGAAGTATCTTCGCCATTGCTTCAAAGTATTGAGAAAGTATTCATATGTATCGGTTATGTGTCGGTTATGTATCGGTTATCCTATACGCCGGTCTCGAAAAAGACGCGGCAAAGGTACGGAAAGTTTTCGATACTTGCAAGGACTTTTTTCGTAAGTATACAGGAGTTGGCGGGTAGGACATAGAACACGGAACCGTACGACACAGGACACTGTATCGTATGGCATAGGGTGCTGAACCTTGTGGGATCGGATGGAGAACTTTATGAGATAGGGGACTGTATTGTATGGTATAGGATACTGAACCTTGTGGGATCGGGGGCTTTATCGCATGATACAAGGCATGGAACCGCTCGGCATTAGGCACTGAACCTTGTGGGATAGGGTGCTGAACCTTGTGGCTCAGTGGAGGCCGGCGGGGAAAGATAGGGAAGAAAACGAAGAGGGATCGATAGGGGAACGGGGCGGCGGGCTACTTGCCAATACAAAAATGGCGGAAGATATTGTGCAGCACCTCGTCGGAAGTGATTTGACCCGTGATTTCGCCCAAAGCCGTCAGGCAGTCCTGCAAGTCCATACTCAAGAACTCACCCGAGACATGGTCGCGCAACCCCTGCTGCACCGCACGGATAGACTGCAACGCACGGCAAAGTGCCTCGTAATGGCGAGCGTTGCTGATAGTGACCGTATCGGCATGAAGCCATGTCGCCGCCGTGGCTGCCAGCGCACGACGCAGCGGCTCGACCTCGCCCGACTTGGCAGACAAGGGGATATAGTCACCCGAAGGCACCGAAGAGCACAGGTCGGCTTTGTTCCACACACGCAGAACCGTCTTGTCCGCCACACTGCACCCAAAGTCGGTAGGCTGCGGATCGGTGGCGTCCACCACCTCGACCACCACCTGCGCACCCGCCACCGCACGGCGACTGCGCTCAATACCCATCCGCTCGAGGCTGTCCGCCGTCTCGCGGATACCCGCCGTATCAATCAATCGGAAAAGCACACCCTCGACAAGCAGCGTGTCCTCGACCGTGTCGCGCGTAGTGCCGCGGATGTCGCTGACTATCGCCCGCTCCTCGCCCAACAAGGCATTGAGCAGCGTAGACTTGCCCGCATTAGGCGCACCCACTATCGCCACGGGGATACCATTGCGTATGGCATTGCCCGTGCGGAACGAATCGGTAAGGCGTTGGAGCGCCGCCGCCACCTCATCCGCCAACGCACAGAGCGCCGTACGGTCGGCAAACTCGAGTTCCTCGTGGTCGGCGAAGTCAAGTTCGAGTTCGACTAACGAAGTGAAATGCAGCAGTTGCTCACGAAGCGCGGCAAGGCGACCGGACACACTGCCCCGCAATTGGCTGAGTGCCAGGTCTTTCTCTGCCTTGGAACGGGAAGCAATCAGGTCTGCCACCGCCTCGGCTTCGGTCAAGTCCATCTTGCCGTTAAGGAACGCACGCTGCGTAAACTCGCCCGCGCGCGCTGCGCGGCAACCCGCATCGATAAGGGCTTGGACAAGCGATTGTTGGATATAAAGGCTACCATGGCAACTGAGTTCGACCACCTCCTCGCCCGTAAACGAATGCGGGGCACGAAAGACCGTAGCCAAGACCTCATCAAGAACCTCTCCACCGGCGACTATCTCGCCCAGATGTGCCGTATGGGAGCGTGCCTCGGCGAGCGGGTGCTTGCCCCGAAAGAGCGTATCGACAATGGCGATAGCCTGTGCGCCACTGACACGCACCACGGCTATACCACCAGACCCTGCGGGCGTGGATACAGCGCAGACAGTATCGGCAAACAAAGACGGAGAAGTCATCTAAATACGCTCGAGATTAGAAAGGCGGAGCCAGCCTTGATTGTTGCCCACACGGATATTGCCCCACTCGCCAAGCGTCTCGACAATAGTAACCTTGGTGCCCTCATGGATGGTGAACAAATCGGTACCCGAACGGTCGGGCGAGGACTTGACATTGACAATGCCCTGCGTGATAATCGCCTCGGCGCGAACCGAGTCGCGATGGTGCAGAGAGCCGGCATTGACCCCGCTCGCTATCGACACCACGAGCAGCACGCACGCCGTATAGAACGCCGTCTTACGCAGCCAGACCGTGCGGCTCAACAAGAAAAGCAGCAGCCCTATCAGCGTAACGACAAAAGACACCACAGAGAGCCACATCCAGACTTGCTCGGTTAGGCTGTTGCGAAGGGCTTTTGCCCAATTGCCGATGAAGAAAGACTGCGTGTCGGCGATATTGTCCGTGATACGGGACTGAGCAAACGCCAGGTTGTGGCGGGCGTCGGAATAGGCGGGACGCAAGCGCAACGCACGCTCGTAAGCAAGGATGGATTGCGCCAACTCGTTCTGCTTAAAATAGGCGTTACCGAGGTTGTAATAGACCACGGCATAGTCCTTACTCAGCGTACCTTCGGCAGTGGTAAGGGAATTCTCATAGCATTGCACCGCGTCGGCATAGTTGCCCGCTGCATACTGCTCGTTGCCCGCCTGCCATGCAGCAAAGGATGCGTTATCTTGTGCGGCGGCAAAACCAGCAACAAGCAGCCCAATTATACAATATAGTATTCTTTTCATGAGACCTTTTTATAGTTGAGTGTTGAGTGTTTAGTGTTGAGTGCAGTTTTTTTAGTTGAGGGTTGAGAGTTGAGAGATTAGAGAAGTTTAGAGTTTTTCGTTCTCCAAATGGTCGATAAGTTGGGCGGTGGCCTTATAGAGGTCTGCCATAGCATGGTCAGTGGAAGGCGCATAGCGGGCAAACTCCGCCGTCGAAAGCACCTCGATGACCTCGTTGACCAGCGTGTCGGCTACCCCCTTACTACGCAGAATAGAAGCGATATTGTCCTTATTGAGGTCTGCGGTCGGGATACTCAGGCGGTCGCTCAGATACTGTTTGGCGGCTCGCTCGATTTCCTCGTAGAACGCCTCTTTCTTATTCTCTTGCAGCAACTTATCCGCAGCACGGAGGCGTTTCTGCGCCACCTTGTTGGCACGCTTGTAACGCACACGAGTGGTGTCGGCATTCTCCCGAATCTGCTTGCGGAAGACCACGAACAGCAGGACGGCTATCGCCAGCGGCACAAGGTAGAGCAACCAGAAAGTAAGACTGCCATACGCCACAAGCGCCGGACGGGCAGGCGTGAGCGAAGAAGTGTTGGTATGAATATAGCGAATATCAGAACCTAACTGCTTGATATCCTCCTTGTTAACATAGTTGGTCGGGGCACTGGCAGCCGCAGAGTCGCCGGCACCTTTCTTGACATGAATTGTATATTCGGGAGTGGTAAGGGTTTTGTAGGTATCGCTCTCAGTATCAAAGTAGGAGAAAGCCACCGACGGCACGGTGTAGTCGCCCGACGCACGGGGAATGGCCAGATACTCAATGGATTTAGTACCGCTGACGCCCGCTGCGGTGGTCTTGAAATTGTTGGTCACCTTGGGGTCGTACGGCTCGAAGCCCTCCGGCCAATCCACCGACGGGGTCTTGAGCAGTTTCATATTGCCCGTACCGGAGATGTCGAGGCGAATGGTCACGGCATCGTTGGTCTCCACCTCGGTCTGCGAGATAGAGGGCGAGAGCGTGAACTGCCCCACTCCACCGGAGAAGCCTGCGGGCTTACCCGACGGGAGGGACTCGACATGAATGGTACCCCCCGGCGCCTTGATAGCCCGCGTGACATTGGTATAGGTGCCAAAGAAATCGTCGAAAATGCTGCGAACCTGCGCACGGGTCTGCACACGCAAGACCGCCTCGAATGTAGCAGGGTCAATTTGAATATCGCCCGAATGCTGCGGGTAGAGCAAAGTGCGGTAGAGCGTCGCCGTCTGGTAGTTGCGGCCGTTGTAATGCTCCAACTCGGTCTGTATCTCACCCTGCTCAAGGTCTTGTTTGAGGAAGCCCGTGAACTCAGGAATCTTGGTATTGTTGGTGAACTGCGCCACATCGACGCCCGCAAAATAGAGTTTGTAACTCAAGAGGATAGCCTCCTGCTCATGCACACGGGTCTTGCTGACAATGGTGCGGATAAAAAGGTTCTCGCTGCTAACCGTGCCGCTGTTGCTCGACGACTGCTGCGACGACTGGGTATTGGCTTGGCGGGAAGGCTGCTGCGACTGTTGCGACTGTTGCGGCTGCTCGTCCTCCGGCAAGACCGTGATACGCACGCCATTAGAGGTATAGGTATCGCCGCTGACACGGATGCTGGCGGGAGCGATAGTGAATGTACCCTCACGCTGCGCCATGAGCGTATAGGTATAGGTCTGCTGAAACGAAGAAGTTCGCTTGCCATTGACAAACGAAGTGGAAGAAGAAGTGGACTGATAGGGCCCTGCGAGGACATCAAAATCGGTAATCTCGGCTATCTGCAAGTCCTTGCTGCGCTGATTGACCGAATAGGTCAACTGGAACGGACGCCCCACTATGACCTGCGAGGGGGCAGAGGCTCGGAACACCACATCGTCCGCCCACGCAGCACTACTCGCCATGCACACAAGGCATAGCACAAAACTCATTATCGTTGTTATTCGCTTCATCGTTATTCAATTTGTAAATTTGTAAATTTGTAAGTTTGTAAATTGCAACAGAATTTACAAATTTACAAATTATTTCTTCCTACCAGTCTTTCTCCACACGACGCTTCTGACCCTGCGTGCGTTGCAGTTTCTCTTGCGTCTCCTGCTCGTCCTGCTCTAAGGCCTGCAAGATCTGCTCTGCCGTTTCCTTGTCCATCTTGGAGTCATCCTGCTCCTCTTGCTGTTGCTGCTCCTGCTGTTGGTCTTGCTGATCCTGCTGATTCTGCTCGTCCTTATTTTGGTCTTGGTTCTGTTGGTCTTGGTTTTGCTGTTGCTGCTGTTCCTGTTGCTGCTGGTTTTGGTCTTTGTTCTGATCCTGATTTTGCTGCTGTTGTTGCTGTTGCTGCAACATCTGCATGGCCTTGACCAAATTGTAGCGAGTATCGTTGTCCTTTGGATTGTTGCGCAGGGACTCCTTGTAAGCAGCGACCGCCTTATCGTACTGCTGCTGGGCAAAATAGGCGTTACCAAGATTGTGGTAACTCTCGCTCAACTGCTGCTGTTTGTCCTGACTGTCAATCAGTTGCGCAGCCTTTTGCCACTCGGCTTGCGCCTCCGGGTACTTGTCCTGCTTAAAAAGGGCATTGCCTAAATTATAATGACCCTCAAAAGAGTTCGGGTTTTTCTCCAGCCCACGGCGATAGTCTACCTCGGCGGCGGTATAGTCCTGCTTCTGGTATTGCTTGTTGCCCTTGCGCACATCGGGTGCTTCTTGCTGCGCATAGGCACCGGCAAGCAGCCCGACGACACTGAATAGTATAAGAATTGTACGCTTCATAGCCACATCCCTAATTCATAATTCGTAATTCTTAATTAGCATTTGCCTTCGCCTCGTTGAAGATATCCAGACGGGTGAGGGATTTGTTCTTGCGGTTGAATATAAAGAAATCGATCACCAACAGCAGCAGTGCCACCAACGCAAAAGACTGGAACTGCTCGTTGTATTCAGTATACACCTTGGTCTCTATCTCGCTGGTTGCCAACTGATTGAGTTCTTTCTCAACCGCACGCAGCGCCGTATTGGTGTTGTCGCAGCGCACATACATACCGTTGCCTGCCTGGGCTATCTCGCGGCACATATCCTCGTTGAGGCGGCTGACGACCACATTACCCTGACGGTCTTTGCGGTAGTTGTTCGTGCCGGGCAAAGGAATAGGCGAACCCTCAGGCTTGCCGACGCCGATGACAATAATTTTAATACCCATCTCCTTGGCACGCGTGGCAACCGCTACGGCATCGTCCTCGTGGTTCTCACCATCGGTAATCAGCACGATGGCACGACTGGCATCGGACTCCTCACTACCAAAGGAGCGGATAGCAGTACTCAAAGCTGCGCCGATGGCTGTACCTTGGGTCTTGATAAGGGAAGGGTCGATGGTATTGAGAAACATCTTGGCGGACACATAGTCGCAAGTGATAGGCAACTGAGTGTATGCCTCGCCTGCGAAAACGACCAAACCGACCTTGTCGTCCACCATCTGGTCGATGAGTTTGCCCAACATTTGCTTGGACTTGTCCAAACGGCTCGGGGCGACATCCTCTGCCAACATAGAGTTAGAAATATCAAGGGCTATCATCGCCTCGATACCCTGCCGCTTAACCGTCTTCTCACGCTGACCGTACTGCGGGCGTGCAGCGGCAAAGATAAGCAGCACTAGGGCAAGCATCAAAATAGAAAACTTGACGGCGGGGCGCACACGAGATGCATTGGGCATCAGTTCCGCCACCAACTCAGGGTCGCCAAAAGCACGCAACTGACGGCGCTTGCGGCGTGTATAGGCAACAAACGCACCTATCAGCACCGGCACTGCCAGCAGCAACCACAACATATCTATATTTGCAAAACGAAACATGGTTTCTAATTATGAATTTCCTTATCAATTTGTAAATTCGTAAATATGTAAATTTGTAAATGAATAGATAATTTACACATTGCCTAATTTACACATTTCCAATCTTCCCTATCAGTTCGTTACGGTGCGGAGGACAAAATAACGAAGTAGGATTTCCAAAAGCAAGCAGAGCAAGGCTGACACGAGGAACGGCGCAAAGATGTCGGTATGCTTGGAGTACTCACGCACACGCAGTTTGGTCTTCTCGAGTTGATCTATCTGCTCGTAGATAGATTTCAGGCTGGTGTTGTCCGTAGCACGGAAATACTGCCCACCCGTGGTGGAGGCAATGCGCTGCAGGGTCGATTCGTCGAATTCGCTGTCCATCATCATGTACTGTACCCCCACAGGTGTCTGCACCGGCACACGCGCCTGTCCGTGCGAGCCGACACCAATAGCATAGACACGGATGCCGTAGGTCTTGGCTATCTCTGCCGCCGTCTGCGGGTCGATATCGCCACGGTTGTTCGAGCCATCGGTGAGGAGAATAATCACCTTTGACTTGGTAGCGGAGTCCTTCATACGATTAACGGCGTTCGCCAAACCCAAGCCTATCGCCGTGCCGTCCTCTATCATACCAAACTTGACAGATTGGAAGAGGTTAATCAGCACGGCGTGGTCGGTTGTGAGCGGGCACTGCGTAAAACTCTCGCCGGCGAAGACCACCAAGCCGATTTGGTCGTTGGGGCGGGCGATAACAAAGTCGGACGCTACCTGTTTGGCAGCCTCGAGACGGTTGGGCTTCAAGTCCTCCGCCTGCATGGTGCCTGAAATATCAAGCGCCATCATAATGTCAATACCCTCCGTAGACTCAGACGACCAACGGTTGGTCAGTTGCGGGCGTGCCAACGCCACAGAGAGCAGCGTGATAGCCGCCACACGCAGCACAAAAGGCAGGTGCAACAGATAGACCCGCACGGACTTAGGCTGGCGGCGAAGGGTTGCCCCATTGGCTATCCGAAGGCTGGCATCGGACTTGTGCAACTCGTAGATATACCAACCTACGACCGGCACAAGCAGGAGCAAGAGAAATAAATATGCTGGACTTGCAAAAGTCATGGTTATGCGTTATTAGAGGTTTTCTCGGGGGGTAGAAGCGGCGGAATTAGGGGTAGAGGAGGCGGAATTGGGAGTGGAGGCGGATGAAGTGGGGGTAGATGAGGTTGCGGCTTTGGCGCTGTCAGGCGAAGCCTGCGGGTTTGCAGCGTCTTGCTTCGGTCCTGCTTCGGGCGAAGGGGTGGTTTCCGCAACAAAATCGTAGGCGGTGCGTAGGGCGTTCTCGTTCTCCTCCGGTGTGGCAGTCCACTTGGCGAACTTGACTAAGTCGGCGAGCGACAGCATCCGGCGAAGGCGCTCGAAGAGGTCTTTCTTGTCCTTCATCAGCGGTTTGAGGGCGGAGAGTGTCTCGTCGCTCGTCTTCTCTGTGCTCGACACCTCGTAGCGGCGGGAGATATACTCGCGGATGACATCGGTCAACTCCGTGTGATACTCCTTGACCTTACCGTCTTGCCATATCTTCTCGGCTTTGATTTCATCCAATTTCTCGAGGGCAACCTCCTCGGCGGGACGGAGTTGCTTCGGGAGTGGTTCGGGAATATAGCCTTTTCGGTGGCGCAAAATATAGCGAACCAAGAAGAAAATTCCAACGCCGAGCAGGACAATACCCAACCCCGACAACACCCAACGGAATATACCCCACCACCAAATCGGGGCTTTCTGTATGTCCTTAATATCCGTAATCGCCAATGCCGTATCCACCTCGAAAGGCTGCACCACATTGAGCGACAGCGGCTCTGACCACACGGTGTCACCGTCCGCCACGAACGCCTGCGGGGCAATATAGAAAAGCGAGTCTTTGAACGAAGTGAGCGTCAGTGTTTGGCTCACCTGCACCCGCCCGTCGCCCAACGAAGCCGTATCTACCGGGGTGCGGCGGACAATCTCTATCTCCGGAATCAGCGTCTCGCCGTACTGAGGCAACGCCACCTGCTCCCCTGCGCCAAGCGTAGCGGTGAGGTGCATATCGGTTTGGTCACCGATAAAAAGCGTCGTCGAATCAATGGCGGCTGAAACTACTATCGCCAATAAGAAAAACATCTTTTCTAATTAAGAATTACGAATTATGAATTATGAATGAGGGCTGGTTTATTCCGGATTCTCCGGATACTCCAGCAGAAGAGTCTAATTGGGCGTCTTGAACAGCCGCATCAGCGCCCGCACATAGTCCTCGTCGGTGCGAATGGAAATGGAATTGATACCCGTCTTGGCGTAGAGCGTCTGCAGGTTGTCCTGCTGCGTGCGCCATGCGGCGGCGTAACTGTCCCGCACGCTGCGCAATGCCGTATCCACCCATATACGCTCGTCCGTCTCGGCGTCCCGCAACTTGAGCAGCCCCATATCGGGCAACTCGGCATCACGGCGGTCGTAGATTTGTATCACGCTCAGGTCGTGCTTGTGCGAGGCGATGACTATCGGCGTCGCACCGATCTTCTTATCGGGCAGGGCAGCAAACGCAGGGTCTTGGCAGTCGCTAATCAGGAACGCCGTGCAGCGACGCTTCTGCGCATTGGCGAAATAGTGCAGTGCCCCGTTGATGTCCGTCCCCGTAGAGGTCGGCTCGAAAGAGAGCAGTTCGCGGATGATATGCAGCACATGCGACTTACCTTTCTTGGCGGGGATATATTTCTCTATCTTGTCCGAGAAGAAGATGACACCCACCTTATCGTTGTTCTCGATGGTGGAGAAAGCGAGCGTTGCCGCCACCTCTGCCATCATATCGCGCTTGGTCTGCGTCTGCGTACCGAAATTGCGGCTGCCGCTGACATCGACCAACAGCATCACCGTCAGTTCCCGCTCCTCCTCGAAGACCTTGATATACGGCTTGTTCAGCCGAGCCGTCACATTCCAATCGATGGAGCGGACATCGTCGCCGGGCTGGTATTCACGCACCTCAGAGAACGCCATACCGCGCCCCTTGAATTGGGAGTGGTACTCGCCCGCAAAGATGTTGCGACTAAGGCTGTGGGTCTTAATCTCTATCTTGCGTACTCGCTGTAATAATTCTTCTGAAGTCATTGCCATCAACTATCAACTTTCAATAATCAACTCTAAACTCTCAACGCTAAACACTCAACTACTTAAGGTACTTGCACGGCATTCAGCACCTCGGTGATTACCTCCTCGGTGGTGATGTTGTTGGCCTCTGCCTCGTAGGTCAAGCCGATACGGTGGCGCAGTACATCGTAACTGACGGCACGCACATCCTCGGGGATGACATACCCGCGGCGATGAATAAAGGCGTACGCACGCGCCGCACGCGCAAGGTTGATGCTGGCACGGGGCGAGCCGCCAAAGCTGATCATCGATTTGAGGTCGTTCAGCCCGTACTCCTCGGGGTTACGCGTAGCGAACACAATATCAACGATATACTTCTCTATCTTCTCGTCGAGATAGACCTCGTTGACCACAGCACGCGCTTTCTTGATGTCCTCCGTGGAGAGGATCGGCAGCACCTGTTTTTTCTCGCCCGAGATGTTCTGACGGATAATCTGTTGCTCCTCCTCTTTCTTGGGATAGCCGATGATTACCTTGAGCATGAAACGGTCGGTCTGCGCCTCGGGCAGCGGGTATGTACCCTCCTGCTCGATAGGGTTCTGTGTCGCCAACACGAGGAACGGGTCGCCCAACTTAAAGGTCTCTTCGCCGATGGTTATCTGACGCTCCTGCATCGCCTCGAGCAGGGCGGACTGCACCTTTGCGGGCGCACGGTTTATCTCGTCCGCCAAAACGAAGTTGGCAAAGATAGGGCCTTTCTTGATATGGAACTCCTCGGTCTTCTGCGAGTAGATTTGCGTGCCGAGCACATCGGCAGGCAGCAAGTCGGGCGTGAACTGAATACGCGAGAAGTCTGCCTTGATAAGGTCGGCCAGAGTCTTGATAGCCAAAGTCTTCGCCAAGCCCGGCACACCTTCGAGCAGGATATGTCCGTCGCTCAGAAGCCCGATAAGCAGGCTCTCTACCAAGTGTTTTTGCCCCACGATGACTTGATTCATACCGAGGGTCAGTGCATCAACAAAGGAACTCTCACGCTCGATGCGCTCTTGCAGTTCCCGAATATCTACTGTGGTTTGCATAGTTATGTATGTTTTTCTTCGTGTTTATATTTCTTATGTGTTGCGTGTGTCGTGCGCGGATAGGGTGTGAATGCCATATATAGAATAGGTTTATGTTGCCATCCGGTGTCCACACTCCCGCCTGCGTGCCCGCGGCGTTCCCGGTCTTCCCCGCCGGCGTGTCTGCGGCGTCTTTTGTCTTTCTCCGAGATGCCGCCGCCCCGTCGCCTTACGCTATTGCAAACTCTGTGCCAAAACCAATGCATCCCCTCTCTTCCCTTCCTGTGCGAACAAGGCGACCATATCCCGCAAGTAGTTATTTAAGATTAAAATCCACAGCCGTTCCAAGGCAGGTAAAAGCAGGTAAAAATGCCCCCGATTAGGGGCAAAACTGCCCTGTTCCTCCCCTCCCCGCCCCAAGAATATGCCCAAGCCCCGCCTATTTTCCGCTCAAAAAGCCCTCAAAAGCCCCTGGAATTGTCCAATGATTCCTCTAAAACTGCCCTACAATCCCCGGAAAATTCCACGATAATCCCCGAAAAACCGTCGTAATCTCCCCGCAAAAATCCCGTATCCGTATCGAGTCCGGCGTATAGGATAACCGATACATAACCGACACATAACCGATACATAAGAATACTTTCGTACTACTTTGGAGCAAACCCGATAATACTTTCGCCCACTTCCGAACGACCTTAGTACGCCCCCACCCATGCCCTAAGATACCACCCAAGCCCCACCCCAAGACACCGCCCAACGAGCCCCCACACACGCCCAAAACACTTATCTTTATTTATCTTCGTATACTTTTCCGTTTGCTCAATCTATTTTTTTAGTGTACTTTTGTCCGATTTTGTGCGTATGCGAAACGCGCGAGAAACATATTGCGAAAACGCGTGCGATACGCAGCAAAAGGCGCGTGCGAACCGCGCGCAAAACCTATGCGAACCGCTGTAAAAACGCCCGCGTACGGCAAAACAAGCGCACGGGCGACCACGCCCGAGCAAAAACCAAGCAAAAAAAACAAGCAAAACTATGTCTGTAGAAATTAGGGAGGTACATACCCATTCCGAACTGAAACATTTTATCGACTTCGCCAACGACCTGTACAAGGACTGTCCTTGCTACTGTCCGCCTTTGTATCTCGATGAATTACATGCATTTGACCCGAAAAAGAACCCCGCTTTAGAGGTCTGCGAGAAGCAACTTTTCATGGCCTATCGCGACGGCAAACCCGTCGGTCGTATTGCCGCTATCATCAACCACGAGGCGAATAAGCGTTGGCAGGTTGAGCGTGTCCGTTTCGGTTGGATGGACTTTATCGACGACCGTGAGGTCAGCAAGGTCCTGTTGGACGCCGTGGCAGCGTGGGGCAAGTCGCACGGTATGACCGAGATGAACGGTCCGTTGGGTTTCACCGATTTCGACCACGAGGGCTTGCTCATCGAGGGCTACGAGTATCTTGCCCCGATGGCGTCGCTCTATAATTATCCGTATTATGTCGACCACCTCGAGGCGTACGGGCTGACCAAGGAGGCGGATTGGATAGAGTACCAGGTCTTCCCGCCCAAGGAGGTGCCGGAGCGTCTGCAGCGCCTCGCCAATGTGGTCATGGAGCGTAGCCATGTGCGCGTCGATAAAGTGAAGAATTCCAAGGAGTTATCCGAGAAATATGGCATTGAATATATGGATGTGGTCGATTCCGCTTACCAGAAGTTGTACAATTTCCAGCCGATGACCAAGCGCCAGAAGGAGTACTATCGCGACATCTATTTCCCGATTCTGAATTTCGATTTCGTTACGGTCATCGTCAACGAGAAGAACGAGATTGTCGGCGTGGGCGTAGGTATGCCCGACATCTCGCACGCTTTGCGCAAGTGCGGCGGCAAGTTGTTCCCCTTCGGTTGGTACCATCTCTTGAAGGCGTTGCGTGCCAAGAAGTTGGAGGTATTCGACCTGTTGCTTATCGCCGTTCGCCCTGATTATCAAGACCGTGGCATCAATGTCCTCTTCTTTGTCGACCAGATTCCGTATATGAATAAGTACGGCGTCAAGTATGCCGAGACCACCTCGATTTTGGAGACCAATGTCAAGAACCAGGCGAATTGGACGATGTTCGACCACAAGCAGCACAAGCGCCGCCGTGCCTATATAAAGAGCCTATAAGAGCCAATCTAAAGAGCCACTTATATATAAGGAGCGATAAAGCCCCATACATACTAAAGAGCAAAGCCCCCAACAACGAGCGAATAAAGAGTATCCGAAATAACGCCAAATGCGTTCCAAAACACCCTAACCTATGGTGCAGAACAGCGAAAATATCTATACGGTAGCCCAAGCGAAATTAGACGCATACATTGCTGCGAATGGGCTGCGCTGCACCCAGGAGAGGTATTGTTTATTGCAGTATATCTGTTCGTTAGGAGGAATGTTCGAGGCGGACAAGGTCATTGTGTATGCGCGGGAACAACATATTTCGCCCGCCACGGTATATAATGCACTCAATTTATTTGTTTCGGCACAGATTTTGCACAGCCTTTCAAAGGCGTATGGACGCGGCAAGACCTGCTATGAACTGATGTTGTTTCCGAAGCCGCATATCGAGGTGGTGTGCACACGGTGCGGCAGGGTTTCCGAGTTGAAAGACAAGGCGATAGAGAATATCGTGCGTATGCGTCGGTACACCAATTTTGTGCCTCACGGTTTTTCGTTGTATATCTACGGCGAGTGTAAAACCTGCAAACGCAGACCCCTTACGGGCAAAAATTAGGATTCGCTATTCCCCGCCGAGTGCCACTACCGAAAGAACCGGGCGCCCCCTACCGAAAGAGCCGAGTGCCACTACCGAAAGAGACAAACGCCCTACCGGGAAGGATACGCCCCCGCTATATTGGGAGAATACGAACCTATCCAACCTAACAGCAAAAAGAAATGAGTACAATCTATTGGATACTATTTATCGGCATTGCGCTTTTGAGTTGGGCGGTATCCGCCTCGTTGGAGCGTAAGTTCAAGCGCTATTCGCGTGTAGGGCTGTCCTTGTCGGGCAAAGAGGTGGCAGAGAAGATGCTGCGCGACAATGGCATTACCGATGTGCGTGTTACCTGTATTAAAGGGCGTTTGACCGACCACTATAATCCTACCGACAAGACGGTGAACCTCTCGGAGGATGTCTATTCCGGAATGTCAGTGGCGTCCGCTGCCGTTGCCGCACACGAGTGCGGGCACGCCGTGCAGCACGCTACGGAGTATGGGCCGTTACGCCTGCGTTCGGCGCTTGTGCCGGCGGTGGAGTTCTCGAGCAAGTGGGTTACATGGATACTGTTGGCGGGTATGCTGTTGATTAATATCTTCCCCTACTTGTTGGAGATAGGTGTTGCGTTGTTCGCCATTACCACCTTGTTTGCGTTCGTTACGCTGCCTGTGGAGATTAACGCCAGCAAGCGTGCGGTAGTATGGCTTGAGACGGCAGGCATTACCGACCGTGATACCACGCCGATGGCTACGGACGCTTTGCGGGGTGCAGCCTATACCTATGTAGTAGCCGCCCTGTCCTCCCTCGCCACTCTAATCTACTATATCCTAATCCTATTAGGCCGAAGAGACTGAAAACAATTAGGAATTAGGAGTTAGGAATTAGGAATGTCATTTACAAATTTACAAATTGACTAATTTACAAATTGCGAGCAGCCTGCGGGGCGAAGCCCTTTGACCCGATAATGTCGAGTCCACCAAGCCCCACACAATACGAAGCATGTTAATTGTTACTTGTTAATTGTTACTTATTAAATACCGGCCCCGTAGCTTAGTTGAATAGAGTGTCAGATTCCGGTTCTGAAGGTCCTGGGTTTGAGTCCCAGCGGGGTCACATAGGCGGTACAAAGCAACTGAAATTCAGTTGCTTTGTATTTTGTATTTAGTATTTCGTTCTATCCCTACAATCCCGCTATTTCCGTCAATTTTTACACACACATTTGCCGCAATCATAGTATTTTTGCACCCGTTTTATTAGCGACTAACCTCTAATACCACGAACGAGTGTAGTTGCTCTAATACCAACGCAAACAGACTGCAAAAACACATCTCCGAAAACCAACCACGGATATGTACCACTGCGGCAAAAACGCCACAGGCATTGCCCTGCGGAAATGCGCAAACAAAAAAAACGAAAAGACAACCCAACTACTAATACACAAAATTCAATAAACAAACTGTATGAAACTGAAATTCAGTGCGCTGCGTGCAACTCTGGCTGCTGCCCTACTCATGGTAGGCATGAGCCTCGAAGCACGAACAATAAGCGGAACCGTGAAGGACCCGACCGGCGAGACCATTATCTCCGCCTCGGTGGTAGTGAAAGGCACCACAGTGGGTACTGTAACGGATTTTGACGGAAATTACACATTGAATGTACCCGACGACGCCACCACCCTGGTGTTCTCGTACATCGGCTACAAAACGCAAGAGATTGCCATCTCGAGCGATGTGATCAATGTAACCCTAAAAGAAGACAACGAAGTGCTGGAAGAAGTGGTCGTAACGGGCTACGGAACCACCAAGAAGCGCGACCTCGTGACCTCTGTGGCAAGCGTGGGCGCAGACCAAATCAAGGACATCCCCGTGGCATCGGCTGCGGAGGCACTGCAAGGAAAACTGTCGGGTGTGTCGGTAACGACCACCGAGGGTAGCCCCGACGCAGATGTGAAGATTCGTGTCCGTGGTGGTTCGTCGCTGACCCAATCGAGCGACCCGCTCTACATCGTAGACGGATTCCCCGTATCGAGCATTTCGGATATTGCGCCGAGCGACATCGCCTCGATGGACGTGTTGAAAGACGCTGCTGCCACCGCTATCTACGGTGCGCAGGGTGCAAACGGCGTTATCATCATCACGACCAAAGATGCGGGCAGCAACGATGACGACGACAAGTTCCAAATCCATGTGGACTATACGGGCTATATGGGATGGAAACAACTCGCCAAGAAGTACAAAATGCTCGACACAGAAGACTATGTGCTGCTGCAATACGAGGCGGCTGACTACTTCAAGCACAGTTCGATCAACTCGGCATTTGGCGAGTATTTTGACCCGAACTACAGCGATGCTTCCGGCTACTCGCTCAACCTGCCGAGCGTACTCAACTACTGGCGCGACAGCACCGGAACGGACTGGCAAGACCGCACCTTCGGCAACAAAGGACTGAACTCGAACCACAACATCTCCGTTTCGGGTGGTAACAAGGTGGCTTCGTTCAACTTGACCTACAACCGCATCGATGACGAGGGCATCATGTACGGCTCGGACTACAACCGTAACAACCTGTCGTTCAAGGCAAAATTCAAGCCGCTGAAAGGCTTGACCATCGGCGTGACGACCCGCTACAGCAACACGCAAGTGCTCGGCTCGGGTACGAACACGGCAGAGGATGCCGGCTCGAAAACGGAAAGCCGTGTGCGTAACGCCATCGCTTACAGCCCCATCGAACTGCTGAAACGCGATAAAGACGACTCGGACTACGATTCGTTCGGATCGCTCTACGACCCTATCACCACGATAGACCACAACTACCAAAACAAGGTGGATAACAAACTGACCTTGAACGGGTATGTACAATATAAGTTCTTGAAAGACTTTACCGTAAAGGTAGACCTCGGCTACGAGACCCGCGATGTTCAGAAAGACCGCTACTACGGCCCGACGACCTACTACAGCCGCGACGGCGACGGTAAGACCTACGCAGGCGCTGCCTATCTGGGCAACACCATCTCGACCGAAGACAAGACCTCGCGTTTCCGCAATGTGAACACCTTTGAGTACGCTCACAAATGGCTCAACGCACACAACTTCTCGTTGATGATCGGTGAGGAAATGAACATCGTAAAGGGCGAACTCCGCACCACCGCTGCCTACGGATTTGACGCATCGTTCAGCGGCTCGGAGGTATTCAAACACCTCGGTTTGGCCAAGGCGGCAACCACCAAAAACACCATCGACCCGACCGACAACATGCTGTCGTTCTTCGCACGCGCGAACTATGATTATAAGGGACGCTACTATCTGACCGCTACCTTCCGTGCAGACGCTTCGACCCGATTCCTGTCGTCGGAGGGCAACCAATGGGGCTACTTCCCATCCGTAGCAGCCGCATGGCGTATGGTGGATGAGCCGTGGATGGAACCCGCACAGGACTGGATGTCGAACATGAAATTCCGTCTGTCGTACGGTACCGTAGGTAACAACAATGTGGATCTCGGCTACCTGCGCTCGGAATACAACGCTACCAACGCTGCCTACTCGGAGTATTTCAACACGATGTTGGTAGACGGCGGTACCGGCTCGGAAGTGATTGCAGCCAACCCGAAACTGAAATGGGAGACCACCATAACGCGTGACTTCGGTATTGACTACGGTTTCTTCAACGAACGACTGAGCGGTACTTTTGACCTCTACTGGAACACCACCAAAGACCTGATTCTGAAATACAAGTTGGCTACCGGTGGCTACAACTACCAATACCGCAACATCGGCTCGACCGACAACAAGGGTGTGGAGTTCTCGATCAACGGCGTCATCCTTGACCACCGCTCCAAGAACCTGAACTACGGCCTGACCGTAAATGCGAACATCTCGCACAACAAGAACACTGTAGTGAACCTCGGTGGTATGGACGAATACACCGCCTCGACCGGCTGCTTCTCGTCGAACTACGACAACTCGGACTACGAATTCAAACTCACTCCGGGCAGCCCTATCGGCGACATATACGGCTACAAGACCAACGGCTGGTATACGGCTGAGGACTTTGACGCCTACAACCCGACCACTCGCAAGTGGTATGTGCGCCAAGCAGACGGCTCGCTGAAGACCGTCAGCACCAAACTGGGCGATGCACGCCCCGGTATGACCAAACTGGCTACCACCACCGATGAGGAGGGCAACGAAGTGGTAGAGCGCACCGTACTGGGCAACACCACGCCGGTGATAAACGGTGGTTTCGGTATCTCGGCATTTGTCGGCGGCGACAAATGGGGTAAGTTCGATTTCAACTGCCAATTCACTTACAGCTACGGCAACGATGTGCTGAACCTGTCGGCTCTGGACTACTCGACCATATTCCAAAAGACCATGTACCGCAACAGTATTGCGGATGTGGCTTACGGTCAACGCTACAGCCTCTACAGCAAAGAGGACGGCTACCTGCTGAGCAATGTGACGGCTACCGCCGGTTCGAACTACGCAGAAGGGGCTGAGTATGAGGCAATCAAGTCGATGCTCGCAGAGCAGAACGCAAGCGCCACCACGGCGAACCCCATCTCGGACAACATTGCACTGACCGACAAGTTTGTGGAAGATGCAAGTTTCTTGCGCCTCAGTTCGCTGACCTTCGGCTACTCGCTGCCGCAAGACGCGCTGCGCAAAGCACACATCAACAACATCCGTATCTTCTTCACCGCAAGCAACCTGTTCTGCGCTACGAAGTACTCGGGATCTGACCCGGAAGTGGATACACGATCGAAGAACAACCCGCTGACTCCGGGTGTGGACTTCTCGGCATTTCCCAAGAACCGTGCATTTAACTTCGGTCTGAACCTATCGTTCTAAATAGAATCCTATCATTCTACAGGGGCGTTTTGCTCCGCTAAAGGAATAACTTATAAATAAAAAAAGAACAGATGAAAAACTATCAATATATTGTCTATGGCATGATTGCCTTCTCGATGATTGGCTGCGGTTTCTTCGATTCCGATTCGCCATCCGCCATGGACTCCAAAACCGTCTATTCGAATACAGACCTCACCGAGCAGGCTATTGCCGGTGTATACGATGTGTTCGGCAACGACAAAGGCTATCGTAACCGACTGGCTTGCGGCTACATGGGACTGAACACCGATATTGAACACGGCACCAAAAACAACGGCAACTCGGACTACTGCCTCTACACGATGACCCCCGTCAGCTCGGACCTGTCGACGGCATCGGGTAAAGACCCGTGGGGCTACATGAACATCATGATTGAGCGCTGCAACAACATCATTGAGGGTATTGAGCAATACGGCGACACCACCAACGAGAAGATGCGGTACTTCCTCGGCGAGGCATACTTCCTGCGCTCGTTTATCTATCTGGATATGGTGAAACTGTGGGGCGATATTCCGCCACGCTTCGAATCGCTCGCCAAGAACCCCGACGGCGTGAACACCAAGAAGGACAACCGCAACATTGTGTTTGAGCACCTGCGCGGCGACCTGCGTCGTGCTGCAGGACTGCTGCCGTGGTCGTCGGAATGCCCCGGTACGGCTGCCAACCAATCGGGACGCCCCTCGAAAGCAGCCGCTTTGGCACTGCTGATGCGTAACGATATGTACTATGCCGGCAAAGGCGTACGCCCCGAATCGTATCAGACGGGAGCGGTATTCAACCTAAGCGACGCTGCACAGCGCAAGGCTCTCTACGAAGAAGTGCTCTGGGCCGGCGCACAGATACTGAACGAGTCGGCTGAGAGCAAGAAATTCCTCTCAAGTTACGAGCAGATATTCAAGAACATCTGCCAAGACCAAATGAACTACTATCAGACCGAGGTGTTCTGGGAGATTCCGTTCGCAAGCACCCGTGGACAAGTGCTGCAATACAACTGCCCGAAAGCCGCCGATGCGCTGAAAGGACTGAAGAACAACACCTCCGGCTCGTCAAACTCGGCGATTGCGGCAGTGCCGACCCTCTACTACGACTTTGAGGACGGCGATACCCGTCGGGATGTAACCCTGCTGCCCTACTACTGGGTGTACGACAACGGTGCAAAGTTTGACAGCGACGCAGAGAAGCGCAAGAACGCTTTTGGCGACTACGAGGGCAACATCCTCTATCAGAAGAACCAAAAGATCAGCGAGTGGTACATGGCAAAATACCGTGTAGAATGGATGAAGCGGGAACGCGACAACAACGACGACGGTATCAATTTTGCCGTGATCCGTTACGCAGATGTGCTGCTGATGGCGGCAGAGGCTACGATAGGCGGTATCGGCGGTGCGGAAGATGCTCCGACCAACACCTACGGCATAGACGGACAGAAGTGCTTCGACCAAGTGCGTGAGCGTGCAGGCGTTGCCACCAAGACGCTGACTATGGAGAACATCATCGAAGAGCGTAAGTTGGAGTTTGCCGGCGAGTATCTGCGTAAGTTTGACCTGATGCGTTGGGGTATCCTGAAATCGCAAATGGAGGCAGCCAACGAGCGTCTGGCCGCACTGAACAACCACACCGGCGAGTTCGCTACCCTGCCCGACACGATCTACTTCAAATACAAAGATATCGGCTACTCGGCTGACTACAGTTACGACGAGAGCGTAAGCCATGTCTATGTGATGGACAGCATCTGGGGATTGAAGAAAGGCGAGACCGGCCCGGCTCCTACCTACGACAAAGAGAACCACTGGATCAAGAAATCGATCTACGACGACTCGTCGAAGGGGCGTAACCTGGCACCTGCCAACTACAAACTCTACGACACCGAACACCCCGACTACCTGAACGCACACCAATACTGGCCCATCTTCAGCGTGAATGTCGGCTCATCGAACGGCACGCTCTGGAACGACTACGGCTACGGAGAATAATTAGCAATTTGCAATTTGTAATTTGTAATTTGTAATTTGTAATTTGTAATTATTCGTGGTTTTGTAAGTCTTAATTCGGAGTTGGTAAGGCGTTGCTTCGGGAAAAAACGAAATAAACGAAACTAACAACTTATACTATTATAGTACTACTTGAGTAATACTTCTGAGTGATACTTTTTTTGAGTAATACTTCTGAGTGATACTTTTTTTGAGTAATACTTCTGAGTGATACTTTTTTTGAGTAATACTTCTGAGTGATACTTTTTTTGAGTAATACTTCTGAGTGATACTTTTTTTGAGTAATACTTCTGAGTGATACTTTTTTGAGTAATACACTTTGGGGAATATTCAGTAGCACTATTAGGACTGATTGATACTATGAGTACGAAACAGTATTTGTTTGGTATATTGGCAGTGGTCGGCTTGCTCGCATGCAAACCGACCACTGAACCCAATGGGGAGGACGACAACAAACCCGCCGACATTGAGGCACTGACCAAAGCCTGCCAATGGCGAGAGGGCGGCGGCAAAGAAGCCACCGGCGGCGACGGCGGACTGGTGTATTACATCTCCGACCTGAGCGACGACAAAGACCCTAACACGGGACTCGCCAAAAACGGCACCCTGCGCTATGCCGTCGAGCAAAGCGGCGCACGCATCATCCTTTTCCGCAAATCCGGCACAATCTATCTCAACAAAGAACTGGACATCCGCAACGGCAACCTGACCATTGCGGGACAGAGCGCGCCGGGCGAGGGTATATGTATTGCCAACTACCCCGTCTGCATAAAAAGCACAGAGAATGTGGTGATTCGATTCATTCGTTTCCGCATGGGCGACAGCGCAAAAATGGAGGGCGATGCCGTATCGGTATACGACTCGAAAAACATCATGATTGACCACTGCTCCTGCTCGTGGTCGACGGATGAGTGCGTGTCGTGCTACGGCAACACCAACTTTACGCTGCAGTACTGCTTCATCACGGAATCGCTGCGCAAATCGGTGCACCTGAAAGGCAACCACGGCTACGGCGGCATCTGGGGCGGAACAAACGCCTCGTACCACCACAACCTGCTGGCACACCACGACTCGCGTAACCCACGATTTGACCATTCGTATGTGAACAGCAAATGCTATGGGCCGCTGGACTTTGTGAATAATGTGGTGTACAACTGGGGCGGGAACTCGGCATACGGCGGAGAAGGTACGGGAACGGCTCGGCAAATCAACTTTGTGGCGAACTACTACAAACCGGGCCCTGCCACCAACTCGAAAGTACAGAGCCGCTTGCTCAACCCGACCACCAAATGCAGCAACTGCTCGAGCGACGCCTCGGCCGTGCTGCCGGGGAAATTCTATGTTTCGGGCAACTATCTATACGGCAGCGACGCCGTAACCAAAGACAACTGGGAGGGGGTCAGCCCTGACGAGTCGTCGAAAAAAGAGCAATGCAAAGCCACCACTCGCCATACCACCGGGCTGACGACGCTCAGCGCAGAACAGACCGCTGAACAAGCGTACGAGACCGTGCTGAGCAAGGCGGGCTGCTCGCTGCACAGGGACGCCATAGACACCCGCATTGCCGAGGAAGTGCGCAAAGGCACCTCAACCTACAAAGGCTCTAACGGCTCGACGGGCGGACTGATAGACACCCCAAGCGACACAGAGGGCTACCTGACCTACCAATCGGAGGACGCCCCGACAGACAGCGACGGCGACGGCATACCCGACACATGGGAAGAAGCACACGGACTGAACCCGCAATCTCGCTCCGATGCCAAAGCGCAGACCCTCGTGAAGGGGCACTCCAACTTGGATGTATATCTGTGCAGTTTGGTACAAGATTTGTATTAAATAGAACAAACACCCTGCCCCACGCACCTCAGCGGCAAGCCAACAGCAAGGGATAAGCAAGGGAATGGGAAACAAATAATCATCTATACAACATGAAAAAGACACTCTTAACGATAAGTTGTATTGCCATTTTGGCAGGAACTGCCACGGCACAAAAATACGCAGGCTACTACGAGAACCTGCCTGTGGCGATTGAGCAAGTGCAGGAAGTGGTCATCCCCGACTACACGGTGACGCTGACAGATTTTGGCGCAACAGAAGGCGGCGAAGTGCTCTGCTCCGACGCATTCAAAGCCGCCATAGAAGACCTGAAAACGCACGGGGGCGGACACCTGATCGTGCCGGACGGCGTGTGGCTCTCGGGCCCTATTCGCCTGATTAGCAATATGGATCTGCACCTGAGCGACCACGCTATCATCCGTTTCTCGCCCAACAAGGAACTCTATGTACCCGAAGGCGCACCCCGCGACGGCAGCAAGAAATGCAATGCACTGGTGTATGGCAGCAAACTGGAAAATGTAGCCATTACGGGCAACGGCACACTCGACGGGCAAGGTATCTACTGGCGTCCTGTGAAATCAGAGAAAGTGGATGCCGAGCAATGGAGCGACCTGCTGGCTATGGGCGGACAGGTAGTGCCCAACGGCAAGGCCAAAGAGATATGGTATCCGTTCAACCTCAACAAGGAATTGGGCGTGCCGAACATTGCGGGCGATGCTGTGGCGCAAGAGAAGATGCGCCCGCACTTAGTGAACATCACGGACTCGAAAAATGTGCTGATTGAGCATGTACATCTGCTCAACTCGCCGAAATTCCACCTCGTGCCGACCCGCGTGCAGAACCTGATAATTGACGGCGTGAATATACGCTGCCCGCATTGGGCGCAGAACGGCGATGCCATGGACCCCGGTAATGTGCAGGTATGTCTGATTGCGAACTGCAACATCAGTTGCGGCGACGATGGTATCTGCATGAAAGGCGGCGTGGGCGACAAGGGGGTAGCCGCAGGCCCGCAACGCGACTTCCTGATTACGAACGACACGGTCTATCACGCACACGGCGGGTTTGTGATCGGCTCGGAGTTCTCGGGCGGTATGCAACGGCTGATTGTGAAGAACTGTATGTTCGACGGCACAGACATCGGCTTGCGTTTTAAGTCGGCTCCGGGGCGTGGCGGCTGGTGCGAGGACATCTACTGCTACGACATCGTGATGAAGAACATTCAGAAATCGGTGGTTCTCTTCTCGTCGGGCTATGCAGACCGCGGCGCAGGCGTGAGTGCGACCGACAAAGACAACAAATCGGCATATTTCCCCGACTGGAGCAACTTCACTTTCCGCAACATCACCTGCGTAGGCGCAAAGACCGCCGTCGAGGTAGAGGGCATTAAGGGCAAGCCCGTGCATGATATGTTGTTCGAGAATGTGATGGTGCTGGGCGCAAAGAACGGCATGGTGCTGAAATATGCCGAGAACTTCAACTTTGTGAACTGCACTTTCCGTTGCAAACAAGGCAACGAGTTCGACATCGAACGCTCGAAAAACATTGTCTACAACGGCAAAGACCCGCTGGCAGAATAAATAGGGTGCGCTGCAAGGGCACGCAACCAAAAAATACACATATTGTGTCAATATGGTGCAGGTATGAACACTCGAAATAGCGTATCTTTGCAGCAATAAAAGATAAGGACAAGAACAGGGTAACATCAGGGCAAGAACAAGGAAAATATAAGGTGGATACGAGGAGGATACAGAGTTCTTGGAGAGGATGTACAACTCTTACGATAGATAGCAACACAATTTCTAAACAAATCAAATAACACAAACATGAAAAAGATTTTCTTCTTCGCTGCTACTATGATGGCAGCAATGACTATTAACGCAACAGTTTATGATCTGACCACTCTGACTGCAGAGAGCGATTGGACTGTAGAGAATGCTACCAAGAACACAAAAGAAACCACAGACGCCAAATTGGTATACGATCTCAAAGCAGAGGTAGAAGCAACAGTCATCCCCTCAACACTTAGTTCTGACATTACTTTCGTAATTAAGAACAGTAGTGATAAAGCAAAAGGAATCGTCATTCCATTGGGCAAAGGCTTCGAATTCGGTGGCAAGAACGGTATCTTGAAGATTGAGAATGTAAAGAGCGGTGCGACCATCAAGTTGGTTGTTGCAGCCAAGGGGTCCACAGTTGCTAACTTCGCAGACGAAACCAATACTTATCCCAAAGGTGCAGTGGCTGTTACCGAAGATCTGACTTGCCCTGCAAAGAGCAAAGGTGCTGAAGGTGCAGACGATGAAGGTTACATCTGGAAAACTCTCGAATATACGGCTAACAACGAAGGTATTGTAGAAATCAAAGAGTTTGCCGGTGGTTATCGTATCCAGAGCATCGAAATCATTGGTGCAACCGCTAACGAGAATGTGACCGCAGAAGTAAAGGCTGTTAAGAGCATTGAGAACGGTCAACTCGTTATCCTCAAGAACGGCGTAAAGTACAACGCTCTCGGTACCGTTATCGAGTAATGCCGGTAGCACACAAGCAACTACAATAACTACTAACTAACATACTACAAAAAGCCTGCAAAGCGTTTCCGCTTGGCAGGCTTTTTGTAGTAATTAGTGTTTTGGTTGCTATGGTACTCAATATGCTGATGCACACTCGCCTTACGCTTCACCTTGCAACAAATGAGCCGTAAGGTTTAGTGTACGCACCCGTGCATGTTAATTGTTAATTGTTAATTGTTACCTGTTAATTGGAGCAAGAAATCTGCCAGCGTAAGGGCAGCCATAGCCTCCACCACAGGCACGGCACGCACAGCAATACAAGCGTCATGCCGCCCCGTATTCACCGCACATTGTGCATTGCGCATCGCCTTGAGCGCAAGTGGGGTCGTGGCAGTGGGTTTGAATACGCAGCGGAAGACAATAGGCGAGCCGTCGCTTATGCCGCCCGATATGCCGCCCGATACAGCGTTTGCCTCGCTGCCACGCAGCCCTATCCCCGCAAAGCCCGTACCGTAGTCGAACCCCTTGCAAGCATTGATACTCATCATCGCATACGCAAGGTGCGACTGCAGTTTATCGAATATAGGCTCCCCCACGCCTACAGGCACACCCGTTATCGTACAGCGCACGATACCGCCGATAGAGTCGCCCGCCTGTTGTATGGCGCGAATGGTATCAGAAAAGCGTGCGGGGTCTTTCTCTTCGCCCACTTGCACCAACTCTGCCGACACGCTGATTCCCCGCCGCCGCAGGAGTTGCTTGGCAATACAGCCGGCAACCACACGACCGGCAGTCTCGCGGGCAGAAGCACGCCCCCCACCCCGCCAATCGCGTATGCCGTATTTCTGTTGGTAGACTTTGTCGGCATGCCCGGGGCGGTAAGTATCCTTGAGCCATGCATAGTCTTCGGGGCGGGCATCACGGTTGCGGATGAGGAAAGCGATAGGGGTGCCTAATGTTACGCCGTCCAATACGCCGCTCAGCCATTCCACCTCGTCGGGTTCGCGCATGGCACGCGGCGAAGCACCCGTTTGCCCACGCCCGGAGCGTCGCAGCAGTTCCTGTCGAATCAGGTCGAAATCGATAGCCAATCCCGCAGGTACCCCATCGAGTACCCCACCCACGGCCGCACCGTGCGACTCACCGAAACCGGTAAACACCAAATGTTCTCCGAAATAGTTCATTCTCTCTCTTGTATCGATTATATCAATTGCACCCGCAAAATTACAATAAAATTTGTACATTCACAAAAATAGCAGTATCTTTGCACAAATATAGGATATCTAACAACCGCAGGCGGACTGACTTTACAGGCGCAGCGGTCTAACATTTACAACAATGAAAAAGACACTACTACCGATTCTCTTGTTAGGTGTGCTGGCGATTATGTGCGTCGCAGCAGGTAAGAAACCCGTTACCCTCTTTATGGTCGGCGACTCCACTATGGCCGACAAAGAAGAACTCGATGCGTCGCCGGAACGAGGTTGGGGACAACTCTTTCCCACCTACCTTACGGGCAATATCGTGATACAAAACCATGCTCGCAACGGCCGCAGCACCAAGTCCTTTATGGCGCAAGGTCGTTGGGCAGAAGTCATGAATCGTGTTCATAAAGGCGATATTGTTATTATCCAATTCGGACACAACGATGCCAAACAGGAAGACCCGGAGCGTTACACGCCGATAGCCGACTACGAGGCAAACCTGATGCAGATGATCGGCGAGGCGCAGAAGAAAAAAGCGCACGTCATCCTCTGCACCCCTATTTCCCGCCGTTATTTCAAGGACGGAGTTTTCTATCCCCGTCACGGAGGCTATCCCGATGCAGCCCGTCGTGTGGCGAAACGCATGAATGTGCCTTTGCTCGATATGGAGCAATCTACCGCCGCATGGCTCACCGAGATTGGTGACGAGGCGAGCAAGCAGTACTTTATGAATGTGGCTGCCGGCGAATGCACCAAGTACCCCGAAGGTAAAATCGACAACACCCATCTTCGCGAGGCAGGTGCGCTCGAGGTAGGTCGCCAAGCCGCCGAGCAGATGAAGGCGCTCAACCTCAAGTGGTTGTCCAAGTATATTACTTTCGACCAGACCACCCCTATCTACACCACTCCTTGCGGGGTTACCTACTAATCGGGCGTTTTTCTCGCAACCCTTACGCATTTTTCCACTCACTATTTAGTATAGATGAAAAAAACTCTCTTGATTTTCATGGCGCTCTGTGGCACCCTTTGTGCCGCTCGTGCCGAGCGTGTTGAACCGATTCCTTTCGGCGATATGGAGCATTGGACGGTTCGTTATATCAAAGAATCGAAACTTCTCGGCGGCAAGACCAAGTTGCTCTATTGCCTTGCCCCCACCGATACCATTCGTGAGAACGGCCCTTATACCTATAGCGGCACCTTCGCATCCCCTTGGTCTACCAGCAATGCCTACGCCAATGTCATCGGTATCGAGAAGGCAGCCTGCACCGCCAAGCCGGAGCGTCGCGAAGGGGGAGGGCACTGCTGCCGGCTAGACTGCTCGATGCTCGAGGTACGCGTCATGGGTATGATTGATATCGAGGTGTTGGCGGCAGGCACGCTTTTCACGGGTAGCACCTTAGAGCCCGTCACCTCGGCGAAAGACCCGTATAAGAACATCAATTTCGGCGTGCCTTTCACCGGCCGCCCCTCTGCGTTGCAGTTCGACTACAAGTGCATAGTCTCGCCCGAAAATTGGGTGTGGTATGCCAAGGGTCTGAGCAAGCCCAAGAAGCAGGACGGTCACGATGAGGCGGAGGCATACCTCTACTTGCAACATCGTTGGGAGGACGCCGATGGCAACATCCATTCCGTTCGTGTCGGCACGGCCTACGAGCGTTTCACCAAGTCGCAACTCACATGGGTCAACAGCCATCGTGTGCCGGTTCATTACGGCGACATCACCCACGAGAGTTGGTACAAAGACTATATGGGCTTCAATACGATGGAGCGTGCGCTCAATTCCAAGGGCAAGATGGTGCCGGTTCAGGAAGAAGGCTGGGACGCCACAGCCGAGCCGACGCATATCGTCATCATGCTCACCGCCGGTCGCTACGAGGCGTTTGTCGGCCACGCAGGCAATGTCCTTTGGGTGGATAATGTCAGCCTCGTCTACGACAAGTAATCCCCGCCCGTAAGCATAACCAGTTGCCACCAATCGGGTTAGAACAAAAACTATTTGCTATCAACCGTTTTAAGGCAAAAAATATCTGCTGCCGCCCCATCCGCGACGCTTATTACAAAATACGCACACTTTGAATTGGTATTCTCTATCCATATTGGATTATAGCCTCATCGCAGCCCTGTCTGTGGTGTTCTTGTTGCAGGTCTATTTCTATGCGCGTTACCTCTGTGCTCCGGCACGCCGTTTGCGTCACAAAACCACCTCTTCCGAGAGCGAAATCCCGAACCACTCCCGAACCAACTCCATCGAATCGCCTACCCAAAGCCGAACCAATTCTATAGAATTGCCAACCCCAAACCAGACGAACAAGGGAGTTTCCGTTTTGGTCAGTGCCCGCAACGAGGCATATAACCTTGAGTGCTACCTGCAATCTCTCCTGACTCAAGACTACCCGCTCTACGAAGTCATTGTGGTCAACGATGGTTCGGAGGACGCTACCGAGGAGGTCATCGAGCGTTACCGCTTGCAATACCCCCGCCTTCGCACCACTTTCGTGCCACTTGAGG
This sequence comes from Azospirillum sp. CAG:239, assembly GCA_963619585.1. Taxonomy (GTDB): domain Bacteria; phylum Bacteroidota; class Bacteroidia; order Bacteroidales; family Paludibacteraceae; genus Colicola. The sequence continues at coordinate 38,425 of CAVEXR010000008.1, forward strand.
CGCATGTGGGCAGCACCAAGAAGCTCGCTCTCACCCTTGCCGCCAAGGCTGCCCGCTACGATTACCTTTTGCTCACCGATGCCGACTGTCGCCCTGAGTCCCCTCAGTGGATTAGCCGCATGATGCAGGGCTTCGACGACCCCGCCACCGAGATTGTACTCGGCTACGGGGCGTACTATCGCGAGCACGGCGAAGTCAATCGCCTCACCCGTTTCGATACGCTATTCAACGGCTTGCACTATTTGGGTGCCGCCATTTGCCACCATCCTTACATGGGAGTAGGCCGCAATCTTGCCTACAAGAAATCCACTTTTTTCGAGCATGGTGGCTTTTCCCGCTATATGACCGAGAAGGCAGGCGACGACGACCTGCTTGTCAATCACATCGCCAATGCTCATAACACCGCCGTGGTGCTTTCTCCGGAGAGCATCACATGGTCAAGCAGCAAGACCACCATGCGTGCATGGCTGCAGCAGAAACGCCGCCACTTGAGCGTTTCTCCCCGCTACAAAGCCTCCACGCAGTGCCGCCTTACCTTAGAGCCGGTCACGCGCGGCTTGTTCTATGCACTGCTTATTGTCATCGGTGTGTTGGGTTCGCCCGTTGCGTGGATGGCAGCCGGCGTGTTGTTTGCCGCTCGTCTGTTGCTGCAGGCTCTGTCTGTCAATATATCCGCTCGCCGCATGGGACAATCTCGTTTCTATGTCGTCGACATTCTCCGCTACGACCTTTGCCTGCCGCTCATCACGCTCTATCTCATGGCAACGCAGCCGCTGCATCGTTCCGACAAGTGGTAAAGCCCCGTTCCCTCAACGCAATTCCATTTCTAAATAATACATAATCAACACATATACTATGGAAGAAAAGAAACTAAACATAAACCTCACGCCCGAGGTGGCGGAAGGCACCTACGCCAATTTGGCTATCATTGCTCATTCTCAGAGCGAGTTTGTCATCGATTTTGTCCGCATGATGCCCGGCATGGAGCAGGCGCATGTCAAATCGCGCATTATCGTTACGCCCGACCAGGCCAAGAAGTTGCTTTTTGCTCTGCAGAACAACATTGCGCAGTACGAGCAGCAGTACGGTGCCATCGATGTCCAGCCTATCAAGGGCTCTACCCTTCCCCTGTCTTTTGGCAGCGGTGAGGCTTAATTACCAACTAAAAAACACATACAGCCATGAAAACTTTCCCGGCATCTCAACTGATTATCAACGATGATGGCAGTGTATTCCACTTGCACATCAAGCCCGAACATCTTGCTGACAAGGTTATTCTTGTCGGCGACCAGAACCGTGTTGATATGGTAGCCTCGTTTTTCGACGAGGGGTCTATCGAGTGCAATATCCAGAGCCGTGAGTTCCATACCATTACGGGTTGCTTCCAAGGCAAGCGTATTTCCTGTATTTCCACCGGTATTGGTACCGACAACTGCGATATTGTGATGAACGAGATCGACGCGCTTGCCAATATCGATTTTTCCACTCGCACCGAGAAGGCTGAGAAGCGCAGCCTCGAGATTGTGCGTGTCGGCACCTGCGGCGGTATGCAAGAGGACATTCCGCTCGGCGCATTCCTTGTCAGCCAGAAGTCTATTGGCTTCGACGGTGTGCTTGCTTTTTATGAGGATCGTGACCGCATTTCCGACCTTGGTTTCGAGAAAGCCCTCACCGAGTTCATCCACTATCCCGCCAAAGCAGCCGTTCCTTATATTGTTGCCGCCAACGAAGAGTTGGTCGACCGCATTGCCCGCGACGACATGATGCGTGGCTGCACCATTGCCGCCAACGGTTTCTATGGGCCTCAGGGTCGTGTGTTGCGTGTCAATATCGCCGTGCCGGACATCAACGAGCGCATCTCCGCGTTCCGTTACGAGGGGCAGCGTATTACCAACTACGAGATGGAGGGTTCCTGCATAGCGGGTTTAGCGCTGCACATGGGGCATAAGGCGATGACGGTCTGCTGCGTCATTGCCCAGCGCAAGGCTGAGGCTGCCAACACCGACTACAAGCCGCGCGTACAACAACTTGTCAAGACCGTACTCGAACGAATATAATCCCCTTACATTATGCGTAATCGATTCATTACAATGGCTTTAGGCGCATGCACCCTGTTGTGTGTTTCGTGCCAAAAAGAAGCAAAAACCGAATTCAACTACACTGTGGACAAATTCTACGATTTGGAAATCCTGCGCTATCAGGTGCCGGGATTCGAAGAACTGCCGCTGCAGCAGAAGATTCTGACCTACTATTTGTCAGAAGCCGCTCTGCAGGGTCGTGACATTCTCTACGACCAGAACGGCAAGTACAACCTCACCATTCGCCGCACCTTGGAGGATCTCTACCGGAACTATGGCGGCAACCGCACCGACAAGGAGTTTTTGGATTTCGAGAAGTATCTCAAGCGTGTGTGGTTTTCCAATGGTATCTACCACCACTATTCGGAGGACAAGTTCCTGCCCGAGTTTCCCATTGAGTGGTTCTGCACTGCTTGCAAGGAGTCGGGTGTTGTGCTGCCGCCGGAGATTTTGCCCATCATGTTCGACCCCACCGTATTGCCCAAGCGCACCAACCAGCAGGACGGCCAAGACCTCGTGCTGACCTCTGCGGGCAACTACTACGAGGGCGTTACCCAGGCCGAAGCAGAGCAATACTATCGTGACAACAAGGACACTTCCGCCGAGCCTATTTGGGTCGGTCTGAACGCCAAACTTGTCAAGGAGAACGGTATCGTCACCGAGAAGACCTATCGTGTAGGCGGAATGTATAGCGCAGCGCTCGAGAAGGTGGTCTATTGGCTCGAAAAAGCCCTGCCGTACGCCGAGAACGACGAGCAACGCCTCACTATCGAGAAGATGATTGAGTTCAACCGCACGGGCGACCTGCATACCTTCAACGAGTACTGCATCGCTTGGGTCAAAGACCTCAACAGCCGCGTGGATTATATCAACGGCTTCACCGAGACCTATTCCGACCCGCTCGGCATTACGGGTGCATGGGAAGCGATGGTCAATTTCAAGGACCTCGAGGCGACCAAGCGCACCACGCTTATTTCCCAAAATGCGCAGTGGTTCGAGGACCATTCCACCACCGACCCTCGTTTCAAGAAAGAGGAGGTCAAGGGTGTCAGCGCCAAGGTTATCACAGCCGTCATTCTCGGCGGCGACTGCTATCCGTCCACCCCTATCGGTATCAACCTACCTAACGCCAATTGGATTCGCAAGGAGTACGGTTCCAAATCCGTCACCATCGACAACCTCATGCACGCCTACAACGAGGCGGCTAAGGGCAATGGTTTCAACGAAGAATTCATGATCGACGACGCCACCCGCGAACTCTACAACCAATACGGTTCGCTCTGTGGCGACCTGCATACCGACTTGCACGAGTGTGTCGGACACGGTTCGGGCAAGTTGTTGCCGGGTGTCAGCAAGGATGCGCTCAAGGAGCATGCTTCCACCATCGAGGAGGCGCGTGCCGACCTGTTTGGCTTGTACTACATGGCCGACCCGAAATTGGTTGAACTCGGTCTGTTGCCCAACCAAGAGGCGTACAAGGCGTTCTACTACCAGCAGATGATGAACGGTTTGATGACCCAACTCGTGCGTATTGAGCCGGGCAAGGATGTCGAAGAGGCACACATGCGCAACCGCCAACTTATTGCGCAGTGGGTTTATCAGCACGCCACCAACGGCGAGGTTGCCATCATCGAGCGTGACGGCAAGCACTACTTGCAGATCAACGACTACGAGGCCGTACGCCGCCTCTATGGCGAGTTGTTGGCTGAGATTCAGCGCATTACCTCCGAGGGCGACTACGCAGCGGCTAAGGCTATGGTCGAGACCTATGCGGTCAAGATAGACCCCACGCTGCACAACGAAATTTTGGAGCGTTACGCTAAGTTAGACCTTGCCCCCTACAAGGGCTTTGTCAACCCCGTCTATACGCCGGTTTTGGACAAGGATGGGCATATCACCGACATCAAAATCGACTACACGGAGGGTTATACCGAGCAGCACCTGCGCTACTCGCGCGACTACTCGTGGCTGCCTAATATCAACTAATCGTCTGTGGTTGTGAGCAATACGCCAACCATAGAATTACCGCTTTCAAAGTCAATAGTCAATCGGCTATTGACTTTGTTTGCTTTGCGGGGTCATACTCCGGAGTCGGTTGGTTTCCGCATCGATTGGTCGCAGCAGGCGGACGACATCCAAATTTTGCATCGTGCGTTGTTCGAGACGGCGGTTTCCCCGTCCGCCTCAGCGGAGTCTTACACTCGTATTGATATTGACAACTGCGGCACGGCAATGCGTTTTTTGACGGCCTATTTTGCCCAGCAAGAGGGGCGGCGAGTCGTGTTGACGGGCTGCGAGCGTATGCAGAAGCGCCCTATTGGGCAGTTGGTGAATGCCCTCCGCTCGCTTGGCGCCGATATAGAATATATGGGGCAAGCAGGCTATCCGCCTTTGCGTATCACGGGCAGAAGCATTGACCGCCGCCCCGTTTTCATTTCTCACCCGCTCTCCACGCAGTTCATTTCCGCCTTGCTGCTCATCGGTGTCCCCGCCACCACCGACACCCCCTCTCCCTATATCACCCTCACACAAGACATCATTGCTGCCTATACGGCTTACGAAAAAACAGCCACTGAAAAAACGATCTCTGCCGAAAAATCAGCCACTAAAGAAACTACCCCTGCCGATAGCACTGCCACCGAGAAAACTACCTCTATCGAAAAACCCATCTATCTTCGCCCCGAGTGCTTAGGCGATTGGTCAGCGGCTGCATTTTGGTACGAGTATATTGCATTGCATGGCGGTCGTCTGTGTTTTTCCAACCTTGCGGACACGGGTCAGGGCGACTGCATTGCCGCCTCCTTTTTCGCCCACCTCGGTGTCCGCACCACACGGGAAGAAGCCTATTTCGTCATAGAAAAAACGGAAAATACTTCTCTGCCCAGCGTAATAGAGCGGGATTCCCGAACCACTCCCGAAGGTAGAACCTTAGAGTGGGATTTCCGAACCTGTCCCGACCTATATCCTGCCGCTGCCATTGCTTGCGAGCAGTTGGGCATTCGCCTGATAGCCACAGGCACGGAGTCTTTGCCGCTCAAGGAGTCTGACCGTCTTCGTGCCGTAGCGGAGCATAAGACCTACAACGACCACCGTATAGCGATGGCTCTTCTCGCCGCCGACCTCCCCTGCGACAACACAGCCTGTATATCGAAGTCCTACCCTGCTTTTGTTGAACAACTGCACGAGATGCAATCGGCACTCGGGCAAGAATCCTAACGCACTCACACCATGTCTGCACAGATAGAAATCATCATTCCACGACGGGGTATTAATGACGAGGGCAAGGGAAAGAAGTACGCACTCGGACGACTGATAGGAGCAACGAAAGCCGACTATGTGTGGCTGCAGGATGATGACATAGTCCCGCCTGCGGCGAGTGAGGCAGAAGTGCTACAAGCGCTTGGCGATGCCGATATGCTGATACTTCCTCTGCGTATGCAGACAGAGGATGGGGGGACGCCCACCCTACTCGAGCGCCTGCAAATGACGGAATACGCTGCTATTCAGCAACTCACCCTATCGATGGCACAGCGAGGGCACGCCGTGCTTTGCAGCGGGGCGAACCTCATTGTAAGACGCACTGCATGGTTGGCAGTGAAAGACGAATTGCATCCCGAGATACCCAGCGGTGATGATATGTTTCTGCTCGAAGCCCTAAAACGAAATGGGTACAAGATTGGTACACTCCCCACCGACTGTCCGAAAGGCGTGGCAGAACGGCTGACTGCCATAGTGCACCCGGTGCAGACTTGGCGGACATTCTTTCGACAGCGTATGCGTTGGGCAGGGAAAGCCCCTGCCTACACCGACAGCGATATTCTTCTATGCGGAGCGATAGTCGTAGCGGCAAACATTCTGCAGTTTCTTTGCCCGCCGTTTATAGTGCTGAAGTTCCCGTTCGACTACGCACTGATACGCCGACGAGAACCCAAGACTTCATTTCTAACGGCACTGCTCTTGGCACTCGTGTACCCCTACTATATGTTGATTTGCCTCGTAGGGGGCATTATCCGCACCCACTGCAACACAAAAAAAAGTTGGAAATAGTTATACTTAATTTACACAATATGAGCAAAATAGCATTGATTACAGGAGCCACAAGCGGAATAGGAGAGGCTTGTGCGCGTAGGTTCGCCGAGGGCGGATACGACTTGATACTGACGGGGCGCAAAGCCGCACGGTTGGAGGAGATAAGCGCAGACATTCAGCGTAATGGCAAGAGCAAAGTGCTATGCCTGTGCTTCGATGTACGCGACAAGGAGTCCGCCACACAAGCCATTGAGAATCTGCCGATTGAATGGCAGAGTATTGATGTATTGATCAACAATGCGGGGCTGGCACTCGGGCTTGACAAAGAGTACGAAGGTAACCTCGAGGACTATGCCACGATGATAGACACCAATATCAAAGGGCTGCTGACAATGACCCGTCTTGTTGTGCCGCACATGGTGCAGCGCAACGAGGGGCATATTATCAATATCGGGAGCGTGGCGGGCGATGGTGCATACGCCAACGGAAGCGTCTATTGTGCGACGAAAGCAGCGGTAAAAGCCCTCACGGACGGGTTGCGTATTGACCTGATTGACACTGCATTGCGTGTAACGAACATCAAACCGGGACTGGTCGAGACTAATTTCAGCATCACCCGCTTCGGGGGCGATACCGAGCGGGCGAAAAAAGTTTATCAAGGCGTGCAACCGCTGACAGGCGACGACATAGCCGATGTGGCATTCTATGCTGCCGCAGCACCAAAACATGTGCAGATAGCAGAGGTTTTGGTACTCGCCACGCACCAAGCCAACGCCACGAACATCTATCGAGAGAACTAAAAACTGCGGCAACCTACTCGCTTCCCTTGCGTACACAAGAAAAAAGCAGTATCTTTGCCCGCTTATTCATCGCAATTCATACGCTATGAAACGAAAAATACTCACTCGAATGAACTGGCTCTTGGGGTCGCTCAGTCTGCTGTTGGCGGGCTGCCATACGCAAAAACATGCGCCCCATTCGAACGATGCTATAATGGTGCTCTACGGCGTGTCGTATGAGGACTATCGCCCCGTTGCGCCCGACAGCATCAGCCAAGACGGCATTCGCCAACCGATTGAGGTTCAGCAAGATAGTACTCGTCTACGCCCTCATCAAGACCCGCAGATACGCGTCAAGTACGGCGTGCGTATGCCTATCGAAGAACAGTAATCTCCCGTCCGATTATGGCTGTTTCCTCCTTTGTACCTACTCCGACCACGCCCCGCAAGCCCTATCTGCCTTTCCGCCTGCGCTTGGCGTTGCGCCTGGAGCAGCTGCGCCGCAAGAACCTCAAGACGCTGCACCCGCTGCAACAACTTTTTTGGGAGAGTACCTTGCGCTGCAATGTGCATTGTCTGCATTGCGGCAGCGACTGCGTGTCGTCCGTAACACAACCCGATATGCCTGCAGAGGACTTTCTACATGTACTCGACACAGAAGTTACGCCCTACCATGACCCGCATAAGATACTGATTATCATATCAGGAGGCGAACCGCTTATGCGTAAGGACTTGGAGGAAATAGGCACTGCTCTCTACCAAAGAGGCTATCCATGGGGGATGGTAACCAACGGATTGGCACTGACCGAGGTACGCTTCCGTGCGCTCCGAAAGGCGGGACTGCGCTCGATGACTGTCAGTCTGGACGGATTGGAGCAAGACCATGTTTGGCTGCGACAACACCCCCTTGCATTCGAGGGAGCGTGCCGTGCCATTCGTTTGGCGGCAGCGGAAAAAGGATTGGCATGGGATGTCGTAACCTGTGCTAATCAACGCAATATCAATCACTTGCCTGCTATACGAGACTTTCTGTGGAGTCTGGGTGTACGCGATTGGCGGGTGTTCGGTATCGACCCGATGGGCAGAGCAGCGACCAACGAAGAGTTGCTATTGAGCAACGAGCAGTTCCGATACCTGATGTCGTTTATCGCCGATGAGCGCAAGGCGGGACGGCATGTCAGTTACTCGTGCGAGGGGTTTCTCGGTGAGTACGAAGGGCAGGTGCGCGACCACCTTTACCAGTGTGCGGCGGGCATCTCGGTGGCGTCTATTCTCATCGACGGCAGCATCTCTGCCTGCACCAGTATTCGAGGCAAGTACTATCAGGGGAATATATATAAGGAGTCGTTCCACGAGGTGTGGGAACACGGTTTTGAGCCGTACCGCAACCGAGAGTGGATGCGTCGCTCCGCCCCGTGCAAAGACTGCAAGGTGTTTGCGTTCTGCGAGGGCAACGGCATGCACCTGCGTCGGGAAGACGGTTCACTGATGCTCTGCCACTTAAGTCGTCTGCAAGAGAAATAGAAGGGCGTTTATTGTTGGGGTGGCAGGGTATTGATGCATCGGTGTGGCAGGGTGTCCGGAAGACGCAGAAAAGGGGTGCTGTTCTTCCCCTGTCTTCACTCCGAAACCCATAGGCAAGAACAGGGTAACATCAGGGGACGAACAGGGAAAAAGTAAGGAGGATACAATGAGGATAGAAGGAGGACAGAAAGGGAGGTTCTACTCGCCAAGAGAAATTACCATGTGCGAATAATGTCCTCTATGGAAAGCGAAGACGGGGTGTGCGTAATAACAGAATACGCCACCCCTAATTGTTTGATTTCTTGTTCGTAACGGCGGAAAAGTTCGAGGCGGACGGTGTCACTGCCGTTCTCCCGTACAGGGTCGTACACCCACCTAATATCGGGGTAGCAGAGCAGATAGCGGTCGGGCGCATAGCGTTTCATTGCCTCTACTAACCAGGCGGGAGTTCGCGCTGCGCCATACACATAGTCGAACCATACACGGCTGATAATGAGTTCCGTATCGAGTACCACTCGTCGATTGGGCGACAGCGGAGCAGTGCGGAGCGAGTGCAACTCGTCTATTTGGTGTCGGGCGATACGGCATACATCGTCGTAAGTATAGTCTTTGCCATTACGAAATAGAGTTTCGGTATAAAAACGGGCGTATTCGGGGATATATACAGCGTTCATTCGTCGCGCCAGCGCAGTCGCCAGCGTGGTCTTTCCGCTCGATTCCGGCCCTATGACACCAATAATACTATTCACTTGGAAACGCACATATTCTACACAATATCTGCACAATACACACTGTATCTATATAGAAAACGAGGCAAGTTGCGAACTCCCATTATTCTATTAAGAACACTCGGACGCCCTTATCGTGTGAGCATCAACTTGATGTTGATACCCACATTGTCTGCCTTGATAGGATAAGAGGACGAGATGAGCGGGGTCGTGCCTTGGTGGTCGTAGTAGAGTTGGAGGTTTACTTTCTGCGAGAGGACATAATCCGCACTGATTTTGATCGTGAAAACTTTGTTTCCCGCACTGGCTTGCGTCAATCCCTCTTCCACTTTACGCAGCAGGGTCTTGATGTCCTTGTACGACACATCGACATTGAGTTTCAAGTCGTTGCTGACTTTGGTTTGCCCGCCGTTCTTTTTCTTGGCGATGAAATTGAGGTTCTTAATCGTGTAACCTGCCCCAATGACGAACTCATTCGTATGACCCTCAGTCAGTTGCACGCCCGTCACATTGAGTGCCAAGTTGCGCTGCTTACGGTACTCCCCCTTGAAAGAGAGGGAGTTCTTCATCGTCATATTCACACCTATGAGCGGGCTGAAACTCTCTGTCAGGGTAACATTCGATATATCGTATACGGAACTCGGTGAGGGGCTGTCGTCTGCTATATTGCGCACAAAACCAACTTGTTTGCCTTGCACACCATCGGCTGCCACCCAGGTGGAGTAACTGCCATAACTGCCGACGCTGTATTTACAGGTGTAGGCGTGTGTCAGGGTTACACTGCGGAAATAGTCGCGCATCTTGGGTAGTTTGCCCAACCCGTCATAAGTTACAGACCAGTTTGGCAGCACCTTCCATACGGCGAGGAACGGGTTGAGTCCCACTTTCGAGGCGTTGCGACCGGTGTACGCCGCGAGGAACGCCGGCACGAGTACATCCGCACTCTGTTGCTCGACTTTGCCGTGCTTGGCGGGGTCGTATTTCTGCCCTGCGAAGACCGTTCCACGGGCGAAACCTGCATCGGGTATAGTCGTACCCGTGTACTGGTTCTGCACCCGCTCTTGTACGATACCGATATTTGTAAGAAACTGATTATAAGCAGAGTTATCGAAGTTGTCTTCTTGTTTGCCTATCTTGGAGAACGCTGTTCCGATGGCGACTTGCGTGATATTGAAAGAGCCGGTCATGGTCTCTTGCAACTGCTCATAGGAGTAGATAATACTTGTCGATTGAGCGTAGTAGCGTTTGCCATTGAGTTGTATTTTCAATCCAGGCAGGGGTTCCAAAGTTATTTTTATGTCCAAGTCTTGCGTCTTGGCGCGGGTGGCGGGTTGGATGACCGTTGTATCGCCCGACAACCAGCCACGCTCCTTCGCCTTCTCGACAAAGTTGGTCGGCACAAAGCCGAAGGCAAAATCGAAGCCCGGGGCATAGATACCGTCTGTACGACGCTGTCCCATAAAGCCTGCCTCAGGCGCAAAACCTGCGACGGTGGTGGAGTTATTCTCACGATAGGTAACTTGCACACGACGGAGCATTGTCCCCACATAGGCGAACATATCGCCCGTCACCTGCGCCGGCGTACGCTTGTTGGGGTCGAGCGTAGTAATCGTAACAGTCGCCGCAGCGCAATCCTGCTTTGGGGTAATGCGCACTTTGGTACTGCCCGATGCCTTGTAGGACACATTCACTTTGCGCCCTGTGCTGTCCGCTGCCGTCACGGAGATGAGTTCACTCCCCAAACGGTGCGTAATCTCCTGTGTTTCACCTTTTTTCAGCGCTACCTGTTGCGTATAGGTCTTGCTCTTGAACGGGCGAGAGGACTGCCTGCGCGTATACCGTTGGGTCATCTGCTTCCAGTATTTCGACTTGCCGTATAGGGTCTCGAAGTTGATACCACCGTCCACTTGCCACGACTGCAGCGAGGAGATAGTATTGCCCAACTCCGTTCCGCTGCTCGTGTTGGCGGTACGCGCCCAATTGTAAGTGGCGTTGTAGGACGCATTGGCACTCAAAGCCTCGAGGTAGGGGATACGATTGAACGGCACATTCCAACTGGCGGTGAATACTTGCTGATAGGTATACGGGCTACCCCACTTACCAAGGCTGCGTTGGATAGTATCTTTCCACGCCTCGTAGTAGTCATTAGTAAAGTGGTAGTCTTTGATAATCTCAGGCGCATAGTAACCCTCGTCTATGGTGGCGTTCATCGCAGACTGGAAGGAGAACTTCATATTCTTCGTCAAGTCGTACTTGATATCCACATTCCGATCCCAAGTAAAGTCCTTGGAGAAACTGAGCAAGTCAAGACTTTGGTTGTCCGAAGAAGAGAAGATACCTCCCGTCAGGTCGCGCATCTTATAGTGCGAGAAAGTACGGTGCATATTGGTATTGAACGCCCACGACTGCGGCAGGTAGTAGAAGTTCATATCGCGCAAGAACTTGACTTTCTGCACCTTCTGCACTTTCTTGAACGGCTCCCACGGTTTGGGATTGAAAGAATACTGATAACTGAAACTTCCCTTATGATCGGTGGTCATGTTCTTCTCCGTCTCGGGGGTATGCTCGTTCTGTTTGTTGTACGACGCCGAGATAGAGAAATTGGCAGGGTCGTAGAACATATCCCGCTTCTTGGAGTGGATATTCACTTTCATGTTCGTTACGGAGAACGAGGTACTCTCCTCGACGGTATTACTCATCTTACGCACGGAATCTTTCTCTGCCTTTGTCTCGTAGGTGTCGAGCGTTTCTTTCAACTTAATATCCGTGTCCAACGGGTCGTATTCGGGGGATGTTGTCTGATTGGTGTAGGCGACATAGACGGGCATTTGAATCTTCGCCTTCTCGGGGAAAAGTCGCCCGACCTCCATCGCCGCACTGACGGAAATCTGATAGACATTCTCCATATTGCGGTCGAGCACATTACTCTCGATAGAGCCATAGCCTGCCGTCTCCAACCGCCCTGCTACATTGAGTTGGGCAATGTCACTCACTGCGAGAGCGGCATTCGCCATCGCTGCTACACCGCCCTGCTCATTGAACTGAGAGAGGCGTAGTTCGTTGACCCATACCTCCGAACAGAGTTCATGCCGACCGGTATTGCGTACACCGATCATAATGACCTCGACATCCTCCAGCGTCGGGTTGCCCAAAACGGTAATTTTGTTCTGCGGTTTGCCACTTGCGTCGTCATAGACCGAGTAAGGCTCGGTGTTGCTCACGCCGTCTGTTCCGGCACGTTTGGCTTTGTTGCGTGCCGTTTTGGCGTCCGTCAGGACGGAGAGGTCAAAATCGAACATGTTATCTGTCGGCCAAACCGCCTCACGGTCGGAGGTATTGTCGTTGCTGTAGAGCCCGGCAGGGGTCAGGTGCAACGGAATTTCGTATTCGTAGTAGTTGCTCTTAGTATCCGTACCCAAACGAATGAACGCCGACACATCGCCGTCAGCAAGGGCAGGGTCTTCGGTCGTCTGCTCGGCGTGAACAAACATCTGCAACTTCTTATATTGACGCATGTCGTAACTCGTGTTCTTATAAACGGCACGGGCGTCATTAGGACTCAAGTTGCGTATGCCAAGTACCATGGCTTGCTCGTTTTGGGCAATGAGTTGCGCCTGCCCAGGGTCGGTCTGTCGACTGACACCGGGCGGTAGTACATAGTTCACGGGCGAACGGGAACTATTCTCCTCGATATTGATAGAGCGCACATCGAGTTGTGCGTTCTCGTTGATACCCGTAGCCGTCACGCTGTGCAGGGACTGTGTATATTGCCGCCACTCACCACGCACCAAATCCATGGTGGCAAAGCGGAGGTGTGTCTCTTGCTTGCAGCCCGTCAAATAGATACGCATGAAGCGTATAGACTTGAAGTTGCGTATAGAACCAACTGTGCGTACATCGCTGCTGTCTCCGCGAAGAGGTATCTTAAACTGATACCATGTAACCTCGGCGGAAGTACCATTACGGAGCGAAACCGTGGCAGTCTTCTTCTCGGTAATGTGTTGCCGCCCTACTTCCATCATATCAGGGCGTAGGAGCACTTTGTACTCATAGTACTTCTCGTTCTCGTTGAGGGTATTGTCGCCGTTGATATCCTCAATGTCGGGTTGGAGCGTGGAGGCAGTACCATAACTTTCTGTCTGACTGTCTGTGTCGGGCGAATTGCCCTCGGTGCCGTTGTAGTGCTTATAACGTTCAAGGACGGAGGTCTCTTGTTGATCAAAATCCGAACCCCTGTAATAGTGGAAATTATCGCCTGCCGGGTCATTGAGAGGCGAGAACGGGTCGTTCTCCGCCTCGGCAAGGGCGGCGGCGGTCATCTTCCCTCGCAAGGCAGCGATGAAATCGGCATAGGGGTGTGTGCCGTTGTATTCGAAGAGGAACTCATCTTCGGTACTCAGTCCGTTGAGTCCGACATCCTGTTTCTTGCGTGCACCGGTTTCGTTGGAGAACGCCGTAACGGTGGAGTTGGTACGCGGCACGCGTCCCCAAATGGTGGAGTCTGTACGGTTTTGGTCTTGGTCGGAAATAGGGAGTCCATGCTCGAACGACTTCTTGCCGTCGCGCAATATATCCTCTGATATATCTCCGAGGTTGATGTACATCTCGCCATCGTACCCATCGGGGTTGGTGAGTGCAGGGTCCATCATCCAGAATTCAATATACTCAATATTCGACTTCTCGAAGTCGGTATTGTCCAACTTGCGCATCATACCGCCCCATCGGTTCTCCGGATTGGTAAGTTTACCATCCGAGCCGAACTCATCGGCGCATATGTTGTAGGGACCGCGCTCCGACGGGTAGTAACTGAGGTTGAGTATCGTCAGTTTGCTGTCGGCGTTTGCCGTTGTCTCCTTGTTGGGATAGATTTCCTTCTCGTAGACGATACGCGTGCGGTGGTCGGACATTTGGTCGGGGTCGTTCTTGATATGCGTAGGCGTGTTGCTCTGCGGGTATCCGAAAATCGGGTCGACGGCATACCATGCGAGCAAAGCGCGGTTCTTGCCATACGACAGTTTGTTGGTATCCTTGGATTCGTCGAATGGCGTAGGGGTGGAAGCAAGGAACCAATAACTCGGATAGTGGAGGTCGATATTGGTCGTGGTGGACTCAAAGTCGTCGATATAGGCAGTCCCCACCTTGCCCACATCGTTGGTGTGTCCGGGGATAAGGTGCGCAAACTCTGCGGAGACTTGGAAAGTGGAGGGCGCAGTGGCAGTAATCCATGGTATCTTATCGATAGCGTTGGAGAGCCATTGCATCTCTGTCTTCCAACTGCCGTTCAAGCCCCATATGGTATTGGCAAGCGGTTCGCTGCCTGTGTTGACCTTTGTCGTAAGCGGACGCTCACGCAAGTGCATAATCGTACCGCCGATGACCAAATCAGGGTTAAACTGATACTCGAGGTGCGCGCCAAAGAGACTCTTGCGCTGCATGGAGAAAGTGGACTGATTCTCCAACTTCACATCCACATTGGTACCCGACTCGAGAATGGACTGATTGAGAATGGTTACCGTACCCATGGTGTAATCCACGGTGTAGTCGACATTCTCGACGAGCGTAGCACCTCCGGCTGTAACCGTAACACTTCCGCGGGGGACATTCATGGCGTTGAGCCGTATCTCGCTGCCACTGGTACCTTTGTACTTACCCGTAAGGTGGAACTTATTCTTCTCGGAGTACTCCTGTGCAGTAACGAGCGTAGAATCATAGAGTTCCTGATAAACATACTTGTCGGCAATGATGTCGCTGCCTATCTGCTTACGAAGGTGCGAACCGAAAGGCTCAAGCACGGGGAAGATAATGCGCCCGTTGGAGGAATAGACCGTCAGCCCCTCCACATAGTCGAACTTGCCATCGGGGTACGGATTCTGCTTCTGGTCAAGACGGTCGAGGTTCATCACTCTAAGCAGAGGTTTGCCTTTGATAGCCCCTTCGGTAATATACTGCATATCCGTACCGACAGAGTCGTTGCGGTAAGACACATAGAGTTCAAACTTATCGGAAGAGATACTCGTTGCACCGAGGGAATAGATGTTCTTCATCATCAAATCCCATGTACCCGCATTCTTGACATTCGGAGCGTTGTTGGCGGACTTCAAGAGTTTCAGAATCAGCGTATTGGGAGAACGGAGTTCGTCGCCTGCGTCAGTAGAGAACTCACCTACCTGGTAGACCTGTCCGTTGTAGGTATACTCATAGGCTACGGCGAGGACTTCATCCTGATTGAGCGCAGACTTAAGCGAGATAAAACCGAGGGAGGCATTGAGTGTGTACTCCGAAGAAGAGAGCAAGCGGGCGGACTCAATCTTCTCGTAATCTTCGCCGCCGTCCATATCGTTATAGCCGTCAAGAGCAGAGGACACCTGCTGAATATCGCGTATACCGAGGTTACGAACACCGTCGTAGAGGTCGTTGCTGCGGTTGGACGGATAGGGCAAGGAGGCTACCCAATTGTGGTTCAGAATATGGGAGTTGCTCTCGCCGAGGTCGGCAAATGCAACGATATTGCGGGCTTGGTCGTACTGCCCACGCTTGTTCGTTACCCAAACTTCTATTTTATTAATTGTGACACCGCTCGCAATATACGGCACCTGTGTCATGGCATCCTCGTATTTGTCGCGGAAGAAGTAGCCGAGGAAGAAATGGCGGTTCTCATCGTAGGAATCGCCCGTGATGTCGAACTGCGTCATCTGTGCGCCACCCTTGCTGCTGACCGTCTGGCTCTCACTATTCTGCTGACTGACAAGGGCTTGGATACGCAATTTACCGAACTTCAAATCCGTCTTAATACCGAATAGTGCCTGGCTTCCCGTAATAAGGGAAGAGTTCAAATCCATAGTCACATTACCCGCCTCGATAGACTGGATGATGTCGTCCTCTTGCCCCTTGTAGGAAAGTTTGAGGTTCTGCTGATCAAAAGAGAAACTGGCTTCGGTATTGTAATTGAGGTTGAAATTCAGTTTCTCACCCACCTTACCATTGACATTGACTTGTATCTTCTCGTCGAAATCGAAGATGTTGTTGTTACGAGCACGGACAGTAAGACTCGGGTTGCCGATATATTGATGCTTAAAGCCAAAGAGTAACTCCGCAGATCCCTGCATCTTGAGTTGCACACCACCGGGACCAAAGACCTTGTCGGCAGGACCGATATTGAATTTCATATCGGTAATGTCGAATTTTTTCTCGTTATTATGCTCGACCTCGCCTATCTTCTGCTGCCAATAGCGGTGCATCATCTGTTGTTCGGCGTAGGCACTATACTCCTCGGGCGTCATGAGGTAGGGCGTCGTAATGTCCGTCTCGCCTATACGGGTATGCATTACATAGCCACCCGACGCCGGGTCGTAGGTAACCTCTGTTACGATATTACTCGGGGTCTTGAGCGTAAGGCTCGTCTTGGCACCGACCAATTGGTCGTAGTTGTCCGCACCAAGAGGGTCGACCTGCACCGGTGCCCATACGGCACTGTCGCGCAACGCCTCCTCGGCGGAAATAGTGGTGGTTTCCGCTGCGGCCGCATTGTCCGTAGCAGGCGTGTTCTGCGAGGTTTGCTGTTGCGCCGCCTGCTCTGCCATACGACGATCGTTACGCTTGCTCGGGACAAGCGGCTGACGGGTCTGCGCCCAAAGCGTAAGGGGCAGGAAGAGGAGTAGTATGGCGACGGAACGAGAGTTCAATTAGGAATTAAGAATGATGAATTATGAATGAAGAATGGTGTGCAGGAGATTGTACCGTGCGCTGTATGTTACTTGTTAACTGTTAATTATTAATTACAGCATTTTGAGCGCTTGACGAATAACTTGCTCCACCGAGAGCGACGGGTCGGCGGAAAGCAGTTTATCCACCACCTTTCCACTGGCGGCGGCAGGAAAGCCGAGCATAGTAAGCGCACTGACCGCCTCCGACTTGGTCTCGCTATCGGCAGAACCGAACGACGGCGCATCGACCGATTCGGGCAGTTCTGCACCGAGGTCTATTTTGAGTACCTTATCTTTCAAGTCCACGATAACCCGTTGCGCCGTCTTGGGTCCCAATCCTTTCACTTGGCTCAACGCCTTGGCATTGCCCGTGGCAATAATTTGGCGTATCTCCGCCGCAGAAAAGGCAGAGAGAATCATGCGCGCCGTATTCGCCCCGATGCCGCTGACCGTAAGCAACAACAAAAACAGCGCACGCTCGCCCTTGGTAATAAAAGCAAAGAGGTCGTGCGTATCCTCGCGAATGATTTCGGTAGTGAAGAGTTTGACCTCCGTATTCTCTTTGCCCGCTAACAGAGAGTATGCGGGCAGCGCGATATTGAGGTCGTAACCCACGCCCGCCGCCTCGACGACGGCCTGAGTAGGGTTCAGTTCGGTCAGAATGCCTTGGATGTATTCAATCATAATGCGACTTTGCAGGGTGGCGAATAGGTGTTTTGCGCGTGGTATCCGCCCGATACCACAATGAGCCCGCAAAGATACTACTTTTTTCTCAATAATGCAAATAGGCAGGGCGGCAGCGAAAGAGCAGAGAGGCAAAATCGTAAAAAAAGTACTCTTTTTCTCCTGCGTAGGAGGTTCGACACTCCTTCGACTGTGGTTCGACAGTCCTTCGAAGCAGAGAGTTTCCTATCAATGGAAGGTAAATCTTAATAATCGGATATTTTTAGGCGAGGATAGCGCTGGGCTAAAAGCGAAAGTTAAACAAGATAACTCATTTTTTCTTCTTAACATTTGCTTTTTGCTCGTTTTTAGCAAAAAAAAACAAGCAAAAAGTTGTATGTATCATTATTTTTTCGTTATTTTGCGCCGTAATTATAGAAAACACCATCATTTCGGATAGCATTAAGGCAATGACATGCCATTGCGTAGTTCTTGCACTAACGACTTTTACTCTTATGCAAGACCTAAAGCAATGAGTTCTATCGCAAATTCTAATTTAGCCATATTACATATTATAACATGAAAACAAAGTATCTTATCATTCTATCTTTTGTGGTTCTTGGACTTATCTCATGCAAAGAGGACGAGAGTAAGAAAGAACAGATGAGAAAAAGAGCACTGGAGTTAGCACCTTTCCTAACTGACAATTATCAAGAGGGAGATAGTATCTGCTTTTTGCGAACACCGCGCATTGCCACATCGGGAGAAGACAGTATATACGAGAAATTCCGTGTTGGATTAAGTGAAATCATTGAGATTGCCACGGATGTAGAAGTAGGAATAGGAGGAATACCATACAAACGAACCGATTGCTACGAACTTCTCACCTCCCTACACAGTAAGGAAAATACCATTACTGTTTTTTTGTATGTAACTTATGAAAGCAAGAAAGTTCAATCCAGTAGTTTTTTTCTGATTGGTTACAGACAAGATTGGGATATGTGCAGGATGATAGAACAGGGCGATTCTATATACCTATGCATGACAGAAAAGGCATGTACACTGCAGAAAAACATCGGAATCGTTAGTTTCTACGACAGTTCATACTCATGGCAACTCGTTGAATAAAAAGTATTTGGAACTTACTTTACAACTTGCAGCAATGAATTGGAGATGCTTGAATACTCCTTTTCATCGCTGCAAGTCATGTTTTAAGAATCGGCATATAGAGAGGACTATTGCACGATGAATTAGAATTTCACCTATGTATTTTATACAAAATTATACAAAAGGGCTTTCGGCTATGCTTTTGCGGCTCTTCGTTCTCGCACGATGAGCAGTGCCTCTTCCCGTACGGTTGCAGGCAGCGCAATGTTGCGGAGTTGCATGCTGCGCACCCAGCCCGGGACATCCTTTTCCTGCAGGGTGGAGAATACTTGTTCTATCTGTTGCGCCTGCTCGGCGGTATATTCCTCCGCAGGGATACCCGCCAAAGCATCCAATTCCTCGTCATCGTAATACTCCGGCTTGGCGTTGGTCTGCAGTAGGGTTTCCCGCTCGCAGACCAAATGTTGCCCGCAACACTCCCCGTCTTGGGCGGGTTGGGGTTTCTTGGGAGTATCCGATTGGGCGTTCTTTCGCTCGCGTAGTTCGAATAGAACGAGAATGACTACGCCTAAAAATATGAATAGTAATAGAGGAAGCATCGATGCTCAATTAACAATTAACAATTAATAATTAATAATTAACATGCTTTTTTTGCCAGGTCTTGCCATGCTTTGTTAGCCCTCGTATTCCACATCGTCTTCCTCTATGACGAGGTTGTTGATGATGAAGTTCTGACGCTCTGCCGTGTTCTTGCCCATGTAGTAGGCGAGCAGGTCTGATACGGCGTCCTCTTTTCGCAACATCACTTGGTCGAGGCGAATCTCCTTGCCGATAAAGCCTTTGAACTCATCGGGCGAAATCTCTCCCAATCCTTTGAATCGGGTAATCTCCGGATTTTTTATCTCCTCGATAGCACGCAGGCGTTCCTCCTCGCTGTAACAGTAGCGGGTCTGCTGCTTGTCCTTCACACGGAAAAGCGGCGTTTGCAGAATATAGACATGCCCTTTCTTCACCAAATCGGGGAAGAACTGCAGGAAGAAGGTCAGCATAAGCAAGCGGATATGCATACCGTCCACATCGGCATCGGTGGCGATAATGACCTTGTTGTAGCGCAATTCGTCGAGCCCGTCCTCGATATTCAACGCCGACTGCAGACAGTTAAACTCCTCATTCTCATAGACTACCGACTTGCTCAAACCGTAGGAGTTGAGCGGCTTACCACGCAAGGAGAAGACTGCCTGCGTGCGCACATCACGGCTCTTGGTAATAGACCCCGAGGCGGAAAGACCCTCCGTAATGAAGATACTGCTCTCTTGGCGCAAGTCGTCGTCCGCATCTTTCGCCGATTTGACGGGCTTGGTGTCGTTGTAGTGTATCTGGCAGTCGCGCAATTTGGGGTTGTTGAGCAGGTTCTTCTTCGACCGTTCGCGGGCGGCTTTGGTGATGCCCGCTATGGCTTTGCGTTCCTTCTCCGAGTCCTGAATCTTCTGCAGCATCACCTCCGCCACTTCGGGGTGCTTGTGCAGATAGTTGTCCAGTTGCTGCTTGACAAAATCGTTGACAAACTTATTGACCGACAGATTGCCCGTGGGCGACATATCTTTCGAGCCGAGTTTGACCTTGGTCTGGCTCTCGAAGACAGGTTCCTCCACATTGATGGCAATCGCCCCGACCACGCCGTTGCGCACATCGGTCATATCCATGTTTTTGTTGAAGAACTCCTTGATAGTGCGCCCTATCGCCTCACGAAAAGCGGCTTGGTGTGTGCCGCCCTGAATGGTGTGTTGTCCGTTGACGAACGAGTGGTACTCCTCGCCCGATTGGTTGGTGTGTGTCAGCGCTATCTCAATATCTTCGCCACGGAGGTGAATAATCGGATAGAGCGGCTCAACGGTCATGTTCTCTGTCAGTAGGTCGAGCAAGCCGTTTTTGGAACTGAACTTACGCCCGTTGTAGATAAGTGTCAGCCCCGTGTTGAGGTAGGCGTAGTTGCGCAACATCTCCTCGATGAAGTCATCACGGAACTGATAGTTCTCGAATAACCCTCGGGAGTTGTCGGGCGTAAATTCGATGCAGGTGCCTCGTTTCTCGCTGCCCGTATATTCTATCACGCCCGTATCGCTGACGAGTTGCCCTTGGTGGAATAGGGCACGGCGGGTCTTCCCCTCACGGAAAGACTGCACCGCAAAGTCGGTAGAGAGGGCATTGACGGCTTTGGTACCCACACCGTTCAGTCCGACAGACTTCTTAAATGCTTTGGAGTCGTACTTTCCGCCCGTATTGAGCAGCGAGACCGCCTCGACCATTTTTCCCAACGGAATACCTCGCCCGTAGTCACGCACACGCACTTTGCCGTCTGCCACATCGACCTCGACCACTTTGCCCTCGCCCATGCGGAACTCGTCGATAGAGTTGTCTATCGTTTCCTTTATCAGCACATAGATACCGTCGTCGGAGTGCGAGCCGTCGCCGAGTTTGCCGATATACATGCCCGGACGGCGGCGAATATGCTCGCGGTCGTCGAGATGAATGATATTGTCGTCGCCATAAGAGGACGGCGCAGGAGCGGAAGAGAGAATATCGTTGGTATCTGCCATAATGGGTTACGGAATTTGTCCGCAAAGTTAGTACTTTTTTTTGATATATACAATAGACCACCTGCGACCGGCAGGGGTTAGATACCACCAATCACCACAAGGCAATGTATGAAAATCCCCTTACAAGTCAGAGCAAATTGCCGCAAGGTAAATTATGTTGTATTTTTCCTATTAGCGGGGTATCTCGGACTCATCTCGGACATATCGCCCTACCATTACCCTAGCACTTTAGGGTTTTATAAAGGTTTTACAAGGTTTTTATGTTCTATTTTACCATTCTCATACCACCACTAACCCTAATAACATATAGGTACAAGCACACGGCATTGCGCTTGGTTTAGTGGGCTTCGAGCCAGTTGGCACCCGTACCGCAATCGGCAATAAGAGGGACAGACAGAGAAACGACCTGCTCCATATCGTCCACCACGATACGACGCACCTGCTCGACATCGGCTGCGGGGACATTGAAATTCAACTCATCGTGTACCTGCATAATCATCTGCGCACGCGGTAGAGCAGGGTTCTTGGCAGCATAGAAAGCGTCCAAATCGGCATGAATACGCACCATCGCCATCTTGATAATGTCGGCGGCCGTACCCTGTATCGGGGCATTGACGGCATTGCGCTCGGCAAAACCCCGCACCGTGGCGTTATGAGAAAGAATATCGGGCAAGTAACGACGGCGACCGAACAGTGTCTCAGCATAGCCCCGCTCACGCGCCAAGGCTTTCTGCGACTCAATAAAGTTTGCCACCTGCGGGAACGAAGCGAAATAGTCGTCTATCAGTTGTTTCGCCTCGGCACGCGAACAACCGAGTTGCTGCGACAGACCAAACGCGGAGATACCATAGATAATTCCGAAATTCGCCGTCTTTGCCCGCCGACGCTGGTCTTTGGTAACCGCCTCGATAGGCACACCGAATATCTTCGCTGCCGTAGCGGCGTGAATGTCCTGCCCTGCACGGAAGGCTGCCACCAGATGTTCGTCTGCGGAGAAGTGCGCCAAGAGACGAAGTTCTATCTGCGAATAATCCGCTGACAAGAAGACACAGCCTGTATCGGGGATAACCGCCTCACGAATGAGTTTTCCCCGTTCGGAGCGGACAGGCAGGTTCTGCAGGTTCGGATTGGACGAAGAGAGCCGCCCCGTAGCCGTAGTGGTCTGATTATATGTAGTATGAATCTTCCCGTCACGAGGGTCAATATAGGTTGGGAGAGCCGCTACATAGGTAGAGATCAGTTTGCGCAACTCACGGTAGTCAAGGATAAGCGGCACGATAGGGTGTGTATCGCGCAGCCCCTGCAGTACTTCCTCGGAAGTGGAATAAGCACCCGTCTTGGTCTTCTTCGCCTTCGAGTCAAGCCGCAGAGTATCGAAAAGCAGTTCACCAACCTGACTCGGGGAATTGACATTCAGCGTCTTACCCGCAGTATGCCATTCGGCGGGAAGATAGGAAGCAATCTGCTGCTCTATGGTATGCAGTTCGTCCGTCAGTTGCCGCTCCGCCTCCGCAAGACGCACGGTATCTATCCGTACCCCCGCTGCCTCCATATCGCGCAAGACCGGCACAAGCGGGAGTTCGACCTCGGTATAAAGCCGCCAAAGTTTCTCGTTGCGACGCAAAGCGTCCATACTCGGCGGGCACTCGGGGTTGTATGCCACCTCGGGATTGAGAAGGTATTGAATGAGTTCGGGGTGTTCGTTCGTGTTCGGTACTTGTTCTCCACTAAAGCCCGTTAAAGAGCCATTAGAAGACTGCGCTGCAGGCTCGGGTTGAGAGGATGCGGAAGTATCGCCGAAGAGGTCGAGTTGAAGAGTGGAAGAGACTTCTTTCTTTGTAGAAGAAAGGGGCGAAGCAGGTGTTATGGCAGTTTCCTGTCCCGCCCTCAGAGTCTTGTCGGTCTTCGGCAAGAGGGAGTTAAACTCCAAACGACGATAGAGGGCGTAGAGAGCGTCGGTATCGGGGTCTTGTTTCGCCAGGGCATCCCAATCCAAAACAATAGGCACATCGGTACGGATAGTCGCCAAGAAATAGGAAAAGCGTATCTGCTCCGCCTGTGTCTCGACCTTGGTACGGAGTGCCCCTTTCAGTTGGTCGGTATGCTGCAAGAGATGGTCGACCGAACCGAATTGAGAGAGCAGCGAGACCGCCGTTTTCTCCCCTACCCCCTTGCAACCCGGGATATTGTCCGCTGCATCGCCCATCAGAGCCAACAAATCAATAACTTGTAAACGGTGCTCCAACCCGTACTTGGCACAGACTTCGGCTTCGCCCATATCGTCGTAGCCCCCGGTATGGCGAGGGCGATACATGTGTACATGCGGACTGACCAATTGCCCATAGTCCTTGTCGGGCGTTGCCATATAGACCATCCCCTCCTTATCGGTCGCCGTAAGATACACTTCCGCCTGATGTGCGAGCGTACCGATGACATCGTCAGCCTCGAACCCCTCTACCTCAAGAGCGGGGATACGCATGGCAGCAAGCAGTTCCTTAATCACCGGCACGGCACGGCGTATGTCTTCGGGTGTCTCCTCGCGTTGTGCCTTGTATGCCTCGAATGCCTCGTGACGGAAAGTCTTCCCGTGCGGATCAAAAGCCACGGCAACATGGGTAGGATGCAGACGCTTCAAGAGGTCGTTCAGCGTAACGACAAAGCCAAAGACAGCAGAAGTATTCTCGCCACGGGAGTTCATGCGAGGCGTACGAATAAACGCATAGTACGCCCTGTAAATCATGGCGTACGCGTCAATCAAAAGAAGAGTCATGGTAGAATTAGGAGTTAGGAATGAGGAATTAGGAATTGGCAACATACGGGGAACGAGGGGAACCTGCTACCAATCGACAGGGGGTTGACCGTACTGTTCCAAATAGGCGTTAGCCTTAGAGAAATGACCGCAGCCATCGAAACCCCGATAGACCGAAAGGGGCGAGGGATGGGATGTTTCCAAAACCAAATGACGACGGCGGTCGATGAGTTGCCCCTTACGCTGCGCATAACTGCCCCAAAGCATGAAAACGAGGTGCTGGCGTTGGCGATTGAGTGCATCGATAGCCGCATCGGTCAATTCTTCCCACCCCTTATTGGTATGGCTGGTGGGGTGATGTGCCTCGACGGTAAGCGTAGCATTGAGAAGTAACACGCCCTGCTCCGCCCAACCGATGAGATTGCCCGAACGGGTACCGGGGACACGGGTAAGCGCCCGAGAAGGACGCCCGAGGTCGCGTGCAATCTCATTGTAGATATTCTCAAGCGAAGGAGGAATAGCCACCCCATCTGGGACAGAGAATGCCAAGCCATTGGCTTGCCCATCGTTGTGGTATGGGTCTTGCCCCAAGATAACGACCCGCACCCGATCGAACGGGCAGGCATCGAAGGCAGCAAATATCTGCGCCGCAGGCGGAAAGCATAGGCAAGAGCGGTACTGCTGACGCACAAAGCCCGTAAGCCATTCGAAATAGGGCTTATCAAACTCGCCCTGCAGCACCTGCTGCCAACTCGGGTCTATCCGCACCTGCATACTCAGTCGACAATCAACATGGCATCGCCGTAATCGCCAAAACGATAGCCCTCACGGACTGCCTCTTCGTAGGCATGCATCACCTCTTCGTAACCACCGAAAGCCGCTACCATCATCAATTGGCTCGACTCGGGCAAATAGAAATTGGCAAAGAAAGCGTTCGCCACTGTGAAATTATAGGGCGGGTAGATGAACTTATTCGTCCAACCCTCATAGGCTTTGATATTGCCATCGGTGCCGACCACATGCTCCAAGGCACGCATAACCTCCGTACCGACAGCACAGACACGCTTCTCACCCTCGTGGGCTTTGGCAACGGCGTTGGTCAGTTCCTGCGAGAGGGATATCTGCTCGGAGTCCATCTTGTTTTTGGTCAAATCCTCGACCTCTATTGCCTTGAAATTACCAAGCGACATATAGGAAGTGAGGAACGCACTCTCCACACCACGTATCTCCAGGCGTTTGAGCAACTGTTTGGAGAAATGCAAGCCCGCAGCGGGAGCGGCTACGGCACCCGTCTTCTCGTCTTTGGCATAGACGGTCTGGTAACGCTCCATATCCATCTCCTCGAGGGGTTCGCCTCGGAAAGCGGCATCGTATTTGGCCAATGTCTCCTCGTCCATGGGACGATGGATATACTTAGGCAACGGGGGTTCACCGAGGGCATAGAGGCGAGAGATAAACTCCTCCTCCGTATAGTCGGTCAAGAAGCGGAAAGTACGCCCGCGGGAAGTGGTATTATCGATTACCTCTGCCACAATGGCAGGGTCTTTATCAAAAGTAAGTTTGTTGCCGATACGAATTTTACGGGCAGGGTCGACCAACACATCCCAATAGCGGTACTCATGGTTGAGTTCTCGCAAGAGGAAAACCTCGATAAGGGCGTTGGTTTTCTCTTTCTTGGCATACAAGCGGGCAGGGAAGACCTTGGTATCGTTGAAGATAAAGAGGTCGCCATCATCGAAATACTGTGCGGTATCCGTAACTTGCTTATGCTCGATTTCGCCCGTCTTACGGTGCAACACCAAAAGGCGCGCATCGTCACGGTAAGGCGTAGGAAATTGCGCCACTAACTCCTCAGGCAGTCGAAAGCGGAACTGGCTGAGTTTCATATCGTTTGTCTTATACATAATTTCAATTAGGAATTAGGAGTTAGGAATGGTCGGGAGAGTTTGTAGGAAAGTGTCTATTGTCAGGCAGTCCTCTACGCAGGTGTCGCCGATGCGGGTGCGGCGAAGGGCGGTAAGGTAAGCACCCGAGCCGAGACGCTCGCCGATGTCCCGCGCCAACGCACGGATATATGTTCCTTTGGAACAAACCACGCGCAAAGTTAGCAACATCGCTGCTTCATCGAAAGAAAGAATCTCTATCTCATCGATAACCAACAATTTGGCTTTGAGTTCGACCGACTTGCCCTGCCGGGCAAGTTCGTATGCCCGCTTACCATCGACACTGACGGCGGAGTACATAGGCGGCACTTGCCACTGCTCGCCCGTAAAAGTAGGAATTGTTTCCTCGACAAGGGCGCGAGTGATATGAGCCGTGGGATAGGTTTTGTCCACAGGGTGCTCCATATCGAAAGAAGGGGTAGTGGCACCGAGTTGGAGCGTGGCAACATACTCCTTGGTATCGTACTGGAGACGATCAATGAGTTTAGTCTTATGCCCCGTACAGATAACGACGACACCCGTTGCCAACGGGTCAAGCGTACCCGTATGCCCTACTTTCAGTTTCTTCTGCCCCAGCGAACGACAAAGCGCACGCCTTACTTTTGCCACCAAATCGAAACTCGTCCAGTGGAGAGGCTTATCGAATGCCAGTATCTCCCCCTCAACAAAGTCCATAGACAATGGCGAACACGCCGACTACCAAACAGTAGACAGCAAAATATATCAGTTTTTGACGGCGGACAATCCCGAGCATAAAGCGACATGCGAGGCATCCCGTAACGAACGCAGCCACAAAGCCTACCAACAACGGCAGCCAACCTATCTCAACTACCACCTCGCCTTTCAGTACATCCAATAGGCTCAAGAAGGCTTCGCCCAAAATAGGAATAAGCACCATCAAGAACGAAAACTCGGCAACGGACTCTTTTTTCACACCGCAAAGCAACCCCGTGGCGATAGTCGTGCCACTGCGGCTCAACCCCGGAAGAACGGCTATGGCCTGGGCACAACCGATAATGAACGCATCACGATAGGTAACCTCGTGCCCGCCGTTGGCGTAGACGCGCTTGGTAAGGTACTCACTCAAGCAGAGCAACACTGCCGTCACAAGCAGGCAGATACCCACGAGCAGCAACCCGCTGCCGAAGAACGCCTCGACTTGCTCCTTGAAGAACATACCGACAATAAAGACCGGTACCATAGAGAGCAGAATCTTTGCCACATAGTCTTTCTCTGTATTCCATTTCGTTGTAGTGAACGTTCCCAAGAACAATCGCTTAACCTCCGCCCAAAGAATAACGAGCGTAGAGAGTACCGTAGCGGCATGGACAACGATAGCGAAGAGAAGATTCTCCTCTCCCGCCGTACCGAGCAGTGCTTGCCCTATTTCCAAATGTCCCGACGAAGAGACAGGCAGGAACTCCGTAAGCCCCTGCACGATACCAAGTATCAATGCTTCCCACCAAGTCATATTCTTTGCGTAGTTTTCGTAGTGTCCGTAGTATGTAGTTACTTCTTCTCGGGAGTATCGTTGTGTTTACCGCGCCACAGAATGGCGAATATCATGCAGATAAAGCCGAAGAGAGAAATCATCGGACCAAGTGTGATACGGCGGAAGGAGAAGATATCGGGGTTATACACCTCTGTACTCGGAGCACCCGCCATCAAGCAGAAGCCGAGAATAATAATCAAGAAAGAAACCCCTATCAAGAGGATATTCTTCTTAGGCAAAGTTTGTTTCATAGTTTTTTCCTTTCCATTTAAGTGATGTGCAGGTGGTATGCCTGTGGCGTTGTCAATGGCGTGTCAGTGGCGTGTCGCCACGGACAACAAAACGCAGCACTACCAAATAGCAATAATAATTTGTTTGTGAGGACGATACAGTCCTATATCTCGTACATGGTATCGATGTCCATTCGCACATAACGGCTCGTTGCCAAAAGGGAGGCGAAAAGTGTAATCAAGACCCCGGACAGCAGAAGCACACCGCAAACAAAACCAATATTCTGCCATGAATAGGCAAAGAGCAATACACCCAGACGCCTATTGACATAGAAGACCGCGGCGGCTACAACACCTGCCGCCACAACGGCACACAACGCCCCCATACCGACATAGCGGCGGATAAAAGGCGACTTAATAGACCACGCCGTAGCCCCCACCAAAGTCATGGTGTTAATCAAGAAACGGCGGGCGTATATTTGCAGGCGAATGGTATTGGATATCAGCACAAACGCAATCAAAAGCAAAGCAGCACCCACGATAAGCAGGGCGATAGATACCTGCGAGATATTGCTATTCATCAGCCGAACAAGGTCTTGCGGATACAAGACTTTCTCCACATAAGGCAGCGCCGTCAAGCAGGATTCAATAACCTGCATACTATCGGGAGAGGCATACACCGCCGTAGGGTGAATCTCATAGGATGCCGAGAGAGGATTGTAGCCTAAGAAAAGCGATGGGTCTTCGCCCAGCGTGGCAATATGCTCCTCGAGTGCCTCGTCGGCGGAGATATAGCGAAAATCGCTGCAATAGTCTGCCGCCGTGAGCATAGCCTCGAAGCGGGCAAGCGTCAATGAATCGGGTTGTATTTCCGATGAGTCGGCACTGCTGCGAAGGACTGCCGTAATCGTCACATTCTCCTGCATTCGCCGAAGTAACGAAGAGGCAGAGAGCAGCAACACGCACTCCAACCCCACCAAGCACAGCACCAGCGTAACGCTGACGGCTGCAGTGAGATACATATTCCAAAAGCGGTGGGGATGAGACATAGCAGTTTCGCGATGCTTGCGATGTTTATGTAGTTTTGGGTGTTTGCGTTGGGCAAAATCGAAAAAAGCAGGAGTACTCCTGCCCTTTCTCGTATTAATACTCCCAGAGGTCTTGTTCGAAATCGAGCAGTTCTTTTTCGATACGCTGTTGCTCCTTCTTAATTTCTTCTTCGGTCTTGGCGTAATCGGGAATGTAACGGTTGTACATATTCCCCTCGCCTACGATGTACGAAGTATACAGATGTTTCTGGAAGAAATCGTCGAAAGTAACCCGACGCGTCTCATTCTGCGAAGGGATGACATATTGCATCGCCAGATAGGGACGCAATTGGTCAAACGGAATCCAAAACATAATGGATTGGTTGAGTGCCGTCATAATGTTTTCCTTCTCCTGAATTTTATCGGAGTGCAACGGGGCAATCGCCATAATTTTAGTATAGAGGCGGGAAGTGTGCTTATCGAAGAAGACTACCTCTTGAATCAGATACTTCACCTGATTCTTCACAATATCGGCAAAGGAATAGTCGTTGAACGAGAACTTACCCGAGACACTGTCGTAGTTGATACACATCGCCGAAGACTGCGAGATGTCGAAGTGGGTAGGGTCGTCGGAATAGTCTGCCGTAGGGTCGTCTGCCATGAAAAGCGATGGGATGTCGGTATTGGACAAGGGCGTGGTGAAAGTAGGCTTAATGGTCTCCGCATCACGCTCGTAGATAGGCATACCGTCGATAACCGCATCGGTGATGACCTTGAAGAGGTTACGATAGTCCGGATCGTCTGCCTTGGTAGGGAAATAGAGTTGGTAGTTCTGCTTATAGCGCATATCGACGATGCGATAGACATATCTTGCCCAGATGACATCGTCTATGCGATGGAAGACACTGACGATGGTATCGTGAGACTTCGAATACTCGTCGGTGCGGATTTGGGCTGTACCCAACTCGTCGAAGAACGAGAGAACCTGATGCTGCGCTTGGGCAGCAGTAACACCAAGCAGGAAGCAGGCAATAATACAGAATTTCTTCATTATCTTGTTGTGATTTGATTCGTTATTTTTTCTACGGGCGACACCTTATTCTACACGCTGCTCCGCACACATGGGGAATAGCACTTTTGCACAGCGGCAGGCGTTCGGTCGTCCATCGGCAGGCACTCGAAAAACGGGCAGGTTAGTTTAGCGACAGCGGGATAGGCGACAAGCGCACCTCCTTACCGTCGGGACCTTGGGCACGGATGTCGGTAATGACGACCGTTGCGCCCTTCTTCAGTTTGCCCAAACGGGTACGCTGGTCGGCAGAGAACTTATTGCCCTTTGCCTCGGTAAGCGTACCATTGATATTCAGACGGAACGAGGTAACACGATAGGGCAAATCGAGCAGACCGTCGGGCCCGTAACTGGCAATGACCGTAGCCCCCGCATTGAGCAGGGCATTACGAGATATAAAACCGTCCTGATACTCCGTCTCGCCGCTTTTGAAATAGGCTCCCGGCTTGGGCAGTGCTTTGACACGATAGTCGCGCGCCCCCATGGATTGCATCTTGCCCTCCATCTCGGCAAGGACAGAGATAGTAACCGTCTTCGCCGTCTCGCCCGGCTTAATAATCCATATTGCACCATTGCGGGTAGCCGTCGCCCCCGATACCTCAACACGCACTTTCTCGTTGCTTACGCCCGGGACGGAGATAGAGAACTGGTTCTCGTAGCCGCGGTACATGATATTGAGGTCATTGTTCGATATGGTAACCGAAGGCTCGCCCACGGTATACTCACTCTCGAAAGGCAGGTTTTCCATCGTACCCGTAGCGGGATTGAGATAAGCGATATAGCCGCGGAACTTGCGCACGCCCGTGGTATTGGCTACCACTTCGTAGATACCATGGTCGTTAATGCGCGTGCCCTCGACATAGTACTCGGGGCATTGGGTAGAATCGACTGCAGCGAGAATAATCTGCGCCGAGTACTTACCACCACGAATGACATAGTCGGACTTGGGGATGATATAGGCATTCAACTTGTTCACACGCAAATCGCCCGCATCAGTCTTATCCATAAGATACTGAATCATCTGCCCTTCGGTAGTGCGGACATCGTTCTGCATCTTGGTCAGGATAGTAATACAAGCACCCACAGGCATACCCTCGAACACAGCCACCTCCCAATCACAGGAGTCTTTCTCGTGAGCATTCCAACCGCGATCGGTAGCAAGTACCTTACGGAACTCGTTCTCGAGTTCGGGGTCATCTTCGGTAAGCCCCAACAGGTAGTCGCGGTACATCGCCACCATTTCACGCAGCACGGTGCCGTTCCCTTGTACAATAGCATACGTGGCAGCCACATCGAGGTTCGAGTTGCCCTCTATCTGGCGCGTAGCATCGCCCGAAGCGGCGATACGCTCATCGACTTTCTTCTGGCCATCGGCAAGGATGACAATCTGCGTCTTAAAATTCTGCAGGTAATTATACAGGCTGTCGGCACGATGCTCCACCTCCTTGGCTTTGTTGTACCACTCCTGCATTTTCTCGGGGTTCTGGTCGGTAGCCGCCTTAAAATCGTTGTATAGTTTGGTATTTCGGATGTCCGTTGCCTCCATCGAAGAATGCAGACTATCGTCTACCAGCGTAAAGCCGTTCAGGATATCCGTACTGACATTCAACGCCAACATGGCGGTGAGCACCAAGTACATCATACCTATCATTCGTTGTCTCGGGGTTTCCGGACAGTTCTTTGCTCCACCCATTGTTCAATTAGGAATTAGGAATTAGGAATTAGGAATTATGCCTGAGTGTTTAGCATATTTTATACCAAAGCATTCATATATTTACGCCAACATATTTCTGACAACATATTTACGCCAACATATTTATTTTATGCCAACACACTAACCTATTTATGCCAAGGCATTGAGCATATTGCCGTACACCATATTGAGGTCTGACACCTGCTTTGCGAGGGTAGCCGAAGCGGCTGCGTAGGCACTGTGGCTTTTCTCTGCCTCGGCTGCCGTTTGGTTGATAGCGTTCACATGACCGGAAACAGCGGTAAGCAGTTCGGTCTGTGCCTTATAGGCATCCACCTGTGCTTGGAGCGTGGTGAGTTGGAGTTCGTAAATAGCGTTCAATGCACTCAACTTCGTGCCGATACCCTCGACAGACTGTTGGCACGCCTTGACACTCGCAGCGGTATTCTCTGCCTCGGTATGGAGAGTAGCGTATGCCGTACTCAACGAAGAAGAAGCAGACGAAAAGGTTGCACCCAACTGCGCTGTAGCGGAAGAGAGCGAATCCTGGGAAGCGACAAACTTATCGGCAGCCTCGCCCGCAGCCGTCAACTTGGTATCCAGCTGCGAAACGGAAGTAGCAACCTTACCCAACTCGGAGAGTTGTTGCGCCGTCTTTGCCAAATCGGCAATACCGTCTTTGAGCGACGCCATATCTTTCTCACCAAGGGAAGGAACTGCCGCCGAAGCACTTCCACCGACAGTCTGCGCGGAAGCAGCACCCTCGCCGCTGCCCAACAGCGTAGGACGGGGTTGGTGGGACTTCTCCTCGAGCAAAGCGGGGTTTGCACCATAGGAAAGCAACTGCGGGAATACATTATCCCAATGGAACTCGGGATGGGGCTTATCCAACGCACCGATAATAAAGAGGAATGCCTCGGTAAACATACCGATCATCAGCACTTGACTGGCACCCGGCCAGTGGAGAATCTTAAACAACGCACCGATAATAACGACCGATGCACCGACCGAATAGACGATATTGACGATATTCTTACCTTGATAGGACTCATACCAATGCATGAATTTTGCCCAAGGACCCATTTTCTTTGCTTTCTCTTCTGTGGCCATAAAACTTAAGTTTTAGCGTTTTTACCTTATTATAATAAACAGACTATATTTTTCTCGTGCTTTTTGTACCGGATAGACAAGACTTATAGATTGCACTTACTCGCCGATATAGGCACGCACGCAGCGGAAACCGATATAAGGACGGCTCTCATACTGGTACTCGTAGGTACGCACGCCGCACTGCATAAAATAACTGATATCTTTCCAACTACCGCCCTTAACAACCTTGCGTTTCAAGATATCGGGGTCGGCCTTACGCGCCATATACGAGTAGTCCGGATTGAGGTCGTGTACACTGGTGTTGGACGCCGTTTGGTAGGCACTGTTCGTCCACTCTGCCACATTGCCCGCCATATCGAACAAACCGAAATCATTGGGGATAAACTGCGCCACCTTCATGGTAGTCGTTCCCGTATCGTCGTTATACGAACCGCGATAAGGCTTGAAGTTAGCATAGAAACAGCCCTTACCGTCGCGAGCGTAGTTGTTGCCCCACGGGTAAGTCGCCATCTTACGCCCACCGCGTGCGGCGTACTCCCACTGTGCCTCGGAGGGCAGGCGGTACTCCTGTGCAGGCACCGTCGTATGCGTATTGTAGAACTTCGTACGCCAGTTGCAGAACGCATGCGCCTGCTCCCATGTAACACCGACAACAGGGTAGTCGGCATAGCCCGGATGAGAGAAATACATGTGGAGCATCGGGTCGTTGAACGAGAACTGGAAATCACGACGCCAAACAAGGGTATCGGGATAGATACAGATAATCTTCTTGGTAATCAAGTCGCTCGGCTCGTGGAGCGGGCGCACAATCGTACTATCAAGGATACCGCCATCCTCGCCAATCCAAAATGTATCGACACGCACGGAAGCACCCGCAGGATAACTGCTGGTTGCCACATCGAACTTATTGTTCTGCTTAACCGCATCGTCGTAGTTGACCCACTCGTAGCGATAGTGAAGGAAGTTGGTTCGCATCGTACCATCGGAATAAAACATGGGCGAGAGGGCATCACGCACATCTTCGTCCTTGCTGCCCCAAGGAATTTTCGCCTTCCAATTGAGTATGAAATTCTCATCGTCAAAATCCTCGTCTTTGGGTTGAACGGCAAAATCCGTCATTCCCGCAGCCACCAGGTAGGTACGAGCGATAGAATCGCGCACCCAATTGACAAATTGCTTATACTCGTTGTTCGTAATCTCGGTTTGGTCCATCCAGAAAGACTCCACGGTAGCCATCATGATGTTGTCCGGTTGCTCGAAGACGGCAGATTGGGTGTTGGCACCCATCATAAACGACCCTTGCTTAATGAACACCATGCCGTAAGGGTTAGCCTCGTTGAAGGCAGTCGATTTCTGCGCTCCCACCAACTCGCCTGCAGGCGGATTACAACTTGCGACAATCGCTGCAAGAGCAACCAATGGAAGAATCTTTGTTACTTTCATACGATATATTTATTGTATTTCTTATTTCTATTTTTTTCGTTTGCAAAGGCACCCTCTGCTGAGTTTGTACGGATACCTTCTATTGATAGAAGTCCCCTATAGGTAGCGCACACTCTTGTACTTGTTGGTACGGCGGGGCTTCAAGATGTCGAAACTATAAGCGAGATACAACTCGTGCGAACCATAACTCTCGCGCATCAGTTTGCTCGTAGGGAACTCACAAGTGTAGCCCAATTGCAGCCCCGAGATAATATCTATCCCCAACAGGATATTCACACTCCCCGCCACTCTGTAGCCCAAACCCCAGCGGTAACGGTCTTTATACTCGCACATCAGCGTCAGGTTCAAATCCCACGAACGGAAATCGCTCATCAACATCGCCGTAGGCTTGAGTTGCCACTGACGGGCGTTCTTAAAGCGATAATAATATCCGCCTGCCACAAACATCGTGCCGCGCACCCTGACCGAAGCATAATCGCCCAACTCAACCGTCGGCATGGTAAGGTGGCTGTAACTGGCACCTACCCACCAAGTACCCGTAGTATAGTAGATACCCGCACCCATATCAAATTTCATCCCCGACTCCGACCCCGTAGGGATACGCTCGTCGTCGGTAGAGAAATAATCGGAACCGCTCAAACTCTTGAGGTTCGCACTATCGCCCTTAAAGCCGACATTAATAAACCCCAAATCAACGCCTATACTCAAATAGCCCCTGCCCAATTTCTGCCGATAGGCATAGTCCGCATAGAGGGCTTGGTTGGAGAACAAACCAAAGCGATCGTTCATAAAGCGGATACCCGCTCCGTGGCGTGTCTTACCGATCACAAACGGCGAAGCGAACGAAAACCAAGTAGTCATAGGTGCATTATCGATGCCGATATATTGCATACGATGCGCACCCGCCACTTTCATCATATCACCCTCGCCCGCCGCTGCGGGATTGTAGGCGGTCTGCAGATACATATATTGCCCCAGCTGCGGGTCGAACTGCGCATACACTGCTGCGCCCACTACGACCATCAGGAGGAGAATAGCATATCTTTTCACTTCGTCGTGGTTCGGTCTATATCAATACTCTTCCTCGTTAAAAAAGAAGTCTTCATCGTTGGTAGGATAATCCGGCCAAATATCGAGAATACTCTCGTATACCTCCTCCTCATCATCCTCTAACTCCTGCAGATTCTCTATCACCTCCATAGGCGCACCGATACGGTTGGCATAATCCAACAACTCATCCTTGGTAGCAGGCCAAGGCGCGTCTTCCAACTTAGATGCTAACTCCAAAGTCCAGTACATAGTCTTTTATCGGTTACTGATTATACTATCTCGAGCGAGTTCATTACCAGCGTATTACACACAAAGCAAGGCACATACACACACGGCAATCCGACCCATTCGGGTACACTCCATCGAAATTATCGTGCAAAAGTAGTAAAAAGTTTCTGTACCCGCAAACTTTCGCGACATTATTTTCGTATTTTTGCTGTTTTATAGCATAAAATGCATATTTAGAGAATTTCTCTTACACGATGATAGGGGGGGGAGGGGCTAGATAGGATAGATGGGCTAGGTGCTTGGGCGTGGGGGACTCGGCACAGTACGGTCAAAGGGCTACGCCCCGCGGGTGAGGACACCCACGCCCCCAGGTTGGACACTCGCTTCTTCTTTCTTCCCTCTTTTCTTTCCTCTTTTTTCTATTTTATTTCTGCCATATCTCCAAAGGAGCGTGGGTCTGCTCGCCCGACCAACGGGAGAGGACGAAGAAGTAGTCGCTCAAACGGTTGACAAAACGACACTCTTCGGCGGTGGGGGCGGTTTCTATGCTCTCCTCTTGTTTTTTTGGGGCGGTTGCTTGGGATAGGGCGACCATCAGGCGTTCTAAACGGCGGGTAATCGTACGGCAGACATGACAACGGGCAACCAACTCATTCCCCGCAGGAAGAACGAACGCTCGCACGGGCGTCAGGTCGGCTTGCATAGCGTCTATCCAATGCTCTACCTGCGCGGTATCTGCGGCGGTAATCCACTCACCCGAAGCGGCACTGAGCGAGGCTCCGAGATTGAAGAGGCGGTTCTGTACCCAAAGCAGATGGCTGTCTATCTCCAACGACGCCTGCGGGTCGGCAAGAGAACCCGGGCGCAACGCAAGCGTCGGATACGGCACCAATGCGGCACGCAACATACCTACCCACGCATTCAGTTCGTCGGCTGTACCATAAGTCTCTAAACGGGCATCTGCCTTGCTTACCCGCATTCCGTTGGCGAGAGAGGTTTGCCCCTTGTCGCCGGTTTTGGTGTAAATCATTTGGTGTAAATCAGAATAGAGATCGAGTTGTTGCTTTATATCCTTAGGCGATAGTGCTTGCGGAGGTAGTGAGGGTCGAAAAAGACTATCCCCACTGACCACAAGTCCATCGTGGTGGTTACTGCCTCGTGGGCGCAAATACGATGCCACGCCGCCTCCATCTGTGGCGAATAGTGTATATCGTCTATCACAAATACACTCTTCGCACCCGCATAGGGCAACAAGGCAGTAAAATAACGCCATGTGGCACACTCCGTATGGTTGGCGTCTATATAGGCTACATCTATCTGCGAGTTGTTGAGAGTAGCATTGGGCGTGTCGTTCCGGGTAGCGTTGAGGGATGCGTCGGATGCAGCGTTGAGGGTGTCGCTGAGGGTACTGCTAAGGGTGTCGTTGAGATTGCCCTCTACGAGGCGGATATTGGTCAGACCCAGACGCTGCCATACTTGGCGGGCAACATCGGCTATGGCGGGACTGCCCTCGAAAGTAGTAACACGATTGCGGCTGCAGGCAGAGGCTAAATAGGCGGTAGTAATGCCCAACGATGTCCCCAATTCCACCACCTCGAGCGGACGGGCGGCTTCGTGCCCAAGGAAAACAACCAAACGGAAAAGAAGTTGCGCTATCTTAGGCTGCTCCAGGCTGTTCTTCGCTATCGCCCGAACAGACTGCGTATAGGTATCGCCCCGCAAATCGGCACCCGTACCGAAATCCCGCACCGTAATCGTTCGCGCAGAAGACAGCAGAGCCTGCCGCTCCCGCTCTATAGGGGCAAAACAATAGTAGGCGTGGCGGTCATAGAAAAGCATACGCACCAAATAGAACAGATAAGGGGAGTGGATTCCCTCGCCACCCGTGTTCCACGCCGCACACCAATGGCGAAGGAAAGCCACTACCCGAAAACCTGTGTTTTTCTGTGTCATACAGGCGGCAAAAGTAGTGATATTTTTTCATTTATGCAACCTTTTCGAGAAAAGTAGCGTCAAAATTATCTTTTCTTTGGAAGATAGACTGTTTTTTTGTACCTTTGCGGCATGATTCTGAATTATATATGGGTCGCCCTTATCCTACTGGCGGTTGTGGTAGGCATAGTGCAAGCATTCTGTTTCGGGCAGACCGATATTTTCTCCGCCATACTAAACTCCACTTTCTCGAGTGCCAAAACGGGTTTTGAAATATCGTTGGGGCTGACAGGCGTGCTCTCGCTCTGGATGGGAATAATGAAAATAGGCGAACAAGCGGGCGTTATCCGACAGATGTCGAGGGTAGTAAGCCCGTTCTTTACGCGTATCTTCCCCGAACTGCCGAAAGACCACCCCGCCTTCGGCAGTATGCTGATGAACATCTCCGCCACGATGCTCGGCATAGACAACGCCGCCACACCCTTAGGACTGCAGGCCATGCGGGAGTTGCAAGAGACGAACACGGACAAAAGCCGCGCAAGCAACTCCATGATTATGTTCCTCGTATTGGTAACAAGCGGGTTGACGCTCGTACCCGTAAGCATCATGACCTATCGGGCGCAACTCGGTGCTGCCAACCCCGCCGATGTCTTCCTGCCCATCCTGCTCGCTACCTATTTTGCTGCCATGGCGGGGATTATCTCGGTAGCGATTGTACAGCATATCAACCTTTTCAATCGCGTGGTATTAGGCACGCTCGGAGGGCTGACACTCTTCGTGGGACTGATACTGTGGGGTGCACTGTCGCTGCCGCAAGAAGTGGTAAGCCAATGGTCCGCCATACTCGCCGCCGTACTGCTGTTAGGCGTAATATGCTGGTTTATCATCGCAGGGCTCGTACGGCATATCAATGTCTACGATGCCTTTATTGACGGGGCAAAAGGCGGCTTTCAGACAGCCGTGGGCATCATCCCGTACCTGATTGCCATGCTCGTGGCGGTAGGAATGTTCCGTGCCAGCGGGGCAATGGATATGCTTGTGGCGGGGATAGGTTGGTTCTTCGCACTACTGGGCATAAACACCGATTTCGTACCCGCACTGCCGACCGCACTCATGCGCCCTCTCTCGGGCAGCGGGGCGAGAGGGCTGATGGTAGATGCCATGGTACAATACGGGGCAGACAGTTTCGTCGGGCGGCTCGTGAGCATCGTACAAGGCAGCACGGACACCACTTTCTATATCTTAGCCGTCTATTTCGGCAGCGTGAACATAAAGGATACCCGCTACGCCGTAGTATGCGGACTGATAGCAGACTTCTGCGGCATGCTGGCGGCTATCGTACTGGGGTATATATTTTTCCACTAACAGGCTATGATACAATTTCTTACATACAACGAAGAGGAAGCACTCATTCCTTATTCATTGGAGTCTGCCGGACTCGAACCCAGACGGATAGCACGGTGGATACGCAGCGTGGCGGCGGATTACGGGTACGCCACGGGAGAGATAACCTATATCCTCTGCTCCGACGAGAAGATACTCGCCGTCAATCGGGAATTTCTGCAACACGACTACTACACCGATGTCATCACTTTCGACTACGCCACGGCGGGGACACTGAGCGGAGATATATTCATCTCACTGGACACCGTGCGCTCGAACGCCGAGATGGTAGGCACAGACTTTGCCCACGAGTTGGCACGCATACTGATACACGGTGTGCTCCACCTGACAGGGCAAGGCGACAAGACCCCCGAGACCAAAGCGGAAATGACCAGGAAAGAAGACTTGGCACTGGGGAAGTTGTAGGGACTCCCCCCTGCCACCTCAAGGAGGGGGATTGCAGAGCATCGTCAACTGAGCCTTGCGGCTCACGCGGGTGGGGTGAAGCGGAGGACGGGTGTGCGCAGCACACAGCCATATTTATTTGATATTCTTTATTTGATTATTTAGTATTCATTTTTATTCACTCTCTAAATTTATTCACCAGTATGAAGTCCTACTCAGAGTATCGTGCGCAGGCACGCGAAACACTGCACGGCGCTTGGAATGAAAGCGCAGTTCTGTTTCTGATTATCATGATTGTACCCCTTATCTTCAGCGGCGTTTCGGGGCTGATTCCTCCCTGCGAGCAAGTGCTGCTCTATTCCGTCTCGGGACTAAGCGTAGTGGTCAGCCTCTTGCTAACCACCCCTATG
The DNA here is from genome assembly GCA_963619585.1 of Azospirillum sp. CAG:239. Classification (GTDB taxonomy): domain Bacteria; phylum Bacteroidota; class Bacteroidia; order Bacteroidales; family Paludibacteraceae; genus Colicola. The sequence continues at coordinate 77,798 of CAVEXR010000008.1, forward strand.
CAATACGGCGCCATCAACAGCCTGCTACAACTCACCCGCGGCGAAAGCAACGGCGTGCTGCGCGATGGGATTAACCTCTTCTGCAAAGACTATTCCCGCAATGTACCCGCTATCTTCCTCTCCTTCCTGGCAGAACTGGGGCTGGGTCTGGTAACGCTCTTCATCGGGGCGGTGATTCTGGAATACGCCTATGCCATGGTACCCTATCTGCTGCGCGACTACCCCGAACTGACCGCCAAAGAAGCCCTTCGCACAAGCCGCGAGATGATGCGCGGACACAAATGGGACCTGTTCGTACTAGACCTGACTTTCCTCGGATGGTACCTGCTGGGTATCCTCACATTAGGCATTGCCTATCTGTGGGTCATGCCCTATCAACACACCGCACGCGCACACTTCTACGAGGACTTGAAAGCCGCCACCATCGTGGAGGAATAAGTCCAAAAGAAAGGAAAATCGGGTAGTCCGCTCCCCGCGAACAATAGCCCTTCCGCTTCGGCGGAAGGGCTATTTGCATATCGGTATGGCACTTGGGGACGGTGAGTATCGACCGAGGAGGGAGGATGGGACTATGCGTTCGGGGGCGTAATAGGCATTCTTGGAGGCTTTACAGGGTATTGCGGAAGTATCTTCAGAGTATTATCGGAGTATTATCGGATAGGCTGCAAAGTAGTACGAAAGTATTCGTATGTATCGGTTATGTGTCGGTTATGTATCGGTTATCCTATATGCCGGTCTCGAGATTGAGACGAGATTTTATGCGGTTGGGACAAGGGAAAATACGAAATGTATCGTGTGCTATGAGGAGGTAGACAGGAGGTGGTTGGGAGGTGGGGAGGGATTAGGGCGGGGATGGTTGTGAGA
>CAVEXR010000009.1:0-31058 GCA_963619585.1 Azospirillum sp. CAG:239
AACTGCGAAAGAACAAAGACTGCCTAACAACTTTGCATTGTTAGACAGCCTCTTGTCGCATACCGGCATCCACAGTCCCCCTTGATAGACAGGATGAACTATATCGACTATATTATCTATAACCCCTATCCCCCAACCTCAAGACTTTGTGTAAATCACACCGCAGATTAAGAAAAAGCACGAAATACACCCCATTACTTGTACATATCAAAGAAAAATCGTAACTTTGTCGCGCTTTTTGTGGACTCACGCTATATGCTTTTCTCGAAGAGGCAGGCACTCCGCCCACCGAAGCAAACAGGACAGTGAAAATCATAGGCTTTACATACGATTTCGAGCAACGACCGGCGGACATTGCCGCTGATTCGGCGGATTTAGTGCTAAAGTGCGATTCTTCGCTCCTGAACGGACGCAAGCCGATGTTTATCCCCGATTGGACGCACGACCTTCGCTTTACGCCCTGTATCGCTCTTCGGATCAGCCGTGTAGGGAAGAATATACAGCCCCGTTTTGCCTCCCGTTATATCGATGCCGTGGCACCTTCGGTGGACTTCTGTGCCTACGATGTACTCTTGTCTGCACGCCAAACGGGTAAGAGCGACACCACAGCCCGAGCCTTCGATTTCTCCTTTGCCATAGGAGTGTTCCTTTTGCGGCAGGAGGGCGCAACCGAAACCGTTCCGCCTTTCCGTTGGACAAAAGAAAGTGCCACGGGCGAGGAGAACGCGCTACCGGCAGAGGAACTGCTTTTAAGTCCGGAAGAGGCGATAGCCCGAGCAAGCCGAGTGATGACGCTGCGCCAAGGCGATATGCTGTATATCCCCTATCGACTATCGGCACAGCCTGCCTCTACCAACGAAATACTCCACGCTTATAACGACAACGGTACGGAAGAAGTACTGTTCTGCAAAATCAAATAACCCTGTAACATGAAGAAGATTCTCCCTATATTGTTTCTGCTGACCACTTGCACTCTGCAAGGCGTTGCCGGTATCCATACCTATGCCGAGCAGTCTGTACTGAGCAGTGGTTCGTGGGTAAAAATCCGCATTGGTGAGAGCGGAATTTATCGCCTTACCTACGAGGAACTGCAAGCCGCAGGCATCACTAACCCCGCCAATGTGCGTGTGTACGGATACGGTGGGGCGATGTTGGCACAAGATTTCTCCAAGAAGAAGATAGACGACCTGCCGGCAGTGGGCTTCTATATGGAGAAAGGGGCGGATGGTGTCTTTGGCGCAGGCGATTATATTCTCTTCTATGGGCAAGGCACAACCTCATGGGCATACAATGGTACGCAGTTCATCCATACCCGCAACCCCTATTCCGATTACGGATACTACTTCTTGAGCGACAATGCTGGCGTACAGAACCTGCTTCCTACCGCCGAAGCCGTATCTTCCGATGGTGCAACAGCCGTCAATACCTACCGGAACTATCAGGTTCATGAGCAGGATTTAGTCAATCTCCTCGACCGTGACAACGGTACCGATGGTGGTGGGCGTGAGTTCTACGGCGAGATGTTCAGTACTACTACAACCACGCGTACTTTCTCGTTTTCCACTCCCAACTGCGATACCGACCAAGAACTGCGTGTACGCTCAGAGGTGGCGAACTGCTCTGGGCGTGTAGCCAGCTACACACTGAGCCTGAACGGCAAAAGCAACACCGTGCGTGTGGACTCTATCTATGTGGGCGATTTCTATACCAAAGGCTGTATAGCCACTTTCAATCAGAACTATCCTGCCGCTTCCTCTACGCAGACCGTCGAGTTAGTCTTTTCCAATCCTGGGGCAGGCGCAGTCGGTTTTCTTAACTATATAGAACTTACCGCCACCTGTGCCTTGCGTATGGAGGGAAGTGTTATGCCGTTCCGTACTACGACCAACTACGCTAAGTCTACCCCACTTACCTATACGCTGACCAATGCCACGGCGCATACCCAGATATGGAATATCACCGACCGTGCCGCTATCGTGCGTGTACCGGCTACTTTGGAGGGTACGACCCTTACCTTCTCGGGTTCCAACCAAAACGGCATACAGGAGTACATTGCCGTCAATACCGACGGCAGCGGCTTTCTCTCGCCTACAGTAGTGGGCAGTATCAACAACCAGAATCTGCATGCGCTGAAGAATATCGACTATGTGCTTATCAGCCCTGCCGAGTTTGTCGGTGAGGCAACTCGCCTGGCACAAGCCCACGAGCAGAAAGATGGAATCACATGGGCGGTAGTTACCGACCAACAGGTGTACAACGAGTTCTCGAGCGGTACGCCCGACGCTACGGCATACCGTTGGCTGATGAAGATGCTCTACGACCGCGGTACGGGCAGCAACCAAAAGCCGCAATGGCTATGCCTTGTAGGCGACGGCACATTCGACAACCGTAAGTTGCTTACCGCTTCGGGGCAGAATACGCTACTTACCTACCAAGCCAAGAACTCCACAGTAGAGACCAAAGCCTATGCAACTGACGACTATTTCGGCTTCCTCGACGACAACGAGGGGGAAAGTGATACCCAGGGACGCATGGACATCGGTGTGGGACGACTGCCGGTCAATACACTCGAAGAGGCACAACAGGTAGTGGACAAACTCGTAGCGTACATTACGAATACCACCCCTGGCAAATGGAAACAGCAGTTGATTTTCCTGGCCGACGATGGCGACCATAATCTCCATACCCGTGTGGCAGAAGAGGGTGGCGAGCGTGTCCGCAGCAAGAATCCGGATTTCATTGTCAATAAGATATACCTCGATGCCTACCCGCAGGAGACAGACGCATCGGGCGAGAGTTATCCTTTGGCTAAGAACAAACTCGACAACCTGTTGCAGAACGGAGTACTCTATATGAACTACTCGGGGCATGGCGGATACAACGCTATTACCAACGAGGGCATGATGAACCTGAGCAGTATCCGAAAGATGACCAATAAGAATCAGGCACTATGGATGCTTGCCACTTGTAGTTTTGCCCACTTCGATTCGGGTAAGCGTTGCGCGGCAGAAGAAGCGGTGCTTAACGCCAATGGCGGTGCTATAGGAGTTATCTCCGCAGGCCGTACGGTCTATGCTACGCAGAATACCTACATTAATCGAAATTTCTGCGATACGCTCTTGGGGCATAAGGATGTCTTCTCCTACGATATGACGGTGGGGCGTGCGCTCGCCATTGCCAAGAACCTGACGGGTACGGACGAGAACAAGATGCCCTATGTACTGCTTGGAGACCCTGCATTGCATCTCGCATATCCTACGGAATATCAAGTCAATACTACAAGCAAAATAGATACGCTCCACGCCTTGGATGTACAGCAGGTAGAGGGCGAAGTGGTCGACCAAGACGGCGCAGTGGCAGATTGGTTCAACGGCAAAGTCAATATCACTATCTACGACAAGATGCAGCGTGTTACGACGCGCGACAACGACGAGACCGACGAGAGCAAGAAACAGTATATTACCTACAACGACTACCCCAATAGTCTCTTCAGCGGTACGGCGAATGTACAGAATGGCAAGTTCTCTTATGTCTTTATGACTCCAAAGGATATTCGCTACAACTACGGCAAAGGGCGAATCGTCTATTATGCGTACGATACCACGGCGGTAGCGGAAGGTGTAGGGCATTTCGAGGACTTTGTTATCGGTGGTTCAGGTTCGGTATTGAAGCAAGATACCCTGGGTCCTGCTCTCTCGCTCTATCTCAATACACCGGCATTCCGTGATGGTGGTACTACCTACGAAACACCGCGTTTCTTCGCCGATATCGAAGACGAGAATGGCATTAACACAGTGGGTACGGGTATCGGACACGACTTAATGCTTGTGGTGGACAACAGTTCCAAGTACACCTATGTCCTAAACGAGTTCTTTACCTCTACCGATGGCAGTTACCAGAAAGGGCAAGTCAGTTACCTTATGCAGGAACTCGAAGAGGGCGCACACAGCCTTTCGTTCCGCGCATGGGACTTGCTGAACAACAGCAGCACCGCCACACTCAATTTCATCGTGGAGAAAGGTGCAGCACCCAATATCTACTCTATCGTCTCCTATCCGAATCCCGTACAGGCAACGGGTATACTGAACCTCGTTGTGCAGTACGACCAACCGGATATGGTAGTTGAGACACAGATCAATATCTACGATATGGCAGGACACCTCGTTTGGCAAACCGATATGAAGAACCCCGACCAAGTCCAACTCAATATGGGTGAGTTAGGCTTGCAGCCCGGACTCTATATGTATAATATGCGTATAAAAACAGAAAACAGTCGCTATTCGTCCAAGTCGGGCAAGATAGTGGTTGTTCAATGACACTACGAGCCTATGAAGCAAATCTCAGTAAGATTTTAATGCGAATTATTTTATCCAAAGGACACATATACTCTTCGCACTCATACTGCACGAGTACACACACACAACACACCGTGCATATAGCCCTAAGCGAAGACGACTTACCGTCCTACCCTATTTACAGAACTAAATTACAAGAATTACTATAATGAAAAAGAGCATTCTTTCTTTGATTACTCTCGTTGCATTGGCACAAACAGCGAATGCAATAGACGAAACACTGAACCCGCTAATCACCGCCATGCCGTCGTTGAGCATTGCTCCCGACGCACGCTCGGCAGGTATGGGCGATATAGGTGTCGCTACCGACGCCGACCTAAACTCCATGTATTGGAATGCAGCCAAGTACTCCTATATGCAGAGCAAAGGCGGTATTACGGCTAACTACACTCCGTGGTTGCGTAAGTTGGTGAGCGATATCGACTTGGCACACATCGCAGGTTACTACAACTTCGGCGACCTTGGTGGCGGTATTGCGGCTTCGTTCACCTATTTCTCTCTTGGTGATGTCCAACTGCAAGACGCATCCGGCTCCGAGTGGGGAACCGTGCGTCCGAACGAGTGGTCTCTCGACCTCGCCTACTTCCGCAAACTGCATGAGTATGTGAGTATGTCGGTTGCCCTGCGCTTTATGTACTCCGACCTGAACAATGGCGTCAATACCTCGACTTCTTCGGCAGGCGAGATGTATCCCGCATGGACTATGGCGGCCGACATTGCTCTCTACTATCGCCAACCTATCGAGTTGCCTATGGGACCGAGTTATTTCTCTTTGGGCTTCACGCTCAAGAACCTTGGCGGCAAGATGTCGTACGACAAGGGGGCTACCTCCAACTTTATTCCTGCTACGATGCGTATCGGTGTCAACTACGAGTTGCCGTTCGATAAGTACAACAGCCTGACTTTTGGTGTGCAAGCCGATAAGTTGATGGTGCCTTCGCGTAAGTCGAAGTATGCCGACGGCGAAGATGGTCAGTGGTCAACCGAAGGTTATACCAACCTCTCGTCTGTCAAAGGTATCTTCCAGTCCTTTGCCGATGCTCCGGGCGGTGCAGCAGAGGAATTCAAGGAGGTACGCTGGGGTGCAGGTCTCGAGTACTCCTACAATAAGCAGTTCTTTGCCCGTTTCGGTTATAGTTACGAGAACTTCTACAAGGGTAACCGAAACTACTTGACAGTAGGCGCAGGTTTCCACTTGAGCATCTTCTCGCTCGATGTAGCCTACTGTATCGGTTTGGCTTCTACCAACCCGCTCGACCAGACCATGCGCTTTACGCTTGGCTTCGACCTTGCCGGTATCAAAGACTTGGTGGATAATCGTAAGAAATAAGTCGTGCGTATGCGAATCGGATTCGGATACGATGTACATCAGTTTGCCCCCAATCGCACTTTGTGGTTGGGGGGAATTGTTATCCCCTCTGAGCAGGGGCTGCTCGGACACTCGGATGCCGATGTGCTGATACACGCCCTCTGCGATGCCATTCTCGGTGCAGCGAACATGCGCGATATAGGCTACCATTTCCCCGACACCAAAGGCAACGAATACGAGGGCATCGACTCCAAGATTCTGCTCCGTCGTGTGATGACGATGGTGCGTGAAGCGGGGTATGAGTTTGGCAACTGCGATTGTACGATCTGTGCTCAAACACCCAAATTAAGCCCTTATATTCCCGAGATGCAAGCCTGTTTGGCAAAGGTAATGGGCGTAGGCGAAAGCGCAGTGTCTATCAAAGCCACCACTACCGAACACCTCGGTTTCGTCGGTCGTAAAGAGGGCATCGCCGCCTACGCAGTCGTGCTGTTAGAGACTGTAGGTTAGAAAAGAATAGAGAAATTAGAAAATAAGATGAAGCGCACACGCCTATATATATTCTTCGCACTCGTATGCAGCCATGCCTACGCCACTGCTCCTGTTGTAGACCAATGGTTGCAGGACGCTATCGCATTGGGCAGCACGCCCTTGGTGGAGGAAGAAGCAGGCAACTACAGCCGTATCCGTATGGCAGATAGTTGCTACTTGGAGGTGCAAGATATGGGCGACAGCCTGCTCGTAGTGCGGACAGTCTGCGCCCCCATCTGTTCATCGGCAGCCGCCCTTTATACCCCAAGCGGGCAACTACTCCACCCCGTTCTGCCTACTACCACCGCCGCTGTCTTCCCCGAGGCGCATATCGTCAGCGGTACACTCGTCTGGACGGACAACACCACAGAGATACTCGACGAGAACGAGAAGAAGCACTACAATGCTGTCAAATAAAATGGAATTACCTATTTACCTGATAGGTTATATGGGCGCAGGCAAGACCACGGCAGGTCGCCTGCTCGCCGATAAATTGGGTTGGCATTTCGTCAACTTGGACGATGCATTCCAAGAGTTCTACAATATCAGTACGGCGGACTTTATTCGCACCTACGGGATTGAGGATTTTCGCCATAAAGAAAAAGAGGTGATTGAGACTTTGGCAGAACTACCCATGGACAGAGTTATCTACGCCACGGGGGGCGGTTATCCTTGTTGGGAGGACAATATGGAGTGCTTGCACGAGTTAGGCACTAGCATCTATATCCGCTGGCAGCCGGAGCATTTGGCAAAACGCTTAGCACTCACCGACCTAAGCGAACGCCCCGTACTGCAAGGGCGCACCGAAGCCGAACTGATGCAGTTCATTACTCCGCATTTGGCATCCCGTGCACCTTACTACGAGCAGGCAGACTATATCGTAGATGCCCCCCCCATGGGCAAATGCGACGAGCAAGCAGACGAGCGTATAGCCAACCACTTATACGAACTCATTCAACAGTTGCGCAAACGCAAATAAACATGCCCATTTACAAACTTACAAATTTACAAATTCCTCAAATGAGTATCAACGAAATACAAGACGAAATCATTGACGAGTTCTCTGCCTTTGACGATTGGATGGATCGCTACTCTCTACTAATCGACTACGGCAACGGCTTAGAGCCGTTCCCTGAAGCCGACCGAACAGAGCAGAACTTGATTGACGGCTGCCAATCGAAAGTGTGGTTCACCGCCGAGATGCAGAACGGACATATCCTCTATCACGGCGACTCGGATGCGATATTGGTAAAAGGTATCGTCGCACTGCTTATTCATGTGTTGAGTGACCATACCCCGCAAGAGATAGCCCAAGCCGACCTTTATTTCATCGACCGAATCCAACTCCGCGAACACCTCTCCCCCACCCGCAGCAACGGCTTAGTCGCTATGCTAAAACAGATGCGCCTCTACGCCCTCGCTTTCTCCGCAAAACCCTAATCCACTATGGTGGCAGCCTATGGGCGAGACATTATACATTGAGCATTGTGAATTGTGCAAATACTTTGCCTATCATCGAGAGGCTATCTATTTATAGAACTCTCTTATCAACTTGCATATCTCTGCTACATCCTCTTCCGTCAGGTCGTAGTACATCGGCAAGCGAACCAGACAATCGGCGTAGCGGTCGCACTCCGGCAGCACTCGCCCGTCGTGTTTCGGCGCATAATACGGACTGCTATGCAGGCTGAGGTAGTGGAACACCGCCAACACTCCGTTCTCTTTCAGGTGTTTGATGAGGGCAGTGCGCTCCTCGAGGTTGTGGCACACGATATAGAACATGTGCGCATTGTTGGTGGCGTAAGCGGGAATATCGGGGAGAGAGAAGGGCGCCTCGCTTGGTTGAGGAGTTGAGTGTTGAGCGTTTAGTGTTGAGTGCGGTTGAGCGTTATAAGCAGTGAGCACTGCAGAGAGTTGGTCGTAGTACACTTGCCAGAGGCGTTTGCGCTTGGCCTGTATCTCGTCCATATCTTCTAACTGTGCCCAAAGAAAAGCGGACACCACCTCGCTCGGCAAGAACGAAGAACCCGTATCTACCCAGCCGTATTTGTTCACCTCTCCACGGAAAAACTCCGCACGGTTGGTGCCTTTCTCCCAGATTATCTCCGCACGGCGCACAAAACGCTCGTCGTTCACGCCCAGCATACCACCCTCGCCGGCAATGATGTTCTTTGTCTCGTGGAACGAGAAAGCCGACAGGTGTCCGATAGTGCCTAAGGGGCGTTTCTCTCCCGTGCGGGGCGAGATGTAGTAACTGTCTATCGCTTGCGCTGCGTCTTCTACCACAATGAGGGTGTGGCGAGCGGCGACATCCATTATCGTATCCATGTCGCACGCTACGCCTGCGTAATGCACAGGCACTATCACGCGTGTGCGGGGCGTGATGAGCGACTCCAACTGCTCGGCGTCAATATTTGGGTTGCGCTGCATAGAGTCGGCAAAGACTATCTTCGCCCCCTCACGCACAAACGCCAACGCAGACGACACAAAGGTATAACTCGGCACGATGACCTCGTCGCCGGGTTGCAACTCGCAGAGCAGTGCCGCCATCTCGAGTGCGTCGGTGCAGGAGGTAGCCAGCAGGCATTTGCGGAAGCCGTATTTTTCCTCGAAGAAATGCTGACAGCGTTTAGTAAACTCCCCGTTGCCGGACAACTTGCCGTTATACACCGCCTGATACATATAATGGGCTTCCTTGCCAGTCAAATGCGGTTTATTGAAAGGTATGTTCATAGTAGTATTGTTTTAATCATTATTCTTTTCTTGCGGGCGTTTGAATATGCGCACTTTGCCATACTGCTTTGTTTCTCTGCAATACACCAACTCCCAATTCTCCTCGGCATAGTCCAACATTTGGTGGAATGTAACTAAGAAATAACAATCATATTTCGTTTCCAATCGCCCGTCAGTCAACATATAGTCGTAGTAGTCCGGTTCTCTGTCCGGCAAACGGGAAACAATACTGCGGAAATCGGAATTCATCTTAAAGCACCACATATCTTGCGTGCCATATACTTTTGCCCCATCGGGAATAATAGCATCTACTTCCTCTTGGAGTACAGAGTTGGCTTTATCATAACGGAAACACCAATTAAACACCGTTATGATAGCAAAGTTTGCTACTATATATATTGCTAACAGCCAATTTAACCACTTATTTTGCCCATGCGTTAATGTCTTTTTCACACAAGGCAGTACCGAAGCAAAAACAACGATACCTACCGTACAAAGGTAGTCTACCGCATTGGCTATCATGGCTTTATCTGCAGAGAAGACAAACGGATAGATAACTACATAGGCTATTCCTATCCACGAGAGGCGTTGCGCGAAACCGCACTCTTTCTTGCAGGCAACAATAATAAGCAGCAAGAGGAATGGCAAGGTATAGAGACTGTGTTTCGAGAAAAATACCTCTTGCACATAATCCCACAACCGTTCTCCGAAATTAGGAACAATTGCTGTTCGCGTCCGCAATACCTCTGCTCCTTGACTGACGGCAATCCCTTGCACTTGGGCATTTATCAGCGTAATGGAGAGCAACACCGCCGCAGCAGCGGCTACTAACATAATCAGCAAACCCGCTTGTTTCCACGAATGCTGCACCCACGCTTCGTATAGTAGTTCTGCCCCTATACACGCAAAAAGCAATAGGGCATACGGATGTGCGCAAGCTCCCAAATAGGCGCAGACACTCAACAGCAACATTTGAAACCAACGCCCCTGTTGCCGATAAACATAGAAACACAAGATACCCGCCTGGCAGAATGTAATGGCAGCACACTCGGGACGCCCAAAGCGGAACACAATATTAAATGCTCCAACAGCAATAAAGAGTGCATACACCCAGCATTGTGTTTTCCAATCGGACTTGAACTGCCGCATTATCAGCGATAAGAAGAGCAAGAAAAACACCCCGCACAGTACACTCGTAAATCGAATAGCAAACAGCGTATCACCGAAGACCCTCATCGAAAGACTGATAAGCAGTGGCATAATATAGTTAGCATTGCCACCACTGCCCGTAATAGTATTTACCAAGCCATCGCCGTGAACTAAGTTGAATGCAGGGTTACCATACCAAGGTTCGTCCTCGTGTACCCACCGCACATCGACTACGCCGGCTATCTCAATACAAAAATAGACAAGCATCGCCACTATACAGAGCAATGCCGTGTTATGTTGTTGCATAAATCTCCAACCCTTTTCCATTGTATTTGTTTTATAGAGTGTCTATCCAATCGGTTATTTTCCTACTTAGTTTATAAATGCCCGCTCTCGCTTTTATATATTCAATCAGAAGGCTTAATATGGTGCAGGTGGCGCATACTGTCAAAATCCCCCCCCTATGCGCAAATCGCAAATATACGCCCATTTCGAGAACCAGTAGAAATAGATAAAAGTATGCGTCATATAGATATTCCCCGAGTGTTTGCCCAAGAATGCCAGCCCTTGCATAAGCGGACGGCATGGGCGCAATAGCACTATCGTGAGTAGCACTAACGTCCAAGTGATAATCGTGTCCAACCGAATACTCCAAATATAGTCTGGCATAACGCCTCGCCCCCATACAGCACCCCCACACAACAGCACTGCTCCGACTACCGATACTGCTTTTGGCAAACGCTCCAAGCAACTGCCAATCGGTGCTTCATATTGATGCCATAGCACCCCCGAAGCAAACACAAACCAGTAGGTTTCCACACGCCAAGCGGCAAATACGCTCAGTAAGACAAACACTACCGGGCATTTACGCGCGATATGGTAGGCAATGGGGAAGACGAGATAGAACTTAATAATCAGCGCATTGAACCACCAAGTAATGTTGTACGACCGCAATCCCTGTACACCAAGCAAGTCAAGGACGAGGTTCTTCCATAGGTTGACATTCTCTCCATACGCCGCACTCAACGGACGGGAGAACACCCATACCCCTATCGGCACAAACAGCAGGAAGATAACCCAATAGTTGAAATAAAACTTCACCAAGCGATTCAACACAAACTTCATACTATCCACCACGCTTTCCGTCCCCTCGTATTGCAGCGACAGCCCATAGGCAGAGCAAAAAAGGAAGATGGACACGCACACTTTCCCTATCACGCCCAAGAACCCAAGCACGCCGCCATAATGCTCAACCCCCGCAGGCGGACAAGCATAGATATGGTGAAACAGCATTGCCAATATAGCAATCCCCTTCAGTCCCCCCGTATCCGTACGGGAAAGAGCAGATTGTATATTCTCTCTGGGTTGCATAAGTCGAATAAGTTACTAATCCTTTTGGCTCATTTTATAGTTTCATCCCCCACCACCCATCTGGCTGCAAGAAGAATACCACTGCTCCCAGCATAATCAACACGATTGCCACAAAGCGTTTCTTAGTGATGGGTTCCTTTAAAAAAAGCCAAGCGGCAACAGGAATTAGGAGGTAATTGATACACTCTATAATACTGACCTCCTGCGCCAATACACCCAAGTGGATAGCCAGCAAATTTACCAACAAACTGAAAACCATTAGCGTATACCCACCAACTACCCAACCATTCAAATACTCACGCCACCAAATAGTGTAGCCGACCTGAGCACTCTTCTTGAGCATCATCTGGCTAACTACACCCAACAGCGCACTCACTAAAACCAACAGATATTTCATCCTCTTGCGTATAGACCTATTCCAAACACGATAGCCAGCGTTCCTGCTAACTTAATGGGCGTTATTGGCTCATCAAAACAGAGGAACAAAAACAGCATAATAAATATCAAACTCACCCCCTTAAACATATACGCCATAGACAAATCCACCCGTTTTAAGATTTGCTGCCACGCAATTGCATAAATGCCCAAAGTTAATATCAAGCCACCGAAACCTATACACCATGCCGTCGAAAGGGGCTCTTGAATACCCGTCCACTTCATAATCACACTGATACCCGCATAGAAGATATACACCAACAGCAATGCAACATAATGTCGTACTTTCATTTTACCCCCCATACGCTTACTTTCTTTAATATTTTAGCAGGTATGCCAGCCACCATTATCCCGTCCGCTACATCGTGTGTAACGACAGCACCCGCACCAATAATAGCGTCTGCACCAATATAATGGCATGAGGGCAATATCGTAACATTTGACCCGATATAGGCTCTATCGCCAATCGTTAACGACATTTGTTCAGTTGCGTTTTTCCCCGTTTGGCGCAAGGCTTGTATATCATGCGTATGGGTAATAATTCGTGTCCCCTCTAATATCCACACACTATCGCCGATAACTAAATGTCCCGTATAGTCCAAATGCACATCGTGCGATACAAAGCATTCGTTTCCGATAGATATACTCCCCGTAAACTGCTGATGTTCTCTATCAATAAACACATTATGCCCGCAATGGAAACCCTTGCCACAACCAAACAAAAGCCGATAGGTAAGGTCGCGCAATTGCATTAACCCGGGGAGATTGAAGAGTTTCGAATCTACCGCTATCTGTCCCAATAGCCGAATAGTCTGTTCTGCGTTATATTTCAGTTGCCCTCGTTTCATTTTTCCACCTCAATCCGAATGCCTTGTATGATACTATCACGCAGTGCCTTTAAATACGCTACAGACTCTCCTTTAAGTACCAAGGTTCCTATTCTGTCGTATGCGGTGCGGAAAGGGTGTACTTTCTCTCCCACTTGCGGATATAAGTTAAACTCTTGTACATCTGCAGGCAAAGACGGCAGCGAGATAGATTTTACAATCCCGTTTTGTTCAGTTTGCAAAGTTTCTACCCAACAGGCAGAACGAGGCTGCGCTGCAAAATGCGTTTCTTCGCCTAGACACATTCGAAGCAAGTAAGCATAATAGTCTATGTCGTAATGGCACGATACCAACTCCGGTAAACAAGTAGCCCCCGCACGCACCCCTATCTCCAACACATATACCTTTCCATTGGACAAGATAAAGTCTGCGTTGATAGGTGCAGTACGAATACCCAATGCCTTTATACACAAATAGAGTTGTTCCTCTATATCCGCCATTAGTTCGTCCGTGCGCTCATAGGGTGCATAGTGCCCTACCGGCACATCCGTCAGTCCGTGGTGAACTATATCGCCATGTGGCATTACAAAGACCAATGCTCCGTTTTGTACAAACGCTTGTGCACCAAATTCTTCTCCACGAATATACTCTTCCACTATCATATAGTCGAGATGTGTCTCTCGGCATACAATCGGATAATCTCGACGGAGTTCTTCCTCGCTATGAACAATAGCAATACCCCGTCCGCCACAAGCATCCACTACTTTGAGCACCACAGGATACGAATGCGTATTAGCAAAGTCGATAGCCTCTTCTTGAGTGGTAATTTTGCGATAGGCTGCCGTTCGGACTCCAGCAGATAGGAAATGTTTCTTCATCTCAGCTTTGTTCGTAGCAGCCAATACACAATCGGCAGTAGGACCGATAAGATGTAAGCAGTCGTTTACATAGCCGATAGTGGGCATCACTGTATCTGACCCCGTAGCATAAACGGCATCTACACCATTTTTTTTTGCAACAGCAAGAACGGCTTCTTTGTTGAACACATCGACATCCACCCACAAGTCTGCCAAATCATATCCCGGATAGTTACCCGCTATGCCGCCAACGATAGTATAATAGCCCAATTCTACAGATTTGCGTATCAGCGGTACATTGTAGTAGCCACCACCCAATATCAGTATTTTTTTTGCCGATCCCATAATCAATCCATGTTGAGTGTCTTATCCACGATGAACCATGGATGTCCTTTAACTTGGTCGAATATCTGACCAATATACAGTCCTAAAATTCCCATTACAAACAATATCAGTCCACCGACAAACCAAATAGAGAAGACCGTAGTCGTATATCCCGATAGTTGGATAATACCTACCCATTTGGCAATCAAATTGTACAACGCCAATAAGAACGACAATGCCGACATAGTGAAGCCTATACCAACAGCCATACGGAGAGGTTTGTTGGTGCGTGCCAGAATAACATTAAATGCAAGGCGGAATAGTTTACGCAGCGTATAACTACTTTCGCCACGGGCACTCTCTGCCTGCTCCACCTCTATAGAAGAACTCTTAAAGCCAACAATATCGAGCATCGTCTGCAAACCGCGCGTTTGTTGTGGAATAGACAAAATAGCCTGCACCACTTTCCGATGGTAGATACCAAAGTTACCTACTGCAGGGTCAGTCTGTACACCGCTCAACCAATCCAACACCGCGTGAAATGCCTTACTCGAAAAGCATTTCCACCACCCAACATGCTTTACCACCCGACGCACATATACAATATCGTACCCCTCTTGCGCTTTAGAAAACAGATGAGGTATTTCCTCGGGTTTATCCTGCAAGTCGCAATCAAGAATAACTATCCACTCGCCTTGCGCATAAGTCATACCCGCTGTAATGGCATTGTGCTGTCCAAAATTACGCGATAGATTTATCCCTTTTACTTTTTCGTTATTTGAACATACTCTCACAATCTCCAACCATGTATTATCGGGAGAAGCATCGTTCACAAGAATAATTTCAAAGTCGTCCGTAATAGTAGAAACGCTACTGGTAATACGCTCGACCAACTCTGCAACAGACTTTTCGCCCCTATACTCAGGCGATATAATAGAAAGCAAGGGTTTAATGTCCTCTTTCATAATATGAACTTGTGTTTGCTTTGGTAGATGAAATAGCCGCTGCGGTCGGCACTGCAAGTAAGGCGGCGGAGAATAGTATCCGTTTGCTCGGCACGCACAATCTCGGGATAGTCTGCTGCGTGGACAACATAAGGCAACACCTGCGGCGTCTCGGCACTCAGAAAATATACACCGCTATGCGCTTGCTCTACGGGTTGCGGCTTCTCAAATTGCCCCAACGCAACATCCAATACACCTTTCAGAAAATCGTACCCCGTACTCAACTGCACCAAGTCGCTGCCGATGAAATCGCCCCCCATACGCCCACCTATCTCCATAATATAAAGACGCCCGTCTTGCGTAATCTTATATTCCGAGTGGCTTGCTCCGTTTGTCAATCCCAAAGCGTTAAGTGCCAATTCGGTAACGGTGTATATTTTCTTGTATACTGCGGGCGACAAGTCGGCAGGTTGATGGTGTTCCAACTCTACAAAATGCGGTGCATCAGTTGTCACTTTGTCCGTAATTTGCAAGGGATAGTGCTTTCCTTGGTAGGATATGAACTCCACGCTAATTTCCCGCCCCTCTATGTACTCCTCGACCATCACCTCGTGGCGAAAAGAGGCAGCGTGCGCCTTTTCGACAGCAGGCAGCAAGTCGCCCTCGCTATCCACACGCGTTACTGCCAGACTACCCGACCTATCTACGGGCTTGACGATAAGCGGCAACGACAAATGAGCCGCAGATAGGGTCTTCTCAATGTTTACCAAATTCGACACACAGACGAACTTTGGGCAAGGTACACCCGCTGCGACAAAGGCTTGCCGCATAGGATATTTATTGTTTGCCCGCACCGCAGCGGCATAGGCGTTCCCCACCAAGCCCAAACGCTCAGCAACATACGCTACCGTGGGAGCGGCTACATCACTGGCTATCGTGCAGACACCGGCTATCTGCTCCGTGCGGCAGACTGAGAGGATTTGTTCTTTCTCAACAATCGAAATAGGATAGAACTTATCGGCTATCATCTTGCATACTGCGCCTTCCTCCCATGCAAAACAAAGTGTATAAAGCCCCAACTCATGTGCTTTCTGCACGAGAGGATACTGCAAATAAGACGCTCCGATAATCGCTACTTTTGTCATGCGCACCGAGTGTTACAAAAGAGGAAACTATACGACGAAACGGTCGACATGCTAACATATCGACCACGGGAAATATACGAAATGGAAAAAATATCTTGTCCTACGCTACAAGACGGTGCGAATGAACCATAGGGGGGGGGTATTGAGGGTATTCGCAGTTATTATCGTGCTATTTACCCTCGTTTTGCCTGCGGGAGCAGTTGCTGCATCCGTCAACACAGCACCATCTACGCTATCGGTTTTGGGGATAGTGTTCATCGACTGCACAATGCGATTGACCAACTCCGCCACCATCTTCTCGCCACGATAGACAAGTGAGACTACTGAGATATGACACGGACGGGTTTGCATAAGTGAATTGGAATTGCGTGAAAACGGTGGCAAAGTTAGTACTTTTTTATGATATAGACAAATTGATAGGGATTTTTGTGGGAAATTATCCAAAGACTCCCCCACTATAATGTAAAATGCAATATAAAAAGACGGAAAAGGCGACTAAAGTGCATCTGTTGTTGAACAATACCAATGTATAATAAATGCCATACCGGGCTATTTGCGCACCCAGACTTTGGTTATCTTTGAGATAAATAGTTGGTGGCGCGTCGGGTCGGTATCATAGTGTGTTCCCTGTACAATAGATGTCTGATAATTCGATGTCATAAGTTCTGTATCAAGCCGGTCTTGGTACATATTCCTGCACTCTATCACCAACCGTGCTTCGTTAAATGTCATCAACCCGGACGGGGTCGATATGGGCGTCAATCCCGCATTTTTCACTTTGTCTTCCGTGCGCCCCGTCTGTGTACCACAGATGCGCAATGCCGAGCGATATTCCTCGTCGAAGAACGACAGTGTATAAGCCTGCTCGCGTTGAAGGAACTCGTAGGTATAGCGCGACTCCCGTATCATAATGAAAGCCGATGGGTGTCCCCACGCCATGCCTAATGCGCCCCATGCCGCCGTCATGGTGTTGTACGATGCGGCATTGCCTGCCGTTACAAGCATCCATTGATTGCCTATCAAGTCAATGCTATTGCCTTGTATCTCCGTGGCGGGAATAGCCACATACCGTTCTTCCCAAGCCGAAGAAATTGTTGTTGTATCGGTTGTTTTCATTGTGTTAGTCGCCTCAGTATCTGTACTTTGGCTTACTTGGTTGCAAGCCGAAAAAATGCATAGCACTATCGTTAGTGCAAGGTAAGAAAGTCTTTTCATATCTGTATGTTATTTTGTTTGGGAGGTTTCTACGGTTT
This sequence comes from Azospirillum sp. CAG:239, assembly GCA_963619585.1. GTDB lineage: Bacteria > Bacteroidota > Bacteroidia > Bacteroidales > Paludibacteraceae > Colicola. The sequence continues at coordinate 17,234 of CAVEXR010000009.1, forward strand.
GTATCTTGGCTGTACGGAAGCGTTTCGAGAGTGAGAAGCACCAATAGAGCAGCGTTACGAGTGCGAGTACACCGCCCACATAACCGATAGCCGCTATCGACACATGCGTGCAAACTTGTCCGCCTATCATCGTACCCGTAGCGATACCGAGGTTGAAGATACCCGACGAAATAGACATCGCCACAGGCGTTGCATCCGCAGTGGTATGGTTAATAATCTCGTTTTGGAACGACACATTGTATGCTGTTGCCGCCATACCCCAGAGAGCGCACACCGGGATAACCCACATCCCGAACGATGCCATTGGTGCAAGCACCAATTGGCACACGCAGATACCACCTATCGCCAAGGCAATAAAGCGGATAGGGTTGCGGGTATAGAACTTTGAAAAAAGGTAACTGCCGACTACGCCCATGCAGCCGAAAAGCATCAACGCCACCGTCACCCAATCGTGCGACAGATGTGCCACTTGCAGCAGGAACGGCTCGATGTAACTATAGCCTACATAGTATGCCGTAGCGAAACCGAGTGTCAACACATAGATACCAATCAGTATCGGGTTCTTGAGCAGTGCAGGCAATTGCTTAACCGAGAAGCCTCCGTTAGCAGGCACGGTAGGCATGGTGAAAAAGAGGTATGCCAACACAGCAAAGGAGAACACACCAATACTCAAGAATGTCATTCGCCAGCCGATATAGAGTCCGATAATACGCCCTATCGGCATGCCGAGAATCATGGCTACCGAAGTACCGGTTACAATCATACTCAACGCCAACTGCTTTTTACTGTCGGGTACGATACTTGCCGCCAAGGGCGACACTATCGACCAGAAAATGGCATGTGTACACGCCACACCTATACGCGAGAGCATCAGCAACGGGTAGTTCGGTGCTACCGACGAGCAGAGTTGAAATACCACAAAACCCGTTACAACCCACAGCATAAGTTTGCGCAAGTTCACCTTAGACACCGCCAACATCAGCGGCAAGGAAAGCAACATCACCATCCACGCATAGACAGAGATAAGCATACCGGCACTCGCCTCCGACAGATGAAAATCGGCGGCAATGTCCGTGAGTAGCGCAATGGGAATAAACTCCGATGTGTTGAATACGAAAGCCGAACAAGTCAGACCCATCAAGGGCAGCCAATGCCGCCAAGTCATTTTTGTTTCCATTTCTAACAGACTAATAATATCTTAGTGTAATAGACAGACTAATAGTACTTTGCTGTACTGAATACCGCCCATACCGATACAAAAACAGTGCCATGACAGCACTGAAGATATTGCATAATTATGGGAAAATATTATATTAATTCCTAATCATATAGACTTCTACGTCGCCTTCCAATGCCCACTCGGGCAGCACTGCCACACGTTCGAAACCGAGTTGCTCAAACAGCGACAGGCATGGGGTGTTCCATACCCCTATATGCACATAAAGCAGCCGCAGGCATAGCACCTCGAACGCATATTCCTTCAGTGCCGAAACTGCCTCTTTGGCATAACCGTGTCGTCTGTACTCGGGGGCAATATACAACCCTATAGCCGCTTTACGGTTGCGGACATCCAAGTCGAACAGATCAATACACCCAATCGTCAGCACCTCTGCCCCACCCTGCCTGTCTCTGCTCTGCTCCGGCTCTGTCTGTTTTTCACGACTATGCTCTATCTGTTTTTCTCCACTCCGTTCTTCGATGATAAGACGCAGTTGTCCGTCGCGGTAAATGTCGCCCGTAGTAGACTCGATATACGCACGCAGGTCTTGTTGAGAGAGTGGATTGTGGGTATCTCCGTCTCGCCACACCATTCGATCGTTCTCCCACAGATAGAGGAACGGCAAGTCAGAAGGTTCTAATTTCCGCAAACGCACCATACTATACCACTACAAATTACTAAGCAATTCCTAATTCCTAAATCCTAACTCCTAATTCCCAATTGCATTACTCTCCCAACAGTCGCTCGAGGAAACTCTTTTTCTTCCGTTGCCGCATATCTTCGAGATTGTCCTGCGGTACGGGTTTAAGCGCATTGCCCGAGTGTATCATTTGGTAGATTACCCCCCAATCGGGCAATCCTCCGAGATTGCGGTCGTCAATAAACAGATCCGCCGTCAGTTTGCGATTTGGACGGTTCTCCGGGTCTTCCTCCGGATAGTTCGAGTTGACGGCATAGAACTCCAACCCCCGTTCTTTACAGTAGTTCACTGCCTCTTGCAACAGTTCGCCTTCGCGAACCGACCAAAGAATAAGTTGATGATGGTCTTCCGATTGCAACTTCTTAAGTGTCTGAATAGCAAAGGGAATGGGCTTACCGATTGCAGGATAGGCGTGCGTTACAATCGTTCCGTCGAAATCTACAGCAATTATCATAGTATTGTGGGGATTAGTATGTTTCTTGATTTTGGTCTTGCGGTTGTAATTCTATCTGCATTTTTGCTACGGTCGGTTTAGTAAAGTACCATGCGATAGCGGCAATGGCAGCCACCCACAGCATAGAGCGATAACCACCGAAGAGGTAAAACGCCACAATACCGAAGATCATAGCGTTGCTCACTATCACAATACGCCATGCCGCATAGCGACGATAGAGACGCAGTTGCTTCGTCTTGTCTTCTATACGGCTCAATTTCAAGCATATACGCTTAAATCCGTACAGCCCGAGCGGGATAGTCAATAGGGCATCCATAATTATAATATATTGAATAGTCTTGCCTACACCCGACATCGTATCAAGCGGGGTAAATATGCCCTTGGTCAAGAGCAGATACATGGCGGTAAGTGCCATCAAAGCAAGCACCATAATGCCGTAGTAGTACACATTCAGTTGGCGTATAATCTTTTGTTCCATAAGGCAATAGGACTTATTCCGTAATCCTGTGTTATGAGTTACTATGTTATCCCACAAGGAAATCAAATAGTACCCTTGTAGTCTGTTCTGTTAACGATAGAGCGTCCGAGCGTAATCTCGTCGGTATATTCCAACTCATTGCCGACTGCCACCCCTCGGGCTATTTGACTGATCTTCGGCACTTGCTCCAATCCCGCATTCTGCAAGCGGCGGTAGATATAGAAGTTGGTGGTGTCGCCCTCCATAGTAGTAGGCAAGGCGAGTATGACCTCCCGTATACCCTCCGGCACAATGCGAGCCACGAGTGAGTCTATCTCAATGTCTTGAGGACCAATGCCGTCCATAGGCGAGATAATCCCCCCCAACACATGGTACACTCCCGTATATTGCCCCGTATTCTCGATAGACATCACATCCTGCACATTCTCAACCACACAGACGGTTTGGCGGTCACGGTGGTGCGACTGGCAAATAGGACACACCTCTTGGTCGGATAGGTTATGGCACACACGGCAATAACGCACCTCTTTCTTCAGTTGGGTAAGCGAACCGGCAAATGCTTCTACCTCTCTATCAGACTCACGCAACAAATGCAACACCAAACGAAGCGCCGTCTTGCGCCCCACCCCCGGCAACGAAGCAAACTGCTCCACTGCGTTCTCCAATAATGTAGACGGGTAGTTCATTGATTGCTTATGTTATTCGTTGTGCATAGGTTGGTGCGTATATTTGCAGGCTTTGCCGTTACGAGTGGAATGTATATTTGCTGTATATTATTGTATAAAGTAGTTCTTTGGGTACGCTATCCCTTTTGTATCCTCTTTGTATCCTTATTGCATCCTCCTTACAAAACAGGTTATGCATTATACACTATACGCATTGTATACGGCATTCTGCCAAATTCCCAATTTCTAACTCCTAATTCCCAATTGCCGATTAAGGCTCTCTCTATGTATAGCCCCAAAGATCTGCTCTACAGTCTCAGAAGATAGTCCTATCTGCGTTGCCCACTCTTTGCGTTTATGGAGTATCGCCTCATAGCGTGCAGGTTGCAGGGGTGGCATAGCATGCGCCTGTTTCCACTGTCCGATGCGTTCACTCACTTCCATACGCCGGGCAATCGACTCCCACAGCGCATCGTCTATCTCGTCGATCTCTGCCCGCAGCCAATCGAGTTCTACCTGCGTTTGGTCTTCACGCCGACGACAGAATAACTCCCAAACAGGGCGCAAGGCATCGGGCGTTATCTGCTGTTGTGCATCGGAAAGTGCTTTCTCCGGGTGCGTATGTACCTCTATCATTGCTCCATCAAGACAAAGCGTGCGTGCTTGTTCCATCAAAGGTGCTATCCGCTCTCGGCTGCCACCTAAATGACTTGGGTCAAGCAACAACGGGATGTCCGGGCGTGCTTGCTGCAGCGTATGCGCCATTGCCCAACAAGGACGATGGTTGCAACCTCGCAGTATCGCCCCCACGGCCACACCCGTTTGCTCTATACGGGCAATATCACCCAACCACAATTGGGCATCATTGTTCACAGGATTCTTAACGAATATGCCCCGCAACCTCTTGTGCGGCATATTCGCAAGTGTATCTGCCAATTCTTGTACTTGTATAGGATTAGCGGTTGTGCGTGCACCGAGCCAAAGATAATCTACTCCCGCAGCAAGGGCTTTGTGCAGATGATCGGCTGTCGCCACCTCGGTAGCAACGAGTAACCCCGTCTCTTGGCGCACAAGTTGCAGCCACGCAAGGGCTTCGTCGCCTATCCCCTGAAAAGTATCTGGTCGCGTGCGCGGTTTCCATACCCCCGCTCGAAAAATCGCCTGCGTCCCGACTGCAGCAGCAATCGCCTGTGCCGTCTCCAATACCTGCTCCCTACTCTCCGCCGCACAAGGACCTGCAATCAGTATCTTTTCCGTCATGGCTTCTTATCCTTCAGTTATTCTCCCATCGGCAAACACCCATTTACGCCCCGGATACCGCTCCGGCCAAAGGGTATTGTGCGTAGAGATAAGCACGGTAATCCCCGCTTGGCTGATATTCTGCAGCAGTTCCATAATCTCGGTGCCTGTCTCCGGGTCAAGGTTACCCGTCGGCTCATCGGCAAGTATCAGTTCCGGCGAGTTGAGCAATGCACGGGCAATCACCACGCGTTGCTGTTCGCCACCCGAGAGTTGGTGCGGCTTCTTATAGGCTTTGTTCGCCATCCCCACTTGCTCCAAGACCTCCACCACATGGCTCTTCATCAGGGCCTTGTCTTTCCACCCCGTCGACTGCAACACAAAGAATAGATTATCTTCTATACTTCTGTCTGTCAACAGTTTATAGTCTTGAAAAACAATACCGAGCCGACGACGGAGATAGGGCAACTGCCGACGCTTCACCTGCGACATATTCTGCCCCAGCACCTCAGCAGTGCCTGCGGCAATAGGCAGCGCACCATAGATAGTCTTCATAAGACTTGATTTTCCACTCCCCACTTTGCCTAATAAGTAGATGAGTTCGCCTGCCTCTACGCAGAGATTCACCTCCCGCAGCACAATCTGCTCGGCTTGCCGAATCTCCACATCCGTATATTTAATCAGTTCCGCCATCGTGTGTCGTTTGCGTCAGTCGAGAGACTATTCCTCCGTTTGGGCTATCTTGTCTTCGAGTTCTTTGAGTTGCTCCTTCAAAGTATCAATCTTCTTCTGCATATCATCTACCAACTTGTTGGCAGTCTTGGTCTTACCCGTAAAGAAGAGAATATTGTTCTCCGCCACCTTAATCTCCTGCTGCAAGTTGTTGTAGAGACGCACTAACTTCTGACGGTCGGTTATGTTCTCTACCCGCTTGCTGAACTGCGCTTTCTGAGCGGCTTTCTTCTGCTCGAACGCCTCGCGTGCACCTTTGTTTGCTTCACGCTTGGCACTGAAAAAAGCATCGCACGCTTCAGAGAACGATTTCCACAATTCGTCCGAATACTTGCGGGCTACAGGACCGATTTTCTTCCACTCTGCTTGCAGGGTGATAAGCGCATCAGTCGTTGCCTTCCAATCGGTGCTGTCCTTCAGTTGTTGCGCCTGCTCAATGAGTTCACGCTTCTTGTTGAGGTTCACCGCAAACTCATCCCGCATTCCCTTATAGAATGCAGTCTTTGCCTTAAAGAACGCATCGCAGATAGCACGATACTCCTCATAGATAGTTTGATTCTGCTTTTTCGGTGCAAAGCCCACCGTACGCCACTCTGCCTGAACGGCTTGGATTTTCTCCGTCGCTGCGTCCCATTGCTTGCCGGTTTTCAGTTGGGCGAGGTCTACTTCTTTGAGACGAGCGATGAGTGCCTGCTTTTTCTCGAGGTTCTCAGCCTCTTTGGCATGCACCTCGTCGTAATAGGCTTGGAACTTCTTGTTAATAAGGGTGGATGCCTCCTTGAAACGCGTCCAAAGGTCTTCGCGCAATTCGCGTGCTACGGGACCTATCTCCGTCCACTCGTCATGCAGTTGTTGCAGCGCACGGCTTGCCTCTAAGATGTTCGGATTCTCTGCCAATTTCTCCGCTGCCTCGCACAACAAAGTTTTGGCCTCAAGGTTCTTCTTGAAGTCAAGGTCTCGCAACTCGATGTTTATCTTCACGAGGTCGTAGAACTGCTCTTGGTATTGCTGGTACTGTTTCCGGATTTCCTGTGCCTGCTGAGGAGGAACGACACCGATGGTCTTCCACTCTGCCTGCAAGTCGCGCATTTTCTGAAGATTTCCCATGACATCAGCCGTCTCTGCCGACGCAAGGTCTTTCATTTGGTTAAGGATATTCTGCTTGCGAAGCAGGTTTTGCTGCTGTTCCGCCTCTGCTTTCGCGGCCGCTTCGGCTTTTTTCTGCTTATATTCGTTGAGCAACTCACGGAACTGTGCCTCTGTCTCGTCAATGGCGGGTTGCCATGCTTCCAACTGTTCGCCGGCGGCTTCGGCAGCGGCTTGAGCGGCTTTCTGCGTATCCTCTAACTCTTGATGATACGCGCGGTAGAACCGGGTTTTGAGTTGTTCCACTTCGTCTTTCACTTCTGTCACATTCTTCGTCAGCAGAGCCTTCAGTTCCTCTACCAATTGTTGCTTTTCGTTTGCCATTGTCCTTTGGTGTTCTCCACACCGTCATTTTGTTTTCTTTTTAGAGAGAAAGAGTACCATTCTACGCCGGTACTCCCATTCCGCTACAAAAGTACTGCTATATTTTCATATGTGCAAAAAAAAGTGTACCTTTGTCGCGTTTTTTATACCTACATACTGCTAATTTTTACAGATAATGATTACCATAGAGCAACTCAAAGACATTCAGGAAAGAGCCGAAAAACTGAAGCAATATCTCGCAATCGACGAGAAGCGCATTCAGTTAGAAGAAGAGGAATTACACACACAAGCCCCCGGTTTTTGGGACGATGCCAAGGCGGCAGAGGCGCAGATGCGCAAGGTAAAAGGCATCAAGCGTTGGATAGAGGGATACGAAGGCGTGCGTAGTGCCGTGGAAGAACTCCGTTTGGCATTCGAGTATTATAAAGAAGAATTAGTAACCGAAGATGAAGTCGATACTGCCTATGCACACGCCGTCAGCGAGGTGGAAGACCTTGAGATGAAGAACATGCTGTCGCACGAAGAAGACCAAATGCCTGCTGTACTGAAGATTGTGGCAGGCGCAGGAGGCACAGAGGCGCAAGACTGGGCAGAGCAGTTAATGCGTATGTATCAGCGATACTGCGAGAAGCATGACTATAAAGTAACGATTACCAACCTACAAGAGGGCGATGAGGCGGGCATCAAGACCGTCACCTTCAATATAGAGGGCGATATGGCATACGGCTATCTCAAGAGCGAGAACGGTGTACACCGCCTCGTGCGCGTCAGTCCATATAACGCACAAGGCAAGCGTATGACCTCGTTTGCGTCCGTCTTTGTGGTGCCGCTCATAGACGATAGTATCGAAATCAATGTAGACCCCGCAGGCATTTCGTGGGACACTTTCCGCTCTTCGGGCGCCGGCGGACAGAATGTCAACAAAGTAGAGTCCGGTGTGCGTCTGCATTATAAGTTTGTCAACCCGCTAACCAACCAACCGGACGAGATTGTCATAGAGAACACCGAGACGCGCGACCAACCCAAGAACCGCGAAAACGCCCTACGCCATTTGCGCAGCCAACTATACGAATTGGAGTTGGAAAAACGCCGTCAGGCAGCAGCCAAGGTCGAAGCAGGCAAAAAAAAGATTGAGTGGGGCAGCCAAATTCGCTCCTATGTCTTTGACGACCGCCGTGTAAAAGACCACCGCACCAACTATCAGACCTCGAATGTGAATGCTGTAATGGACGGCGACTTGGACGGATTCATCAAGTCTTACCTTATGCAATTCCCCGACTAACTTCCATTGTCCGAACTTGTCAATTTTTCTTACACAATGACTTGCTCAAATCAAAAAAGAGTATTACCTTTGCAAGTTGATTCAACCATACAAAATGTCCAATTACGAACAATTAAAATAACACACACTATTAATTACACACTATTAAATCACACATTATCATGACTATCGCTGTTGCCGGAACCGGATATGTAGGTCTTTCGATCGCTACACTATTGGCTCAACACAATCGTGTGTTGGCTGTAGATATTGTACCTGAAAAAGTAGAAAAAATCAACCGCCACGAGTCCCCTATTCAAGATGAGTATATAGAAAAGTACCTGGCAGAGAAACCGCTCAACCTTACAGCCACGCTCGACGGGCGCAAGGCGTATAGCGAAGCGGACTTTGTAGTAATTGCCGCACCCACCAACTACGACAGCCAGAAAAACTACTTCGACACCTCCGCCGTTGAAGAGGTCATCCGCTTGGTCATGGAGGTGAACCCGAATGCCATTATGGTTATCAAATCGACCATCCCCGTAGGCTACACCGAGTCTATCCGCAGCAAAACCGGCAGCAAGAATATCCTTTTTTCACCGGAGTTCCTGCGCGAATCGAAAGCACTCTACGACAACCTCTACCCTTCGCGCATCATTGTAGGCACAGACCTCGGCGACGCACGCTTGGTAGAAGCCGCACATACTTTTGCGCACCTTTTGCAAGAAGGGGCAATTAAGGAAGATATTGACACGCTATATATGGGCTTCACCGAGGCGGAAGCAGTGAAACTCTTTGCCAACACCTATTTGGCATTGCGCGTCAGTTACTTCAATGAGTTAGATACTTACGCTGAAATGAAAGAGCTGAACACACAAGACATCATTAACGGTGTATGCCTCGACCCGCGTATCGGAACACACTACAATAACCCCTCCTTTGGTTACGGCGGCTACTGCCTACCAAAAGATACCAAGCAGTTGCTCGCCAACTATCAGGATGTTCCCGAGAACCTGATAGAAGCCATCGTTGAGAGTAACCGCACCCGCAAAGATTTCATTGCCGACCGCGTGTTGGCAAAGGCAGGTTACTACGACTACTACAACAACGGCTCGTACAACGCACAAGAGGAACACCCCTGCACGATAGGCGTCTTCCGACTGACCATGAAGTCGAACTCCGACAACTTCCGTCAGTCGTCCATTCAGGGAATTATGAAGCGTGTAAAAGCCAAAGGCGCACAAGTCATCATCTATGAACCCACTCTACCCGATGGCTCGACTTTCTTCGGCTCGTTGGTAGTGAACAACTTAGACAAATTCAAAGCACAGTCCCAAGCCATCATAGCCAACCGCTATGACGCTTGTCTGGACGATGTACAACAGAAAGTCTATACCCGCGACCTCTTCCGCCGAGACTAACCGGCACTCCCTACGGGGGACACGAAAAGGAAGATTTTTCTCGAAAAACAGACTCTTCCATACTATCTGCATACTGCGCTCAACAGAAGTGCAGATGAGGTGTTATGTATACGCATCACCCCTATCGAATACTCAAAAGTACTTAAATTTTACAGTTTTGTAAGTATTTACTTGCGTATGTTCGGCAAAAGCAGTACTTTTGTGCTGTTTTTGTGAGAGTGGTTGTGCGATTTTTTGGGGGGCATAAAGATACACCTATCCACCTTGTATCTTCATTGCATCCTCATTGCATTTGCCCCTCTCCACTCGGTATCCACTCGATATCCACTCGATACCCTCTCGATGCACTCATTGACTAATAAGGTACAAAAGATTATATATTCTGATATGCAATATTCTCTTTCCTCTTTGCAGGTAGTACGCCGCAGTTTGCTGGTAGGGCTGTTGACAACAGGACTCTCTGCGTTCGCTGCTCCTGCTACGACAACGACAGCCGTTGCGGATAGTACTGCGGATAGTACTGTCGATAGTATGACGGCACAAACAGATACTGTTTCTGTAATTACATACGCAGATACTACGAATAGTGCAGCCGTAGTGGAGAACACGACTGTGGAGAACCCAACGGTGGAGACAGATGCGGACGCTATTCCTGCGGAGTTGTCGTTGGACTCGTGCCTTGCCATTGCACGGCGACAAAACAAAGAAATTCAGCGACTTAGATTAGAAAAAGACAAAGCACAACAGGTAAAAAAACAAGCCTTTACCAAGTATTTCCCGCAAATAAAAGGGGAGGCATTCGGCTACTATGCGCTCCATCCGATGACCGATGTGGGCGTGAATGACTTCGAAAATGCCACGGTGCGCGACCTGCTAATTACACTCTACGGCAACTACGGCGAGGCATTAGGGTTGCCCAACTCGTTCTCGATGTTCCAATACGGATACGCAGCAGGCGTTACTGCCGTACAACCCGTCTATTGGGGCGGAAAAATAGTGGCCGGCAACCGCTTGGCACAATTAGGTGTGGAAGCCGCCGAACTGCAAACGGAAATGAGCGAGCGCGACTTGCTGGAGCAAGTAGAGGAAAGTTACTGGTTAGTAGTCGGTTTGGTGGAGAAAAAAGCAACCCTGGCATCATTTACCTCCCTGCTCGATACCGCCTATCACACGGTGTCGGTGGCGACGGAGGCAGGGTTAACCCTACAGACTGACCTACTAGAGATAGAAATGCGCCAATCGGAGATAGCACGCATGCAAATACAATTGGACAACGGACTCTCGTTGGCGTACCGTGCCCTGCTCCTCTCCATGGGCTACACGCTGTCGACGGACTCTGTCTTCCCCACCCTCGAGCAAGATAGTGCATCCACTTACGAGGACGCACTTTTTGCACTGCCTACGGTAAACACAGACCATGCGGATTCGCCTGAGTCTCAACTGCTTGCTATGCAAGTAAAAGCCACTGAACTGCGTCGTCGCATGGCGATTGCCGATGCTCTGCCGCAAGTGGCTGTGGGTGCACACTACGGGCATAGCCTGTTCCAAGCCAACCTGCTCAAGAACGGGTTGACAAGCCGAACGGGCAATGGTGCCGTATTTCTCTCGGTGACTGTACCGCTGACAGCATGGTGGGAAACGGGACACAAAATCAAAGAGTTGAATATCACAAAAGAGCAAGCGGAGTTGCAACAAGCACACACAGACGAACTACTGACGCTGCGCATAGAACAGGCATACGACAAGATGCAAGAGTCGTACCTGCTCATACAAAACGCCCAACGGGCACTCAACATTGCCAGTGAACACTACCGTCTCTCGAATGTGAACTACAAAGCAGGGAGGGCAACCATTACCGACTTGCTACTCTCGCAGTCGAAACTGCTGCAGGCGGAGAACGACTTGACAGATGCGGTCATCTCGTTCCGAATTGCACAACGCCGCTACAACGACCTGACGACACACAATTAAAGTCGCCGTAAGAACAGGGTAACATCAGGGTAAGAACAGGGAAAACGAATAAGAGGGTCTCCTACACGGAAACCCTCTTATTCTATTTTCGTATCAAGGTCGTACATCTGTGGTACTAGTATCGCCCCACAAGGATACTTACCTCATACTTACTGTTCGTTTGACTTTTCTCCGGTTGGTGTTTCTGCCACAGGTGCCGCAGTACCCTCTTGGACAGCAGGAGCAGGTGTTGCAGCAGGCTTTTTGCGTGCTCTCGGTTTGCGAGGTTTCTGCTCTGCCTTAGGCGTTGCGGTGTCTTCTGCAAGAGCGTCTGTCGCCTGAACTTCTGCCTTTTCTTTCTTGGGCTTGGGCGCCGCTTTGCTCTTCTTGGGCGTTGCCTTTTCCTTTTTAAGAGCTGGCACTGCCTTTGCCGAGGCATCCTTATCGGGAGCGGAATTTTCCGCATCCTTAACGGATGCCGTAGCGGGAGCAGATGGCTCTTGGCTCTGCTGCTGCGGGGCAGAGGACTTCTGCACAGGCATTCGCTGCTCTACGCGCTTTGCGTTACCACGCTTTTCTTCTTGCTCCTTTTTAGGCTGCCCGTTCTTAGCATTCTGCTGACCGGCGACTGAACCGTTCTTACCGCCTTGCTCCTTTGAGGATTGGGCATTCTTGGCGTTCTGCTGACCGGCATTCTGACCGTTCTTTGCATTCTGTTCTTTGCGAACGGGGTTACTGCTCTTTGTCTCAGGCTCTTCGGGGTGTTTCAAGACATTTCCCTTGGCATCCACGAAGCGCATCTCAAGCATACCGAGACTCTGGTCTTCGATAATACGCACACCATACTCCCGCTGCCAACGGTTCTTAAGGCTCAACAGCCATCCGCGACAAATATAGGAATAGACATAGGGATGCAGGTGCAGGCGAATACCGCTGCCATAATGTGCACTCATACATTCCAACTCCTGTTTCACTTGGTCGGTGAAGAGGATAGAAGGCTGAATCTTACCCTTGCCCATACAGGTGGGGCAGACTTCCATCACTTCGACTTCTACAGCGGGGCGCACACGCTGACGAGTGATCTGCATGAGTCCGAACTTACTGAGCGGCAACACATTGTGCTTCGCACGGTCATTGCCCATCAACTTACGCACATAGTCGTAGAGTTGCTGCTGGTGATCCTTAGAGTCCATATCGATGAAATCCACAATGATGATTCCACCAATATCCCGAAGGCGGAGTTGATGCACCAATTCTTCTGCAGCAAGCATATTGAACTGGAACGCATTCTCTTCCTGGTCTTCGTAAAGTTTCTTACTGCCAGAGTTGACATCGATAGAGAAGAGTGCCTCCGTACGGTCGATAATCAAATAACCGCCATGACGGAAACCAACGACACGCCCGAGACCCGTCTTAATCTGACGCGTAATATCGAAACGATCGAAAATTGGCTGTGTGCCCTCGTACAACTTGACTATCTTCGCACTCTCCGGCGAGATGAGTTCAACATAGCGCCGCACTTCGTCGTACATCGCACGGTCGTTGACCTGAATGGTAGCAAAATCGGGCGAGAAGACATCACGAATGATACCTATGGTGCGCCCCAATTCTTCGCTGACCAGACTGACAGGCTCTTTCTGCTGAAGGGACTTGACAATCTCGTCCCAACGCTGCACAAGCAGCCGCAGTTCGTTGTCTAACTCCGCAACACGCTTATCTTCTGCCACAGTACGCACAATCACGCCAAAGCCTTGCGGCTTAATGGATTGTACCAACTGCTTGAGACGCGAACGTTCCGACTCACGGCGAATCTTCTGGCTGACCATCACGGTGTCGCCAAAAGGTATGAGTACCATATTTCGCCCTGCGATACTAATCTCGGCGGTCAAACGAGGTCCCTTGGTGTTGATAGGTTCTTTGCTGACCTGCACCAAAATGGGATCACCTACCTTCAAATAGTCGCTGATATGCCCCTCTTTACCTACCTCCGGCTGTCGCTGAATGCGCTGAATAGAAGGCACATGACGACGATCGGAGACGGCCTTGGAGACAAAACTCTGCAGCGTAAGAAACTCTGAACCTAAATCCAGATAATGGAGAAAAGCCTCTTTTTCGTAACCTACATCCACAAAGACCGCATTTAACGCAGGCATTACCTTCTTTACACGCCCATAGTAAATATTCCCGACCGAATAGTTGTCGGTATCTCGGCGTTCACGACTAATCTCCTGGAGAC
>CAVEXR010000009.1:31068-73486 GCA_963619585.1 Azospirillum sp. CAG:239
CGGTCGTCCTCGGTAAGCGCGATAGCAATCTCTTGTGGCTGTACATCCACAATCAATTCGCTTTTCATAATCTTACTTCAATAAATAAAAAAAATGCTTTGTGGCAACTCATCTGCGCCCAAATGAGTCTTAAGCCACAAAGCAGGTTAGAACGAATCGTCTTACTTATGCTTATGACGATTCTTACGCAAACGCTTTTTACGCTTGTGAGTAGACATCTTATGTCTCTTATGCTTTTTTCCGTTTGGCATAATAATGAAATTATTAATAGTTATTTGTTTTCTATTTTCCTTACTCTTTTATTTCCCTGCCACACGCTATACTTCCTCTCGGAAGAAAAGCACGCAAACAAAGAAACGAACAGATTAGCGCACTTGCCCCTTAAACTCGGCAGCGGGCTTAAAAGAAGGGATACGATGCTCCGGCACCTCAATAGAAGTGTTCTTCAAGATGTTACGCGCAATCTTCTTCGCGCGCACCTTGGTCGTAAAACTTCCGAAGCCACGGAGATATACATTCTCTCCGCTCGACACCGATTTCTTAATATTGTCCATCGCAGACTCTACGATATTCCCTATCGAAGTCTTGTCGTAGCCCGTCTGGATAGCAATTGCATTAATGAGTTCTGCTTTTGTCATAATACTGATATGTTATAAGTCTGAATTTCTTTCAACTGCGAAAAACTGTGCAAAGGTACTATAAAAAATTGGTTTACAAAAGTTTTTCGCTCAAAAAATTTACGGAATGGGATTTTTTATGTAATTTTGCCGCCCAAAAATAGGGCAAGCCTTCGGCAGTCGTTCGGCTCGGGTTCGGGCGGCTTGCACAAAGAACTTTTCCCTTCTTTAATAATCATATGGATAACAAATCGCCTTTTCATCGCGCACTCTACCACTGGTACGAGCAGAACCAACGCATTCTGCCGTGGCGGGAGACACAAGACCCGTATCGTATTTGGATATCAGAAATCATTCTCCAACAGACACGCGTGGTACAGGGCGCGGCATACTATCTCCGTTTCGTAGAGCGTTTCCCCGATACAGAAACTCTTGCACAAGCCGCTGAAGACGATGTACTTCGCTACTGGCAAGGATTGGGATACTACTCACGGGCAAGAAACCTACACAAAGCGGCAAAGACTATAGTGGCACAAGGGTGGTTGCCATTCCCAAAGTCATTCAACGAAATACGCCAACTGCCCGGCATAGGCGACTACACAGCGGGGGCTATTGCCTCATTTGCGTACAATGCCCCCTACCCTGCCATGGACGGAAATGTGTACCGTGTCGTAGCCCGACTCTTCGACTGCGATGTGCCGTTCGACACCAATGCGGGCAAGAAACATTTTCACACCTTATTACATACAGTATTCGACACCGACAATGCCCGCCTGTTCAACTCCGCCATTATGGAGTTCGGCGCACTCTACTGTACACCGAGTCTCACGACTGCGGACGGCAACGAGAACTCGGCGTGCGAACGGTGTCCTATTGGGGTATACTGTGCTGCGAATATAAATGGTACTGCCGCATTACTCCCTATTCGCAAAGCGCGCCCTGCACGCAAAGAACGCTATCTAAACTACTATATATATGTGAGTTACAAAGAAGAGAAGGTTTATACATTGCTACACAGGCGCACAGAGAAAGATATTTGGCAACATCTATACGAATTTCCCCTCGAGGAGGCAAACCATTTGCTCTCAAAAGAAGAAGTAAAAGCACAAACAGGCATAGTGCCCGCTCTCACTTTCGACACACTGCATGTACTGAGCCACCAACGCCTGCACACCCGCTTCTTTGTTCTGCAAACAGATACGCTCTCTAACCAACAAAACTTGCCTGCACTGCAAGGGGCGTTCGAACTGCCTATCAGCGAAATAGACCAATACGCCCTCTCGCGCCTCACGCTCAAAGCACTGGAGCAACTGCGGTGGAAGTAATTAAGAATGCGAATATCGTTAGAGGAAGACGCCCTCGATAAATATCTTCAAACCGATGAGAATGAGGATAATACCACCCAACAAGCCTACATTGAAGTGGAATTTAGCACCCACAAAGACCCCTATCAAATAACCACCCATAGAGAAAAGAAAACTGACAAGGGCTATAATACCCACCCCCATCCACAACATTTCCGGCACGGGAATAAAAATAACCCCTGTGGCTAAAGCGTCTATCGAGGTTGCCACGGCAAGCAACAGCAAATTACGCAGCGAGAAGTCGGTACTTCCCTCTTCGGCAGACGGATGAACATGGTGCGGGCACTGCGCTTTGTTTCCATGGAACTCGCACTGTGTATTGTGTTTCGAGCAACGCTGCTTATTCAATGCACAGAGAATCACATTCTCGTGAAAAGACTCCCATATCATCTTACCACCGATAATACTCAGCAATACAAGCGCAATCCACGGCGAAAAACGAGAAAAGAAATTCGCAAACAGCGTACCCGCATAGTAGCCAATAAGGGGCATACCGCCTTGGAAGACACCAAACAGCACCGCCATAAGGATAGGGCGATTGGGCTTTGAGAACAGATGTTGCTTCTCCACACGCAGACCGCTTGCGATACTGACGGCAAAGCAGTCCATTGCCAAGCCGATGGCAATCAAGATGATAGAAAGAAAATCCATAGCGGTTTAAGTTCTATTGTTTTGTGTTTCGTGTTTAGTGTTTCGTTCGATAGCGAGCCCCCACTTTGCCCTTGGCGATATTGGTCAGTTTGCCTTTGACAAACTGCTTGCGTATGGGCGAGATGCGATCGGTAAAGACATGCGCCTCGAGGTGGTCATACTCATGCTGCACAATTCGCGCCGCAAAGTCGGTGTATGTATCTGTATGCAGGTGAAAATCTTCGTCTTGATAGCGAATCGTGATCGTTCGTGGACGCACAACGGTTTCGGCTATGCCGGGCAACGACAGACAGCCTTCGGAATATGCGATAGTCTCTTCGCTCTCCTCGATAATCTCGGGGTTAATAAAGGTCTTACGCAGCCCCGCACACTCGGGGAAGTCCTCCGCCAAGTCGGTACCGTCTACGATAAAAAGACGCTTCGACAGCCCTATTTGCGGTGCTGCCAAGCCACATCCTTCGGCGGCTTTGAGCGTCTCCTGCATATCCGTAACCAACTGTTTCACATCAAGTTCGCCCTCGATAATCTCGTCGGTGGCTTTGCGCAGCACTGGCTGCCCGTATAAGTATATCGGTAGTATCATAAGACTCTCCCTACCCCCCTCAAAGAGGGGGATTTTCATTTTTAATTATTGTTCCTACTCCGACAGAGAGCCGGAATTTTTATAGTCCATATATCCCTCAAGAATAATGCAGGCGGCGAGTTTATCAACCACCGCTTTGTTCTGACGATCTTTCTTTTTCATTCCGCCTGCCAACATGGCTTGGTGTGCCAACACAGAGGTAAAACGTTCGTCGAACGCCACCAATGGTATAGCCGGAAAGGCGACACGAAAGCGTTCCATAAACGGACGAATATAGTTCATCGACTCCGACTCCTGCCCGTTCATCTGCGTCGGATGCCCAATGACTACAGTTTCGACCTGCTCGGTGCGGAAATAATTCTCCAACCACGCCATAAGGTCGCGTGTCTCTATGGTAAGCAACGGATTAGCCGTTATCTGGAGCATATCCGTAACGGCTAATCCGGTGCGTTTCTTTCCGTAATCTATAGCGAGTATGCGTGCCACAGATTAGTTGTTAATTTTCTCATTGATAGCCTCGTACTCTGCTTTCATTTCGAAACGATAGTAGAGCGTACGCAGCGTAATCATGTAGTCACGGTTTTCGGGATCCAATTCGTGCGCTTTCTCAAAGAACGGCAGCGAGCGTTTGAACATTGTGTTCATGTCCTCGAGGGCTTTCTTGTACGCCTTTCCATCGGAGATATAAGCAGCCTCCTCGTTCATTTTCACGCCTTGGTTGTAGTACACACGCCCTTTGCCGGCCTCGGCGTCTGCCATCTTGGGGTCGATAGCGAGCGCATGGTCGAAGTCTGCGATAGCGGCTTCGTAGTTGCCCTGATTCTCATCGAGGTTACCCTTAATCAGGTGATACTGTGCGACATTCGGCTCACGCTCAATCGCCTTATCGAGAAAAGCAATAGCCTCGGGCGTTTGTCCGGAGAAGATGTAGTGGTTGATAAGGTTCTGCAAGAACCACGGCTCTTGCGGGAAACGCTCTACGGCATCCTGAAGCACGCGAACATAGTTGGCGGTGTCCTCTTTTGCCTTATACTCCTGATAGAGGAACTGGTTGACAGACACAACCTCGTAGGTGCCGTTCTTCATTTGCTCGAGAATCTTAATGGCTTGGTCGTGCATCTCGGCTTGTACGGCAAAGATAGCCTCGTAGTAGTGGTACTGCTCGTAGATACTATCCTTGGGCATCTCTTTCTGCAACTTCTCGTCCTGCATAAAGGCAAGGTTGGGGATAGAAAGGTGCTTATCGAAAGCAAAGTACGCATTAGCGAAATCGCGTTGGTCGTTGAGTGCAATACCATACTTTACAAAGTCTTGACTCTTGTAGTACTCCGACAGTTTCTTCTGCACATTGGCGAGGGTCTTCTTGTCGGTCAATACCTCTTTGCCTTTCTTATCAGTGGTAACTGCCGAAGCAAATTCGGCTGCCTTTACCCAATAGTCGTAACTGGCAGAGAGTTCGGGACCTACTTTTGCCCAATCGACTGCCTTGCCGAGGATAGCCTCCGCAGCGGCTTGCTGGTCGCGCTGGTAACCAATCAGACCGGCTACATACCATGCCTCAGGCAGGTTAGCCGTTTCGGGATTGCTCAAAGCCTCATTAATAGCGGCTTGTGCGCCCGTGTAGTCCGGTGTTTCCTGCA
Source organism: Azospirillum sp. CAG:239 (assembly GCA_963619585.1). Classification (GTDB taxonomy): domain Bacteria; phylum Bacteroidota; class Bacteroidia; order Bacteroidales; family Paludibacteraceae; genus Colicola. The sequence goes on from CAVEXR010000009.1 coordinate 35,924, forward strand.
GTACTAAATTCTTTGCCTTTTTCACATTGGCTTTCTGTGCGAAGCAGCCTGTGCTCACAAGCACGAGGGCTGCCAAAAATAAAGACTTTTTCATCTTATTCTTGATTTTCGTTGTTTATTTCAGTTGTGGTTGTCGTTTCGTTTTCGCCGGTTTCGTCCTCAGTCTGCTCTTCGCTGTCCTCTTCTTTCGGTACGATGCAGCCGGACATGAGGGTATCGTTACGCTTCTGTAACTCAATTAGTTTGACGCCCTGCGTAGCACGACCCATCACGCGAATGGTATCGATTGCCATACGGATAGCCGTACCCGATTTGGTTATCAACATCAAGTCGTCGTTGTCCGTTACGGCGTTGATACCTACCAGCGGCCCCGTCTTGTCGGTCAAATTCATGGTTTTCACACCCTTACCGCCACGGTTCGTAATACGATAGATCGGTTCGCCATTCTCATCGTCAAGGGCAGTACGCTTACCGAAGCCCTTGTCGGAGATGACAAGCACCGTCTTGTCGGAGTTCTTCTCCACACAAATCATGCCGATAGCACGGTCTTGCCCATCGTCCTCGAGCGTGATAGCCCGTACGCCGCTTGCGCCACGACCCATCGGACGCACGCTGTTCTCTGGGAAGCGGACTACCTTACCATTGTAAGACGCAATAAGCATCTCGCTCTCGCCATCGGTCAAGGTTACGCCTATCAGTTGGTCGCCCTCGCGCAAGCCAAGTGCGATGATACCGTTCGTACGCGGGTGGCTGTATGCCTCGAGCGTGGTTTTCTTCATCAAGCCGTTCTTGGTAGCGAAGATGAGATAGTGTTTGTTGACATACTCGGCATCGTTCAGCCCCTTCACATTGATAAAGGTGCAGACCTTGTCGCCCTTCTGCAGATTGATAATGTTCTGGATAGCACGCCCTTTCGACTGCTTGTTGCCCTCGGGTATCTCATACACTTTCAGCCAATAGAGCCGCCCCATCTCGGTAAAGAACATCATGGTGGAGTGCATTGAGGCTTGGTGTACATACTCGATGAAGTCTTGGTCGCGCGATGCTGACGCTTTCGACCCGATACCGCCACGCGCCTGCGAACGAAACTCTGCCAACGGGGTACGCTTAATATAACCGAGGTGTGAGATAGTGATCACCATATCGTCGTCGGCATACATATCCTCGGGGTTGAACTCGGTTGCCATCTTCACAATCTGCGTGCGACGCTCGTCGGCGTACTTGTCCTTAATCTCTTGCAGTTCGTCTTTGATAACATCGTAGCGCAATGCCTCGCTGTTCAAGAGGTCGTTCAAGTGCTGAATCAACTTCTCCAACTCGGCGTACTCTGCCTTCAACTCATCAATCTTCAAACCCGTGAGTGCACTCAAGCGCATATCCACGATGGCTTTCGACTGCTTGTTATCAAGTTGGAAACGCTGCTCCAAGTTGCTTTGCGCCTCGGCGGGTGTGCGGCTGGCACGAATAATACGCACCACCTCGTCGATATTATCGACGGCAATAATCAACCCCTCCAAGATATGCGCACGCTCTTCGGCCTGACGCAGTTCATAGCGGGTACGACGCGTAACCACCTCCATGCGGTGCTCGATAAAGTTCGCCACCAATTGCTTAAGGTTCAGCAGCACGGGACGCCCCTTGACGAGAGCGATATTGTTGACAGCAAAACTCGATTGGAGCGCCGTATATTTGTACAACTTATTTAGTACCACCTGCGCATTGGCATCGCGCTTGATGTCTATCACGATACGGATGTCACGCTTCGACTGGTCGCTAATCTCGGAGATACCCTCTATTTTCTTGTCGCTCACGAGGTCGGCGATATTCTTCACCAAGTCAGACTTCACGACACCGTACGGCAACTCCGTGATGATAATTTTCTCGCGCCCATTCTCCTCGGTCTCGATGTCAGCATTGGAGCGAATAACGATACGCCCACGCCCCGTCTCGAACGCATCACGCACGCCTTGGTAACCATAGATAGTACCGCCCGTCGGGAAGTCCGGTGCCTTGATATACTCCATCAAGTCAGCCACCGTAATCTCCGCTGCTTCGGGGTTCTGCAGGCGGTCTTCGATATTACGGATATACGCCACACAACCATCTATTACCTCGCCGAGGTTATGGGTCGGCATATTGGTTGCCATACCTACGGCGATACCGCTTGCACCGTTCACCAGCAAATTCGGGAAACGACAGGGCAACACAACCGGCTCTTTGAGCGTATTATCGAAGTTAGGCTGCATATCCACCGTATCCTTATCAATATCACGGAGCATCTCCTCCGCCAGTTTGCTCAAGCGTGCTTCGGTATAACGCATAGCGGCAGCACCGTCACCATCCACCGAACCGAAGTTACCTTGCCCGTCCACCAGTGTATAGCGCATATTCCACGGCTGTGCCAGACGCACCAAAGTACCATAAATACTGCTATCGCCGTGCGGGTGGTACTTACCCATTACCTCACCTACGATACGCGCGGATTTCTTAGTCGGCTTGTCGCTCGTGTTGCCCAATTCGTTCATTCCGAACAGCACACGGCGATGAACCGGCTTAAAGCCGTCGCGTACATCGGGCAACGCACGGCTCACGATGACGCTCATCGAGTAATCGATATACGAGGTCCGCATTTCCTCGTCAATCTTCACAGGAATAATTCTGTCGTTGTCAATCATTGTATTTGTCTCGTTTTATAATCGCTTGTTATGTTTGTACCTTATTTGCTCTAACTAAGTACCTTTTTCAGACTGCAAAGATACTACATTTTTTTCGAATATCCAAATTTTTTGGGCGTTTTTTGCACAGAAAATGCAAAATAAAATGTTTGTCGGCAGAAAGCAGAAAGCCCCGCATAAAGGCAAAAAAGCCCCTCTCCGGCGTTTGTACATAAATTCCTGTGCGTGCGCGCGAGGAAGGCACAGATAGTATGATGCCTGCGCCACTCATGTTGGACATGGTGATAGAATTTGTCTATTTCACTAAAAAGTTGTACCTTTGCACCACATAACAAAGGTACGAAAACTACGGAAAGTAAGAATAGTACAACCATTACAGAAAGTACAAAAAGTACACACAGCGCAACCATACGCAAAGCAGAACTATGATACGGATAGCATTTTTTGGCACAAAACGGTACGATCAAGAGGTCTTCGACCTTGTTAATCAAAGTCTTAACCCGATGGGGATCAACCGCTTCGGATTTGAACTCAAGTACTACAAAGCCCACCCCACACTCGATAACCTCCTGCTTGTACAAGGTGCTACTGCCGTTTGCGTCTTTGTAAACGACCCGCTCACGGCTGATATCATTGCAGAAATGGGACGGTTGGGTATTAAACTCATTGCCCTGCGCTGTGCGGGATTCAACAATGTGGACATCGCCGCCGCACACCAAGCCGGTATTCGTGTAGTACGCGTCCCCGCCTACTCTCCCCACGCCATTGCAGAGTTCACACTCGGTTTGATACTTGCCGTCAATCGCCACTTGCCACGCGCTTCGGCACGCACTCGCGACGGCAATTTCTCCCTGCAAGGGCTGCTCGGTTTCGACCTCTACGGAAAGACCATCGGCATTGTCGGCACAGGCAAAATAGCCAAAGTGCTAATAGAACTGCTGCAAGGCTTCGGTATGCGCATACTGGGCTACGACCCCTATCCCGACACGGCGTTCGCCGCCAAGAACGGGTTGGAATACACGGATATGGATACGCTTCTCCACGAGGCAGACATTATCACCTTGCATTGCCCGTTGACCAAAGAAAACCACTACATGATTAACAGCGAGACGATTGCGAAGATGAAGCAGGGCGTGATGATAGTGAACACCGGGCGCGGCGGACTCATCGACACAGAAGCACTCATTCAAGGACTGAAGAGTCGCCACATCGGTTCGGCGGCACTCGATGTATATGAAGAAGAAGGCAGTTACTTCTACGAAGATGTGTCGGACAACATCATCGAAGACGACACGCTCGCCCGCCTGCTGAGTTTCAACAATGTGCTGGTAACCTCCCACCAAGCCTTCTTCACCCGAGAGGCACTGACCAATATAGCCACTACTACACTACAGAATATCAAAGACTTTGCGGATGGCAAGGAACTGATTAACGAAGTGAAATAAAGATATTTTCCATGAGAGTTTTACTACTGAACGGCAGTCCGCGACAGAACGGCAACACAAGCATTGCCCTTGCGGAAGTCGAGAACACCCTCCACAAAGAGGGGATAGACACCATCACAGTGCAGATTGGCACACAACCTATGCGAGGCTGCATAGGCTGCGGCGGCTGCGTAGAGAAAGGACGCTGCGTCTTCTCGGACGAAGTTTACGACCGACTGCAAGCAATACTCACAGAAGGCATAGACGGCGTGATAATAGGCACACCTGTATACTACGGCGGGGCGAACGGTTCGCTCTGTGCCCTGCTCGACCGACTGTTCTACTCGTGCGGTGCACTGCTCGCCTACAAACCGGCAGCGGCGGTGGCGGTATGCCGAAGAGGAGGTGCCGGCTCGGCTTTCGACCGACTAAATAAGTATTTCACTATCAACAACATGCCTGTGGTGCCGTCGCAGTATTGGAACAGCGTACACGGTGCTGCCAAAGGCGAAGCTGCACAAGACCTCGAAGGACTGCAGACAATGCGTACCCTCGCCCGCAACATGGCATGGATGCTGCGTGGTATGCGCCCCGAAGACAAACCGACACCCGAACCCCGCCAACGAACCAGTTTCATACGATAGACACCTATGCGCATACACCACACGGACTCGCAGGGGCATGCCTACGAAGAACAGATAGAGGAGGTGCGACGCGACAGCCGCTACCTGCAACTGCTCAGCGAGAAATTCCCCGACAGCAAAGCCGTTATAACAGAGTTGATTAACCTAAAGGCGATCCTCTCGCTGCCCAAAGGGACAGAGCATTTCGTAAGCGACCTGCACGGAGAGAGCAGTGCCTTTATTCACATGATAAAGAACGCCTCGGGCGTGGTACGGCACAAGTTGGACGACCTATATGCCGACACCCTGAGCGAGACAGAAAAGCGTGCGCTCTGCGCCTTGATATACTACCCCGACGAGCGTATCGAATGGGTAAAGAAAAGCCTTATGCAACCCGTCAGCGGGTTGGACGAGGGTATGGGTGCATTCACAATAGAAGAGTGGTATCGGCGACGACTGCACCAAGTGGTAATGGTGGCACGGGCGGTAACTATCAAGTACAGCCGCTCGAAAGTACGCAAACTGCTACCCAAAGACTACGCTTATATCATTGACGAGTTGCTGCACGAATCGAATATTGAGAGCGACCGTGCCGCCTACTACAACGCCATCATCGACGCAATAATCAACGCCGGCTGTGCGGAGAAACTCATCATTGCCATCTCATACCTGATACACAGTTTTACGATCGACACCCTGCATGTGGTGGGCGACATCTACGACCGTGGATCGGGTGCGGCACAGATAATGGATGTACTCTCCACCGTGCGCGACTACGATATACAATGGGGCAATCACGACATTGAGTGGATGGGTGCCATGGCAGGCAACCCCGCATTGATAGCCACCGTGCTGCGTGTGTCGATCCGCTATGCGAACATAGAGACATTAGAAGAGGGCTACGGGATTAACCTGCTACCGCTCGCCTCATTCGCCATGCAGACCTATCACAATGACCCCTGCAAGGTATTCCAAACCAAAGACTTTGAGCATAATCCGCGCCTGACCCGCTCGGCGGCACTGATGGCGAAGATGCACAAAGCAATTTCGATTATCCAATTCAAACTCGAAGGACAGACCATTCTGCGCCACCCCGAATGGCAGATGGACGACCGGTTGTTGCTCGACAAAATTGACATTGAGCGCGGTACGATACGCATTGGCGACACCGAATACCCTCTACTCGACCGAAACCTGCCTACCCTCTCGAAGGACAACCCATATACCCTTTCGGCAGAAGAACAGGAACTGATGACCCAGTTGGAACGGAGTTTCCGCAAGTCGGAGAAGATGCAGAAGCACCTGCACCTGCTCTACCAGCACGGGAGTATGTTCCTCGTACGCAACGGTTTTCTGCTCTACCACGCTGCCATTCCGCTCAACGACGACGGGTCGTTTGCGGAAGTGGATGTCTGCGGGCGAAAAGTATCGGGCAGACGACTGATGGAACGCACCGACGAAGTAGTTCGCACTGCCTACTACGGTGAAGGGCAAGAGAAACAAGACGCGTTGGACTATATGCTCTACCTATGGGAAGGTCCATACTCGCCCCTATACAACAAAGACAAGATGACGACACTGGAGCGGTATTTCGTAGAGGACGAAACACTCTGGAAAGAGAAAAAGGGTGCGTACTACACACTGGCGAACGAACGCAAGACCTGCGAGAAGATACTTCGTGAATTTGGTATGAACCCCGACACAGGGCGCATCATCAACGGGCATATACCCGTGCGCACGATTGAGGGAGAAAGTCCCATTCGGGCAGAGGGGAAACGCTTCGTGATAGACGGCGGTTTCAGCAAACCCTACCAAAAGAAGACGGGTATTGCCGGCTACACGCTCATCTACAACAGCCACGGTATCCAACTCGTAGAGCACGAGTCGTTCGAGAGCCGTGAACAGGCAGTGTTGTCGGGCAGCGACATCCATAGCCGTACCTTGCTGCAAGACTTCACTACCCACCGCCTGCACATCTGCGACACCGACCGTGGGCGCGAGTTGCAGACGCAAGTGGATAACTTAGAACACCTGCTATTCGCTTACCAAATAGGACTAATCAAATAGTCGCTTGCGCCGAAAGGCTGAAGAAGTATGCGATAGTCTTTTGCAACACGCCCCCGCTACTCCCAAAGAGTTGCGGGGGCGTGTTGCAAATACAAGGGGTTAGGTTTCCCATTCCTAATTCCTAATTCCTAATTCCTAATTGAATAAAGTTTCTCATCATTTGAAGAATAGCGACAGCCCGATAGAGGCAACAATAGGACCCGACGGATGCTTTATCTTTCCTTGATCAATGGCGGCTTGTTCAATAACGGTTGGTGTCAGGTGTTGTATATAGCCCAATTCGGCAAAGACCCCGAAGTTTGGTACAATGAACCATTCTACACCTGCTGCAAAACGCAGTGTTGCTACGGCAGAGAACGAATCTTTCAGCCGATAAGCAGGCTCCTCTGCGGTGCTGCTTGATAGCGTTTCCACCGTTTTGACATACGGAATAGACACGCCCGGTTCGATAGACAGAAAGAAATCCCAGTTGTGGAAATAGGGCTGTGCGTAGAATGCACGGATGTCCTTCACGAGCGGAATACGATAGCCCACGCCCATACCTATCTCGTAGTACCACACCTCTCCTGTACGCACATTGGTACCATTGACACAGAGTGAGTCGTAGGAGTTGCTATGCGTATCAAACGAGATGAACGCATAGACGCCGTAGTTCTTGTGGTGACGCCACGCCAACCGCATAGAGGAGTTGAAAGTCGCCCTCTCGATACCGTTCGGTGTAAATCCTACACCTAAGACCGTTGGTAGGTCAAGTGCATCGAAGAAATCCCCGAAGGAGTACCGAACCATCGCACTATCTGATGCCGTACTGAGGCCTTCCTTTTCCGACTCTTTCGGAATCTCGTTCCCCGTCTGTAGCGATGGTGCCGCATATAGCCCCATACTCAAAAGAGAGCACAGGGCTATGGTCAGACACTTTTTCATCGCATCTTTTTGGCTTGTGCTTTGGCGTTCTCGCGTGCCATACGCTGTTGCTCACGCTGCATTTTCTCAAGGCGTTCCATAAATCCGGACTTCTTCTGCCCATTGCCTTTCTTCTTGGCGTTTGCCTCCATCTGTGCCAACAACTTCTTGTCGTTGATAGCCCAACGGAAAATCATAGTCTGAAGAATAGTGAACAGCAACGAGAGCAGGTAGTAGTAACTCAAGCCGGCAGCATAGTCGTTGAAGATAAAGAGGAACATCAGCGGCATCAGATACATCATCCACTTCATGAACTTCATACTCGGGTCGGTGGCTTGCGTCTGCATGGTGATGTAGGTGTAGAGGAAGTTGGTGATGGTCATCAACAAGCAGAATATGCTCAGGTGGTCGCCCAAGAGCGGAATACTTGTGCCCCACGACAATACGGCATCGTAGGTAGATAGGTCTTCTGCCCACAAGAACGACTTACCACGCAGTTCGATAGCCGTCGGGAAGAACCAGAACATCGCCATCAGCACAGGGAATTGGAACAGCATAGGCAGACAGCCAGACATAGGACTTACGCCCGCACGCTGATAGAGTGCCATAGTTGCCTGCTGACGCTCCTGCATCTTTTCGGGCGGATACTTGGCGTTAATCTCATCCAATTGCGGTTTGAGTACTCGCATCTTGGCGCTTGAGCGGTACGATACGAAGACAAACGGCAGGATAATGAGTTTGATAACCAGCGTCATCAGCAGAATGACCAAACCGATATGCAGTCCCCACGAAGTGAAGAGATCGAACATCGGGATAACGAGAATCTTCTCTATCCAACTGACTATCTTCCATCCCAGCGGCACCAACTCATTGAGGTGAAGTTTTGCCTCACGCGGCAGTTCTTTGTCGTACGACTTGAGCGTGTTGTAGTGGTTCGGCACAAAGAAGTAGTGGAACTGTGTTGCTTTCTGTCCCGTCACATCAAATGCTACCCCGGTCTTGGTGTTGTACTCCTTAATATACCGGCTGTACTTGTCTTGCGGTGTGGATTCAAAGTCGGTGGCACTGAATCCGTCTTCGGCTATCATGACGGTAGAGAAGAACTGGTCTTTGTAGCCAATCCAACGCACTTTGGCACCTTCACGCTTGGTGTCGTGTTTGCTCTCGCTGAGCAGTTCTTGGTCACCATTGGTGGTCATGTATTGCAGGCGGGCATAGCGTTCCTCGAACTTACGCCCACGCTCCTGCTGCGGAATGAGTTGACGCCAGTGCATCTCCAACGAGTTGACATTCTGTGCCAACACCGATTGCATATTATGCGCCTCTATCGAAAGCCCGACTGTATAGTCGTCTGCCGAGAGCGTATAGACAAAATCGAGATAGGAATCTGCCTCGCTCGTGTGCAAACGCATAATAAGCGTATTTATCTCCGGCTGTATCGGCTCAAAATAGAGATTCGAGGTCTGGAGAATACGGTTGTTGGAGGTAATGAGGGTGAAACTCTGTTGTGATTCGTTGGCACGGAACAGGCAGAGCGGGTTCACCGAGTCGCCGTAGGCCTTGTATTCTTTCAGTTCCACACGGCTGATGCGTCCGCCTTTGCTATCCACAAAGAGGCGCAGTTTCTCGTTCTCCAGACGGGTCTGTTGGTTCTCGCCCTTTGCCGATACGGCGAAAGCACCGTAGGTCTGCTCGAGTTGCTGTTGCAGGTCGGCATTCAGCGTATGCGCTGCCTTCTCTGCCGAATCAGCACGCAGTTCAGCGGTTATCATATCTGATAGACGCTGTGCTTCTCGCTCCTGTTGTTGTACAAAAGCAATACTGTCGTTAATGCGCTGACGCTCAGCCAATTCTTTCTGCGACGGGCGCCCGATAATCGAGAATCCGATAATGATTAAGGCTATCAAGAGAAAGCCAATCCAAGTGTTTTTATCCATTTAGTGTAGTTGTATTATTTTCGTCTTTGTGTATGGCAGCCTGTCTGCCGTATATTTAATAGTGGTTTTTATTTCGACGAACCTTAGATGGTCTAATATCGTATGTCTAATTTCTTATTTTTTATGCAGGTGTCTGATTCCTTATTTTTGGTGCAGATGCCCGAACATAAACCCTACATAGAGTCGTGGCCCGCTGGGGGACACATAGTGGCTCCACGATACATTCTTGCTCAGCTGGGAACCATTGCCGCCGAAAGGCAGTACCCAATCAAGGCGAAGCAACAGCGCAATGCGGCGGGTCAGTTCTATTTCGAGCCCTATATACGGGTCGAGCATAAAGAACGGTGTCTTGGTGTAAGATGCATTATAGGTTGTTTCCGTTTCCGTGCTTTCTATCTCTTCTTTGTCGTATGGGACATAGAGCCGGCTCATACTTCCGCCGCCCACTGTCATACCCAGCAGGGGACTTACTTTTCCCCATGTCCAATAGTAGTCGCATAGTACGCCGCCGTATCCCATGCGTATATGGCTGCCTGTTTTCATCAGCGGCATACTGCTCATAAAACCCTCCGAGCCGATATGAATGTGGTTCAGCAGATGCACCCGCAGTGCTCCACCGATACCCATTGTTACCCCGCTTCGTGGCAGGGAACTGAGTTTATCATAGTCCAGCAGGCTGGCGTTGCGGAAGAGTGCGTCGGGTGATTGCGAAAAGGCATAACCGAGGTGTAGCATCATTCCGCCCGAGAAGCCTGTAAATATCTTATTATTCTGCGACTTGGCAGGCGCAGAAGCCGATGCGGTAGATACAGATTGTTGCTCCTGTGCTACAATGCACAGGGGCAACAATAGAAAGAGTATGTTGGCTATCTGCTTTCTCATACGAGCGAGAAAGCCACATCCATCATGTGGGTGAATGTGTTCTGGCGTTCTTCTGCCGACGAGGCTTCGCCCGTAAGCAGACTATCGCTGATAGTGCAGATAACCAATGCTTTGTTTCCGCTGCGAGCCGCATTCATATAGAGTGCGGGGGCTTCCATCTCTACGCATAGCACACCCATATTCATCCATTTATCGTTGTGGGCGTTCTCGGTATAGAAAGTGTCCGAAGAGAACACATTGCCCACCTTGTAGTGGTAGCCGAATTTCTCGCACGCCTCAGCGGCACGGCGGCATAGGTCGAAGTCGGCTATGGGTGCGTAGGTGCCGGGCAGCTCATACTGTGCTGCATAGTTCGAGTTGGTGCAAGCACCCATGGCAATAGCCAAGTCGCCCAAGTTCAAATCTTTGTGAATAGTGCCTGCCGAGCCTACACGGATAATGGTCTTTACCCCATAGAAGTTGTAGAGTTCGTAACTATAGATACCTATCGACGGAATACCCATACCATGTCCCATTACGCTGACCCGCTTGCCGTTGTGCGTACCGGTGAAAGCAAGCATTCCACGCACATTATTTACTTGTACTGCATTCTCGAGGTATTTCTCTGCCATTAGTTTAGCACGCAACGGATCGCCTGCCATAATCACTGTCTCGGCAAATTCGCCGAACTTTGCCCCGATATGGGGAGTAGGTGTGTTGTTCATATCACTATATATTTAGGTTGTTATAATTATAGGGTAATTGTTACTTATTAATTACCACCTGTTACTTGTTACCTGTTAATTGTTAATTGTTAATTGCTACTTGTTAATTGTTAATTGACAATTATCAATAGTCCAATTCGTGTTGTTTGAGGAACGCCTTTGCCCGTTCCAAGTCGGCGGGTGTGTCAATACCTACGGTCTGCGTGTTGCATACCGCCACACGAATACGATAGCCGTTCTCGAGCCAGCGCAGTTGCTCAAGGCTCTCTGCCAATTCGGCACGCGACTGCGGCAGGTGGGTAATCTCGCCCAGTATGTCTGCCCTGTAGGCGTACATACCGATGTGTTTGAAGTGTTTGCCTTGTGCCAGCCATGCCGATTTGTCCACACCACGCAGATAGGGAATAACGCTGCGGGAGAAGAGCAGTGCCTCGTGTGTGCGCTCTGTGAAGACCACTTTCGGGGTGTTGGGGTTCTCCAAGTCCTCCAACGAGTCGTCCATTGTGAACGGCTTGACAAGGGTCGCAATTTCCGTGCCAACCTTTCCGAACTCATCCTCCGCAAAGCAACTCTTTATCGCCTCTATCTGTTCGGGCTGTATGAATGGTTCGTCGCCTTGTATGTTGATAATCACAGTGCTATGGTCGTTCTGCTCCCGATAGAGCGGGTTGGTGATCGACTGATAGGCTTCGAGGCAACGGTCGGTGCCGCACTTGTGGTCGGCACGGGTCATCACCACTTTTCCCCCGAACCCGTCCACATGGTCGTAGATACGGTCATCGTCGGTGGCAACCACTACGGTGTCCAGTGCTTTGCTTGCCTGCTCGTAGACACGGCGTATCATTGTTCTGCCGCCTATCTCGGCGAGAGGTTTGCCGGGAAAGCGTGTGGACGCATAGCGTGCCGGTATGATTCCGATATATTTCATATTGTTTCTGTTGTTTGCGTTGTTTTATGTTATTCGCCTTTTTCTATCTTGCTCAGCAGATTGATCGCACCGCCTACGGTCTGCACTTGTTGGATAACGGCGTAGCGGCGACCGGTAGGCTTGCCCTGTTTGTCTTTCTCCTCCACCAATTGACAGCGTTGTGCCCGATTGACGATGTAGGTCAGTATCTTGCCAAAGGTGTCGCTCTGGTAGTAGCGGTCTTCGTGCTGCACAAAGTATAGCACCAGTCGCCCACTCTTGAGCAGCACTTTCTCTACGCCCAATCGGCAGCAAATCCAACGCAGCCGCACCACATTGAGCAGTTCTTCCGCCTGTTCGGGCAATGCGCCAAAGCGGTCGAGCATACGCTTCTTGAATGCGGTAAGTTGGTCTTCGTTTTTCAGTCCGTCCAGTTCTCGATAGAGCGTGATACGCTCCGATATATTCTCCACATACTCAGGCGGGAAGCCTAACGGCAGGTCGCTCTCGAGTTGGCTGTCCTGTACCCAATACTGTTTCTGCTCCTCCGTGCCGCCTATGGCTGCCGTGTTCTCGTCGGGCAGCAGTTCGTCTTTCAGTTCCTGTACCGCCTCGTTGAGAATACGCTGGTAGGTCTCGTAGCCAAGGTCGGCAATAAACCCGCTCTGCTCTGCGCCCAATAGGTTACCCGCCCCACGAATGTCCAAGTCTTGCATGGCGAGGTTGAACCCGGCGCCCAATTCGGCAAAGGTCGAGAGCGCATCCAGTCGGCGGCGTGCGTCTTCGGTCAGCAATTCTCGCGGCGGTGCTACCAGATAGCAGTACGCCTTGCGGTTTGCCCGCCCCACACGCCCCCGCAGTTGGTGCAGGTCGGCCAGTCCGTAGTGTTGCGCCGAGTAGATAATTATGGTGTTGGCGTTGGGTATATCCACCCCCGATTCGATAATCGTAGTCGAGAGCAAAATATCGTAATCGTAGTTGATAAAATCCTCTATTTTCTTCTCCATCTCCTCCGTAGGCATCTGTCCGTGCGCCACCACAATACGGGCGTGCGGGCATATCTTACGGATGCGATTCTCGATACGTGGCAACATCTCGATGCGGTTATTGACAATGAAAATCTGCCCGTTACGCTGCATCTCGAGGTCTATTGCTTCTTTCAGTATGTCCTCGTCGTCGGGGGTAATCAACTCCGTCTGCACGGGGTAGCGGTTCTGCGGCGGCGTGGTCATCACGCTCAAGTCGCGTGCGCCCAAGAGCGAGAACTGCAGCGTGCGGGGAATAGGGGTCGCCGTCAGTGTCAGCACATCGATATTCGTGCGCAGGCTCTTCAGTTTGTCTTTCACCGCCACGCCGAATTTCTGCTCCTCGTCGATAATGAGCAGACCCAGATCGTGCCATTTCACCTGTTTGCCCACCAACTTGTGCGTGCCGATGAGTATGTCTATCTTGCCCGCTTCGAGTTCGGCGAGCAGTTCTTTCACCTCTTTGGGCGATTTCCCGCGGCTCAAGTACTCGATACGCACGGGGAAGTCCTTCATGCGTGCCTTGAAGGTGTTGTAGTGTTGCAGCGCCAGCACCGTAGTCGGCACCAGTACCGCCACTTGTTTGCCGTCGGCAGCCGCTTTGAAAGCCGCCCGCATTGCCACCTCGGTCTTGCCGAACCCCACATCGCCACAGACGAGCCTGTCCATCGGCATAGGGCTCTCCATATCCCGTTTAATATCGAGCGTTGCTTTGGCCTGGTCGGGCGTGTCCTCGTAGAGAAACGACGCCTCCAACTCGTGCTGCATAAAGCCGTCGGGCGTGTAGGCATAGCCTTTCTGCTGTTTGCGGGTGGCGTAGAGTTTGATAAGGTCACGCGCAATATCCTTCACCTTATCTTTCGTGCGCTCTTTGAGCCGCTCCCATGCGCCCGAACCCAATCGGGAGATAGTAGGCTCCGAACCCTCTCGCCCTTTGTATTTCGAGATACGGTGCAGGTTGTGGATAGACACAAAGACGCTGTCCCCGTCACGATAGATGAGTTTGATCATCTCCTGCGGCTTGCCGTTGACGGGGGTCGTCACCAGTCCGCCGAACTTGGCGATACCATGGTCGCTATGCACCACATAATCACCCAATTGCAGTTGATTGATCTCCTTGAGCGTAATCACCGCCTTGCCTCGGCGGGCGTTCTCGCTCGTGAGCAACACCCGATGGAATCGCTCGAATATCTCGTGGTCGGTATAGCAGCAGAGGTGTTGTTCGGCATCCGTGAACCCCGCATGCAGCGTGTGGTCGATAGGCGTAAAGCGGATAGGAACGGTGGTGTCCATACTATCGAATATCGCCTGCAAGCGGTCGGTCTGTTTCTGCTGGTCGGAGAGAATATAGAGCGTATAGCCCGCCTGTATTTTCTCCACCAGGTCGTCCCGCAGCAAGTCGAAATTCTTATGGAAAACGGGCTGCGGCAGCGTTTGAAACGCCACTTTTGTGTAGTCGCCAAAGGCACTTTTCTCGCTCAGTTCGATCGTCGTACGCGCTGCCAACTGCTCGCCGAAATGCACCAGCAGGCGGTCGTTGATGTCGAGGTTGCCTATCTGCGCCTGTATCTTATATTGTACGGTAGCCAGGTCGGGGCTGACCCAGAGTGTGGTGTCGGGCAGGTAATCGACTATCGTGCCTTGCTCCGTTGCCTCATCCGTGCGGTGCATCGTACAGAGCATGTCCTCCACACGGTCTTTCGAGAGTTGTGTCTCGATATCAAACTCGTGAATTGAGTCGATTTCATCGCCGAAAAAGTCCACTCGGTAAGGGTCGTCGTGGGAATAGGAATAGACATCCACGATACCGCCCCGAATGGCGTACTGCCCCGGCTGATAGACAAAATCCACCCGCTCAAAGCCCAAGGCACCCAATTGCTCGCCCAGCGTGCTGACCTGAATGGTCTGCCCCGTGCGGAGCGACAGCGTGTTCTCCGCCAGCGTCTGCGGCTTGGGTACGCTCTCCATCACGGCTTCGGGGTAGGTTACCACCAGCAGCGGGTGTTCGCCCTGTTGCGCACATTGGCTCAAGGTCTCCGTACGCTGTATCGCCAATGCCTCGTCCGTCCCTTGTCGGCGTCGTTTCGACACAGGGAAATACAGCACACGAGGTGCATTCGGCACTACCGCAGCAGGCGCAGGAGCGTCTGTGTTCCCGTTGGATTCGTCCTTTTTGTTAGAAGTCTCCACCGCCGGCGAGAGCAGCGTGCGCAAGTCGCTATACAGATATTGTGCATCGTCCGCATTCTCTGAGATAACGAAAAGCGTGGGGGGCGTCTTTTGCGCAGGTGCACCTTTCGCAGATGCCGTTGACTTCGTGGTTTTCAAGAGCCGTTGCATAACTGCTGCCAGCACCATACTTTGTGCAGAGGCATGCACTCCCGTGAGCAGAAAGTGTGTCCCTGCCCGTTTGTTGAGTGCTTGGCATATTGCCCCTATCTCGGGGTGTTTTGCCCACTGCTCCTGTAGTTCCTGTATCTGCATGTATGCTATCCCCTAAAAAGCCCGCAAAGTTACGCATTTTATTTGATATACACAAATATTTCGGGTATCCTTCGTATTGTGCCATTCGTAGGGCATTGGTATCCATACCCACGGGGCATAGACCTATACACGCTCATTCCTCTAAGTGCTACATCTCATATACCGCAGGCGGCACGAAAAAAAAGCAGAAAACAAGACAAGCAGTAGAGAAGAGGATATGGCAAAGATAGAATTATTAAAATATAATAGCAACAAAGACAACCCCGTAACACCGGAAAGGGACGATTTTCTCTCGATAGGCATTCGGCATTCTACAGGCATCCGAATGTGAATCACATACGAATCACATACGAATCACATACAAATCACATACTAAAATCATAGACTTATCAGCATACGGACAGCAAGCGCATGGTGTGCCATCAGGAAATTAGAAGATCGTAAGTCGTAAAACAAATAATAACAAATATTCTCTAAATATTGCTTTATTTAATAGTTCTACATTACTACCGCCTTGAAACACAGCCAACGACAGAAACCACGAACTCAACGGGATAAAAAGACCAACGCTTTCGGAAATGCACAGAAAACGCTCTCGTCGGCTTACTTATTTGTGCGTATTCTAAATTAGCGGGCAGAAACTTTTTTTCTATTCGCCGCTGAATGTGTGGATTAAGTCTATTTTTTGCGAGAAAAAGCACATTTCTATTGCAGATCTCCTCTCTGCTGATAATCAAACGCTTGCGTGTTGAAAACTTGCGTAACTACCTGATTCTCAGATAGCAGGGCGTAAAGTGCTGAATTTGTAGCAGTTTAGGCCGATGGACCTTCGGGCAGGCTGGACAGGCATTTGGACATCCGAGAAAAATGTCGTACCTTTGCATTCGATTTCGGAGGGAAACCTTCGTCTTTTTTTCGCCTTTATTACGAAGAAGAAACACGCTTTCCGCTCTTTTTACAGGCGTTTACAGGCGTTTCCCGCTGCCTCTTGCACACAAGAGGTTGCCTATGCCGCAAGCGGCAAGAAAAACAGAAGAAAATTAGGCTGCGTCTTTATTCAAAAAGAATACGGGTATCTCGAACCCATAATAGCAACGGTATTTCGCACGCAAATATATAGCGGCGACAATACGCAAGAATGCGGCAAATACGCAAGACGAACACACGCGATAGCAAACGAATATGAACAACGAACTGACAACACAATGGGCAAAGTGCCAGACTATCCTTGCGGATAACCTGACACCTTCTGCATTCCAGACATGGTTTGCACCCATCGTGCCATTGCAGTACGAGAACAAAATCTTGGTGCTGCAAGTCAAATCGCAATTCATTGCCGAATATATAGAGGAGAACTATATCAGTCTGCTCTCGGCAACGCTTTTCCGTGTCTTCGGGCAAGGCACACAATTGGAATACCGCGTGCTGATTGATTCTACCTCGGGCGCCGGCAGTAATATTCCTTCGACGGGAACGACCGAACAGAATATCCGCAAGGAGAACGGCAGCACAGGCAACTATGCCGTGGGCACTCCCCTACCCGAGTTTGACACGCAACTCAATACACTCTACACTTTCGAGTCGTATGTGGCAGGAGAACCGAACAAACTTGCACGCACTGCGGGTATGACCGCATCGAAGCAACCGGGATACAATGCGTTCAACCCGCTCTTTATCTATGGCGGGAGCGGCGTAGGCAAGACCCACTTGGCAAACGCTATCGGCAACCAAGTGCGCCTACTCAACCCCAAAGCGCGTGTGCTGTATGTGTCGGCGAACACCTTTAAGTTGCAGTATCAGGACGCCCGCAACACGAACCATATCCCCGATTTCCTGAATTTCTACCAAAGCATTGATGTGCTGATAATGGATGATATTCAGTACTTTGCGGGACTAAAAGGCACACAGGACACCTTCTTCCATATATTCAACTACCTGCAGCAATCGCATAAGCAGTTGATACTGACTTCTGACCGCTCGCCCGTACAGTTAAAGGACATCGAAGACCGCCTGCTCACGCGTTTCAAATGGGGGTTGGTGGCAGAAATTACGCGCCCGGACTATATGTTGCGCCGTGATATTCTGCTAAACAAGATGTACCACAACGGCATTCAGTTGCCCGAGGAAGTGATAGACTATATCGCCCGTAATGTACAAGACTCCGTGCGCGACCTGGAGGGTATTCTCGCCAGCCTGCTCGCCTATTCGACACTGACAGACAAAGAGATAGACCTTGCACTGACCGAACAGGTGGTGTCGCACATCGTGGCTATCCAGCCCAAGAGCGTGGCAATGGCGGACATTGTGGGCGCAGTGGCAGAACACTTCAACATTCCCGAGCGTTCGATCCTCTCTCAGAACCGTGCCAAAGAGATTATGCAGGCACGCCATGTGGCTATCTACCTAAGCAAGAAACTGACCGACCGTTCGCTCAACGAGATTGGGCTCTACATGGGGCGTCGCACGCATGCCACCGTACTCCACTCCATCAACTTCATGAAGGAGCAACTGACGATTGACCCCTCGCTGCGACAGCAAGTGAACGCCCTCGAGACGGCACTGCAACATTAGAGGGGAGAATTTTAAAATTTGTAAGTTTGTAAATTTGTAAATTGGCAAGGTCTTTGGGGCTTTGCTTTCTTCTATATATAGGCGTAACGGCGTATGTAGGGGTGGTTGGACTTCGCAATGCAGGGGCATTTGAGCCTTGCGGCTCATTTATCGCGGACGAGGACGTCCACGCCCCCAAGTTATCGGATGTGCTGCTTTACTCTGCATCGTCTGCATAATCGTCTACATAATCGTCTACATAATCGTCTACATAATCAAATTTATTACAACATATAAAAGCACGAAAAATGCCGTTCAATTCACGATTTTTGAGATAGTTCGCAACAACTTTGGCACAGCCCTTGCATAATTGATGAAAAAGTTGTAACTTTGCAGGCGAATTGTAGATGTCGCAGAAAGTTTATGGTATGGTTTATGGTATGGCGGCACACGGAATAGAAGAACAGGACACCCGGGACACAATGACACGGCTCAGCGTAAATATAAACAAAGTGGCTACCCTGCGCAACGCACGCGGCGGCAATCTGCCCGATGTGGAGCGTTTTGCCACCGACTGCGAACGATTTGGTGCAGAGGGCATTACGGTACATCCCCGCCCCGATGAGCGGCATATCCGACGCGGCGATGTGTATGCGCTCCGTACGCTCGTGAAAACCGAACTGAACATAGAGGGTAACCCCGCCGAAGAGTTTGTCAAATTGGTGCTGGATGTTTGCCCCGCGCAGGTAACGCTGGTGCCCGACAGCCCCGACCAACTGACCAGCAACCACGGTTGGGACACCAAAAAATACGAGGCACACCTGACGGAACTGGTACGCCGATTCCACGAGAAACAGATACGCGTCAGCATATTTGTGGATGCAGATCCCGAAATGGTGGAATATGCAAAACGCACGGGGGCTGACCGAGTGGAACTCTACACGGGACCTTACGCCGAAGAGTACGACCATGACCCAAAAGCAGCCATTGCACACTATCGCCCCGCCGCAGAGAAAGCGCACGAAATAGGACTGGGGCTGAACGCAGGACACGACTTGAACCTGCGCAACCTCCACGCCTTTGTGGAAGCCTTCCCGTGGACTGACGAGGTAAGCATCGGACACGCTATCATTGCCGACGCCCTCTATCTCGGCATAGAAGAAACGATACGCCAATACAAAGCGTGCCTGAAAATAGTATAACCACTGAAATAAATTAAAAACCAATATGTTACTACAAGACACCGCTGCCGTGGCAGCCGCACAAATGGAAGCCGTAGAACCCGAACCCATGAACCTATGGGCCATGGCGCAGAACGGCGGATGGATAATGATTGTACTCGCTGTGCTGCTGGCAGCCGCTATCTATATCTTTATTGAGCGCCTCGTGGTGCTGAAGAGCGCCACCAAGGAGGACAAGAGTTTTATGGATCGCATTCGGGACTATATCCATGAGGGCAAAATAGACTCTGCCACCAACCTATGCAAGCAGACCAATACCCCGTCGGCACGCATGATTGAGAAAGGTATCACGCGTATCGGACGCCCCATGCAGGATGTGCAAGTGGCCGTAGAGAATGTGGGCAATCTCGAGGTAAGCAAACTCGAAAAAGGACTCGTGATAATGGCCACCATCGCCGGCGGTGCACCTATGCTCGGCTTCCTTGGAACGGTAACGGGTATGCTCCGCACCTTCTATAACATGGCGCAGACTTCGGGAGGCGTGATAGAGATGTCGTCGCTCAGTACGGGTATGTACGAAGCCATGGTAACCACCGTGGGCGGTTTGATAGTCGGTATTCTTGCAATGTTTGCCTACAACATTCTCGTGGCACGCATTGACCGTGTGGTTCGCTTGCTCGAAGGACGCACGATGGAGTTTATGGACCTGCTCAACGAGCCGGCGTGATGTGAAATGAAGAATTTGTAAATTTGTAAATGTGAAAATGAGTGCATTATTTACAAACTTACAAATTTACACATTTACAAATTGAATTATCCTATGGCACTGAAAAGACGAAATAAGGTTGAGGCTACTTTTGCGATGTCGTCGATGACCGACTTGATATTCCTGCTGCTGCTGTTCTTCGTGATGGCAAGCACGATGTCGTCGCCCAACGATATCAAGATAAACCTGCCGCAATCACGCGCACAGAAAGCCACCCGACAAGTGGTAGCCAAAGTGAGCATCGATAACCTCGGCAACTATTTTGTGGCAATCGGTAAGGCCAAACCCGTAGCCATCAACCCTGACGAACTGGAAACCTATCTGACCACCATTCAGCAACAAGACTCGACCATGTATATTGCGCTGCACGCAGACGAGGACATTGCTTACAAAGAAGTGGTGCGTGTGCTGGACATAGCCAACCAACACAAAATGAAATTAGTAGTGGCGACCAAGAAATAAAGACGCTACCGAAAAAGTGCAACTGAAACAAAAATCACATAGTATCGCTGCAGCAGGCACCGTAATCGCCATGCTACTGCTGTTCCTGTTCCTTTGGTTGGTGCGGCTGTCTACGCCACAACAAGAGGAAGAAGAGGGCGTAGAGATAGCCTTTGGCAACACGGAGAACGCCGGCGCCGGCGTGTCGCCGGAGACAATAGTTCCCTCGCAGGCTGCCGCTCCGCAGGTAGCAAGCACGGCTCCGTCGGAGAACGACCTGATGACGCAGGAGGACGAGGAGGCATTGGCACTCGCTCGGCAGCGTGAGCAAGAGGAGAAAGCCCGCAAAATGGCAGAGGACGAGGCAAAACGCATCGCCAAAGAGCAAGCAGAAAAAGCCGAAGCCGAGCGGCTGGCCAAAGAAAAAGCACTCGCTGAACAGAAAGCCAAAGAGCAGGCCGCTATCGCCAAAGCCGACAAGATGGGGTCGCTATTCGGCAACAATGCTTCGGGTGCACAAGGCAGCGGCGACACGCAAGGCGAAGGACAGAAAGGTAACCCTGTGGGGCATGGCACATCGGGCGGCGACTCGTGGAACCTGACAAATCGCAACATAAAAGGCGCACTGCCTAAACCGCAGAAAGACTTCAAACAAGACGGAAAAGTGGTGGTAGAGATACGCGTAGATGAGAAAGGCAATGTGGTTAGTGCACGCGTAACGACCGGAACGAATGTGAGCGACGCCACCACGCAACAGTTGGCTGTGGAGGCCTCCAAGAAAGCAAAATTCTCCGAGAGCGACCAATCGGTGCAAATAGGAACGATTACTTACAACTTCCGGAGCAGATAAGTGTTTCAGTGTAGAAATTTGTAAATTAGTAAATGACTATTCCTACTTGACAATTTACAGATTTATAAACTTATACGCCTACACATTTACGCACCTACGCATCTGTACATTTACACACTTACACATTTACGACCTGCACATTTTCACACTTACACACTTACACATTTACAAATTTACGCATTTACAAATTTACAAATAAATCTCCTATAGTATGAATTATTTGTTTCTTGACAACGGCTTTGAGGAAATTGAGGCTATCACGACCATCGACTTGCTGCGTCGTGCAAAAATCCAAGTAACCACCGTGTCCATTACCGGCAAATCGATGGTGTTGGGCGCACACAACATCGCCGTTGAGGCAGACGGACTGATAGAGGACATCGACTTCTCGGATGCGGAGACGCTGATTCTCCCCGGCGGTGCGACCAAATTAGGCGAGTGCCGTGCGCTGTGCGACCTGCTAATAGACCACAACGCCGCCGACAAACAGTTAGCCGCTATCTGCGCTGCACCATCCGTACTGGGCAAGTTAGGCATACTGGAAGGCAAACAGGCGACCTGTTACCCCGGTTTTGAGGAATACTTGGGCGAGAGTTATATAGGCGGCTTGGTGGTAGAGAGCAAAAACATTATCACCGCCAAGGGTCCCGGACTGAGCAGCGACTTCGCTTTCTGCCTGATAGAGAAACTTGCCGGCAGCGATGTCGCCGACGAGGTATACGACACGGCACAATACTAACCGGAATTCGACTCCCCCACCCCCCTCAGAGAAGGGGATTGCATAGTATAGTCAAAGGGCTACGCCCCGCGGGTGAGGACACCCACGCCCCCAGGAAGACATCGGTTCACTATACCGCAACAGCATTAATTGAGAACTATAATTGATGGCTATAATTGATTATTCACCATGGCATTTTTCGGACTATTCAATAAAGAAAAGAACGAGACCTTAGACAAAGGGCTTGAGAAATCGAAAGAGTCGGTACTCAGCAAGATTGGACGCGCTATTGCGGGCAAAAGCACCGTCGATGATGATGTGCTGGACAATCTCGAAGAGGCACTGATTACTTCGGATGTGGGTGTCGATACCACCCTGCGCATCATCGAGCGCATACAGGCACGCGTGAAGCGGGATAAATATATGAATACTGCCGAATTGAACGGGATTCTCGTAGAAGAGATTGCCGCTTTGCTGGCAGAAAACAATACGGGCGATGTGCTGGACTTCAGTGCTCCCCTACCCCATAAACCGTATGTCATTATGGTGGTGGGCGTAAACGGCGTCGGCAAGACGACCACCATCGGCAAACTCGCCTACCAATATAAACAGGCGGGGAAAAAGGTCTATCTCGGTGCGGCAGACACTTTCCGTGCCGCAGCCGTGGAGCAACTCTCTATCTGGGGCGAGCGTGTGGGCGTACCCGTCGTGAAACAGCAACAGGGTTCTGACCCTGCGAGTGTAGCCTACGATACGCTCGCAAGTGCCAAAGCCAACGACGCCGATGTGGTACTGATAGACACCGCAGGACGCTTGCACAACAAAGTAAACCTAATGAACGAACTGACGAAGATAAAGAATGTGATGCAGAAAGTGGTACCCGACGCACCACACGATGTGATGTTAGTCCTCGACGGCAGCACAGGGCAAAACGCCTTTGAGCAAGCCCGTCAGTTCACTGCCGCCACACAAGTCAGTTCGCTCGCTATCACCAAATTAGACGGCACTGCCAAAGGCGGCGTAGTCATCGGTATCAGCGACCAATTCAAGATACCCGTGCGCTATATAGGATTGGGAGAACGCCCCGAAGACCTGCAAGTCTTCCAGCGAGAAGAGTTTGTTCGTGCGTTGCTGTAGTCCTTTGCTCCGTTCATGGCGGTTGATTTGCCATAAATTGCACTGTCGGTTGATTGGGCGGCAGACATTGGTCAACTTGGGCACAAATATAGAACATAGACACAGACATATACAAGCAAGATACTACAAAAACGGCTGCCCAATGCTGAGCAGCCATTTTTTTGATTGGATAGTGGTTTACAGAGCAGAACCTTTAGTTACCACTCTACACTACCTTGTTCTAAATACGCATAAATTACTCGACTGCAACACCCAATGTGGTATAGGTCTTGCCTTCACGCAGTATCAGTACTTGCCCGTTGCGGATGAACTTTTGGGGAGTACTATCGATTTCGGTATTGTCAATGGCTGTCGCCTGTTGAAAAATACACTCTAAAGAGGTGTCTTGTGTCAAACGGAATGTATACGGATTAGCCGTCACGCCATTGCTCCATTGCACAAATTCGTATCCCTTATTAGGAATCGCGGTAAGGGTGACATCTGTATTGACAGGATATATACCTGCACCAGAGATACTTCCCCTTGTTGCATCACAAGAGACTGAAACAGTATAGGTGTTGACTGCAAATTCTGCTAGTAAGGTGGTATCACTTGTTACGATGATAGTACGCGGATTGTTGATATTTCCATCACTCCAACGCACGAAATGATAATCGCTATGGGCAACAGCAGTTAGTGTTGCCACAGCATTCTCTTCGTATTCGCCACCACCGGAGACTACTCCTTGTTCAGGCGAACAATAAAGGGAAACCGTATACTTCTGTACTATCTCTTCGATAGTAAATATCCCCCAATAGGAGTGCGCCTTGTATTTTTTAGCACACCCTTTTGGCACATACAATGTCGTCCGTTCGCTAACTCCACTAAAAGTATTCTCACTGATATTGGGAACTTTGGTGGCGTAAATTGTCATTTCGTATATACTTTGGCAATTAGCAAATGCGTTGGAACCGATAGTTTCTATACCGCTACCAAATACAATAGTTTCTATATTCTTACAACCATAAAAGGCAGATTCTCCTATACTCGTTACGCTTTCTGGAATAGTAATAGAGGTAAGACCCGTACAACCCGAAAAAGCATAGTTTCCTATACTGGTTACGCTGTATGGAATAGTAACAGAGGTTAATTTACTCATTTTATAGCATAAATTGGCAGGAATACGCTCTACTGCCTCACCAAATGTAAATAAGGTGATTTTTTCTTTACTGTCTGCAAATGGAGAATCGGTAAAATCCGTATTATTCTTCACATTCCATACAATAGAAGTAAGACCTGTACAATCCTTGAAAGCAGACTGATCAATACTGGTGACATGATTTGGGATAGTGATTGAAGTAAGACCGCTGCAACCTTGGAATACGGAACTTCCTATACTCGTTACACCATTCGGGATAGTGATTGAAGTAAGGTCACTGCAACCCTGGAATGCGGAACTTCCTATACTCGTTACACCATTCGGGATAGTGATTGAAGTAAGGTCACTGCAACCCTGGAATGCGGAACTTCCTATACTCGTTACACCATTCGGGATAGTGATTGAAGTAAGGTCACTGCAACCCTGGAATGCGGAACTTCCTATACTCGTTACACCATTCGGGATAGTGATTGAAGTAAGGTCACTGCAACCCTGGAATGCGGAACTTCCTATACTCGTTACACCATTCGGGATAGTGATTGAAGTAAGGTCACTGCAACCCTGGAATGCGGAACTGCCTATACTCGTTACACCATTCGGAAGAGTAATAGATGTAAGACTATTGCAATTCCCGAATGCACCGACTCCAATACTCGTTACACCATTTGGGATAGTGATTGAAGTAAGACTGCAGCAATATTGGAACACACAGACTCCAATACTCGTTACACCATCCGGAATAGTGATTGAAGTAAGGTCACTGCAACCCTGGAATGCGGAACTTCCAATACTCGTTACACTATTTGGGATATTGATTGAAGTAAGCTCAAAACAATATGCAAAAGCCAATTCTCCAATACTCGTTACACTATCGCCCACAGAAACAGATTTAAGACCCCAGCACTCTTCAAAAGCACAGGATCCTATATTCGTTACACTATAATAACTACCATTATAAAGAACAGAGGAAGGGATAGATAGATGACTATAACGACAAGAGGAGCCACTATATCCAGTTACGCTTACAGAACCATCACCTATAATATCATAACTTAAACCATTATACTCAAAACTAGAATAAGCATGCATCCCTATTATTGGAAAGATTGACAAAATCAATATTAAAATACGCTTCATAAGAACTATTATTTTATACAAATACTTATTTAACGAAAACCTCCACTAGTGCCCAGATTTTCTTTAGGCACTAGTGGTCTGCTTTTGTGTTATGACAATTTGAAACCGCACAACACAACAACATTATTTCTTTGGGATACTTTCATCTGCATTTTGCAAAATCCAGTTCAATAAATAAATGCTATTAATGGGTTTATTTTTCTCGAGATATTCTTTTAATTCCGAACATTGTACTTTTTCATTATTTTCTACGAGAACATCATACAGGTGATTTGAAATTTCTGCTACATGGTCTTGAAACTGCTTTACTTTTAATTTATAGTCTTGTGGATTTGTATATGCAATATCTATCATATCGCTATAGAAATCATAAAGATGTCTATAACAGTCGGCAGAAGCAAAAGAAGGAACTTTTTGATTATTCTCTCTGCTTACTTTCTTCAACAAGCCCTCATAAATAAGGGCATAATGTTCAATACAACTCTCTATCACTTTCATAATTTTCTCCCTAAGTTCGTGTCGGGCGCAACTGTTAAGCGGTGGGCGACGCATTTATAAAATAGGGTTTTGGCAGTAATTTTGCCCAAGATACTGTCGTTGAATTTCGATGATATATGTACACAAAAAGCGTAGACCTCGAGTTGCTTATTTACAAATCGAGGCCTTCGCATTGCCTTAAGGTCAAATAAACAACAGGAAACCTACGCTGATATGACCACACATTGCAATATCGTATACGACATCACAATGCGACTAAATGTCACACCCATAGGCATCTACTGAGTTACTTTGATTTTGACCTTAAAATAGAAAAGTTGCGAAGTTTTCGATTTGTCAAATACAAAGCGTCAATAAACGCTATTCAATATGTCAAATCTACCCATCGAAAGAACATATCCCCCTCCTGCGTAGATTCGGCTGCAAAGATACTACTTTTTAAGGAAATAAGCAAATAATCGGTGGATTTGTTTTTGAGGGCTATTACTGCACTTATTTGAATGCTTTTTTAACCAAAATTCAATCAAGATACTATCATCCGCACTCTACGGTTCTAAATAAAAAGAAGTATTGCGTTTTAGGGCATTGGAAGGGCTACAAAGGCCTTATAAGACCCTTATAAGAACATATAATGCTAGGGTAATGGTAGGGCGATACGTCCGAGATGAGAGGCTAATCGATAAGGAGGCGCAAATGAGGAACCTTTGAAAGAGGTTTTTTGACCCACCGGCCTACACTTGTCAAACAAAGACGCCATCTTTCCGAACAGAAAAATGGCGTCTTAAACAAATAGAAAATCTTAAATTATATCAAAAGACAACGGTTTCGCCCTTGTGAGGGATTTCTATACCTCGGAAACCGGTTTCATAGAGGTGGTCCTTATAGGCCTCTTGGGCTGCCGACTCGCCATGGACTATGAATGTGCGGCGGACTTTCTCTACCGACAGGCTATGCGACAGATAGTCCGTCATCTCCCGATAGTCGCCATGCCCCGAGAAACCCTCTATCTTACTGATTTGCGCCTTGATACGATGGTCGTAGCCAAAGATACTTACCCACTTCAGTTTGGGGTCTTGTATACGGGCACCGAGCGACGACGGCGTACAATAGCCGACAATCAAGATAGTGGTCGACGGGTCGGATATATGGTTCGCCACATGGTGCTTAACACGCCCAGCCTCAAGCATACCCGACGCCGAGATAATGATACACGGATTGGGGTTGTTGTTCAACGCCTTAGACTCACGAATGTCCGTGATATAGTGCAGCGTATTGAAACCAAACGGGTCGTCGTCAAAACGCAGCGTGTCTTGCACATCGGCGTTCAGTTGGTCGGCATAGAGGCGGAAAATCTGCGTGGCATTGAACGCCAACGGCGAGTCGACATAGACGGGAATACGCGGCAAACGCCCATCGTTGTAGAGTTTATTCAACACATAGACAATCTCTTGCGTGCGCCCGACAGAGAAACTAGGGATGATGAGTTTGCCCCGCTTATAGACACAGGTGCTGTCGACCACGCCGAGCAGTTCCTCCTCCGTCGCCAACATATCGGTGTGCAGGCGGTCGCCATAAGTGGACTCGCAAATAAGGTAGTCGCACTGCGGGAACGGCTGCGGCGAACAGAGAATATGGCTCTCCGCACGCCCGATATCGCCCGTATAGGCAATGCGTTTGCACTCGCCCTTCTCCTCAATTTCAAGACTGCAAATGGCCGAACCGAGCATGTGCCCCGAATTGGTGAAAGTGAGATATACCCCGTCCGCCACACGGAATCGACGCCCATAGCCCACCGTAACGAAATGCTGCATACAGCCCTCGACATGGTGGCTGTCGTAGAGCGGCTGCACCTTAGGCTTGTGCAGGCGGTCCATCTTCTTGTTGTACCAACGGGTGTCCTGCGCCTGAATAAACGCAGTGTCCTGCAACATGATAGCGCAGAGGTCGCGGGTGGCAGGCGTAGAGATGATGTCGCCACGAAAGCCCAACTTATAGATGTAAGGCAGTAGCCCAGAATGGTCGATATGGGCGTGCGAGAGAATGACGCAGTCGATCTGCTTCGGGTCAAAACCTAAGTCACGATTGGCGGCATCGGTCTCCATACCTTTGCCCTGGTACATTCCGCAATCGAGCAAGATACGCTTGCCCTTGTCGGTGGTAATGAGGTGCTTGCTGCCCGTAACCTCGCTGGCAGCACCGATAAACTGAATGGTCATGGCGGTTGTGTTTTTTGGTTGTTGTGGGTTCTAGTTGTTCTCGGGGATCTAACTATTATAGTTTGTCGCGGGTGAGGTGAAGCGGAGGACAGGTGTGCGTAGCACACTGAGTGTCCGAAGCAAGCGAACCCCAGTGGGATTCGTTAGAATACCTTAGTCCACAACCCACGCCCCCAGAGTGAGCATTGCAAAGGTACTACTAAAAATGGAATGGTGCAAGACACTTACACTCGAAAAAGCATACTATTTGACAATTGGACAATTTACCATTCTACCCCTTTGAGGATTGCTGTTGCCCACAGAAAAGAGACTGCACCCCGGTTGGGTACAGCCTCTTCTATTGATCTGATTTCATAATCGCCCTCAGGCGGACAAACTTCTAATCATCGTCGGGCAGTTTCACCTCTCACAGAGAAATGGTCAAACCTCTTACAGCCACCGGGCAGACAAAGTTTTAATAGTTATTCTCCTTGATTTGGAAATAACTCTGCGGGTGGTTGCATACCGGACATACCTCAGGTGCCTCCTTGCCTACGCAGACATGACCGCAGTTACGACACTGCCAAATGCAGTCCCCATCGCGGCTGAAGACAAGTTTACCCTTGACATTCTCAAGCAACTTCAAGTAGCGTGCCTCGTGCTCTTTCTCGATAGCGGCTACTCCCTCCATGATTTGGGCTATCTCCTCAAAGCCCTCCTCGCGTGCCTCTTTTGCCATACGGGGATACATATCCGTCCACTCGGCATTCTCACCGTTAATACCATCGAGCAGGTTCTCCTCGGTAGTGCCGATCCCATGTATCAGTTTGAACCACAGTTTGGCATGCTCTTTCTCTTGCGCTGCCGTCTCCTCGAAGAATGCGGCTATCTGCTCGTAACCGTCCTTCTTGGCTTTCGAAGCATAGTAATTGTACTTGTTACGGGCTTGCGACTCTCCGGCAAATGCCTCCCAGAGGTTCGCCTCAGTCTTAGTTCCTTTCAGTTCTTTCATTGTTCTTTGTTTTTTGAGGGTTATTGAATGTAGAGCTTCATTACCAATACGCTCTTTTAGAATTAGTACAAATTTCGTGCCATGGGTATCTGTTATAGAAGTTTGAAGATGAGATTTTCCGTTCATGATTGTCGCGGACGGGGACGCTCCTACAGGTATGATACTACTCCATAAAGCCGCAGACTTTCGTCTGCGGCTTTATGGAGATTTTCGGGTAGTAAGGAGATTATTTCTGGTATTTGGCTATGTATTTCATTACCAAGAATATAAGCCAATCGGGGGTGTGTTTCAAAAGAGGAGTAGCGAGGTGATTCAAGACACCCGGCATATCCGCTTTCTTACCTCGAAACATCTTACGCAAGGCACGACGCACCAACTTATCTGGCGGGATAGACACCGAGAGATTGACTGCCAAACGGCGCAAGTTAGGCGCTAAACCGAACAATGCCGTATCTACTGCCCCCGGGGTCATCACTGTGATATTCACGCCCTTAGGGTAGAACTCATACCACAGCGACTTTGAGAGATTGTAGATAAACGCTTTGGTGGCATTATAAGTCTGTATACCCGGCATCGCCATCCACGCCGACATGGACGACATATTCAAGATATACCCCTTTCGGCGGGGCTTGCCACAGATACGCTGCGACTGCTCCTCTACTGTCAACTCTCTCTTCGTCATATCCTCACCGAAAAGACGACAGAGTTTCGCTACCGTAACAGTATGCAAGTTGAGCATCAACTCAATCCGACGCATCGAAGTATCGCAATAGGGATTGAAGAAAAACACCCCTGCATCGTTAATCAACACATCTACAACGAGTTCATTCTCACGGCAATAGCGATAGAGTTCCTCCGCAGCGTCCTGCTTACTGAGGTCAGCATAGTGCGGGATAGCCTGCACATGATACTGCTCCTCGAGGTCGTGCGCTACGACCTGCAATTCGGCTTCTTGGTTCGATACCAAAAGCACATCACTATGATAATCACGGGCTAACTGCGTGGCATACTGCAAACCGATACCACTACTTGCCCCGGTAACTAAAGATAACATACTAAGACCTCCCCACCCCTCCATTATGAGGGGATACATTATTCATTTATGCATTGTGTATAGATTGTTGGGCTTTTGCTTCGAGGTGGGCAATCTCCTTTTTTAGGCAAGCAGGGATTTTTTCGCCATCACGCTCTACACACTCGTGGCACTTCATATCCAATGTGTACATACGCCCTACACAGTAGTTGGAACGCCCGCAACTGGCATGGTAGTGCGGATTTGCCTCTACATGGTGGACAAAATCAGGGTCCTTAATCAGCACATGCGCAATCTGGAACAACTCAAAGCCCTCGTCCATAATGCGTTGGCAGTTGTCGCCCGACTGCACGCCCCCCACATAGATGAGTTGCGTATTGCCTAACTCGCTCTGCAACTCCCGTTGGAAACGCTTTGCCTGCTCCATAAAATACAACTCTTTGAAAGGCACAGTCGGAATCATCAACGCTCCACCACCACAGAGCAGTGCGGCTTTGAGCCACCAGAAACTCTTCATCGGCATATAGTGCGCCAGGGTCTTAATAGGCATAGCACCGCCTAAGATACGCATCGGCGAGGCACTCACCGTACCGCCCGATAGGACAATGCCATGTACATTGTGCTTCAGAATCTCACGCGCTACTTGCAGTCCCTCTTCGATATCCGAACCACCACGGCAGGCATCCCACATATTGGTCTTGACCACCACTGCCATATCGTCCTTGGCGTGCTGCATCACCTCGTCCAACACCTCGTTCATAAACCGTACACGGTTCTCGAAACTGCCCCCATACTCGTCGTGTCGATGGTTGGTACGACGACTGATAAATTGCGAGATAAGATAAGCGTGCCCTGCATGGATCTCCACACAGTCGAAACCTGCCTCACGACAAAAGTCAACCGCCTCGCCAAAGCGTTTTACCAACTGCTTTATCTCACTGACTTTCAGCCGACGATGAATGGTAGGCGAATAGAGATTGAAGCCGTTGCTTGCGCTGACAGGCATACAATGGCAGGTATAGAAATGCGTCATATTGCCGCAATGCCCCAACTGAATACTAGCCTTAGCACCCTCTGCGTGGATAGCATCGGTCAGTTTTTTCAAACCAGGAAGTGCCTCTTCACGCACATAGAGTTGCCCGTCGAAACTGACACCGCTCAAATCGACCGCACAATAGGCAACCGTCGTCATCCCCACTCCACCATGCGCCACACTGACATGGTAATCATGCAGTTCCTGCGAAGGTGTGTTGTTATGACACATATTCTCGAACGCTGCCGAACGAATAAAACGATTGCGCAGCGTAATAGGTCCCAACCGGAAAGGAGTAAAGAGTTTGGATTCCATTGATTCCATACTTTAAGTATATAGAAAAAAAACAGTATCTATAGCGACCCAGGGCGACTATAGATACTATACAACATTAGTAGATAAAGGGGAAAATGCGTTTCAGTCGCTTGCGGTCGAACTCATCGGGGAACTCCTCTTCGTATTTGTGGTAGATAGAGTTGGCACGAGGAATGAGATTACAGCAAGAGAACCAGAAGAACAACAAGCCCGCCAACGACCAAGTAAGGATAGCAAAGCCGAGCCATTCCGTAATCTCGCCCAGATAGTTGGCGCTCGTCACATATTTATAAAGCCCCTTCTTAGGTAGATAGTGGTTGGTATCACCCGGCTTACGCAAGTGGCGTACCACATAGTCCGAATGCAGATTGATACACAATCCGATAATAAAGATACAAGTACCGACAATGAAACGAGGGTCTACCAACCACGCAGCGGTATAGAGTTGCGAATACGCCTCATCTTGGGGCGCCAAATGGAAGAGCCAATAGCCCTGCACATAGCCGTTAATCAAATTCCACACTACAGAAAGCGCCATAATCACTACGGGCATCTTACTCTTGCCTTTCAGAAGGCAGGGGAACACAAAAGAGCGTTGGAAATAGTGGAACTCAAAGAGCAACAAGAACACCCAATAGGGAGCATTCTTCGTAACACCATCGTACATGGATAGAGACTTCAAGTAGAGATAAAGCACCACAATAAACACCGGTGCTTCCATCAAAAACCAACCCACTTTGTTGCTGATAGCAGGTCCCCACTTCTCGGTACGCATCTTGCCATACCCAGCATCCACAAAATAAAGCGTTACAAATACAACCAACCCTACAATAAACATGACAAAGAGCAGGTCGTTAAAAAACTCAGGCGTGTAAATATGTTCCATTCAGTCTAAAGGGGACTTCTATAAATTCCCCGTTTAATAATAATTTCAACAGATTAGGGACTGTAAACACTTTTGTGCGCTTTTTGTTTTTTGGCTGTATCTACTTGATTCTCACTCAGTCACAATGCCCGCATTGCTCCTTCGCTCCAACCAAGTATCTGCTATCCAAAATTCCAAAAATCACTACAAAGCAATTTATAGAAGTCCCCTTAATTTTCATACCATCGCTCCCTACCAAAGGGGACTTAAGCACATTACTGCTGCAAAGGTACAAAGATTTTGCGAAATAGCCAAAAATAAACTACTGCTTGCTTGCTTTTTTCTGTTTTTGACAGACAAAAAGCCCCACAATAATCAGCAAAATACCCACCCATTTTGCCCACGGGAGTTGCTCATCAAAGAAAAGGAGCATCCAAAGTGCCGTAAATGCAGGGCGTACATTGTTGAACGCATTGGTACGGGTAACCCCTATCTGACGCACGGTATAGCAGAAACAGATGAACGCCACGACCGACGCAAAGACTGCCAAATACCCCACCCCCAGGAGCGAACGCAGCAACTGCGCAGAGTCTGCCGCCTGCAGATGCGCAACAAAAGTGTTCCCTTCCCAAATACCCCACAGAGGATAGAACAGCACGAGCGAGGTCAGTTGGACATAGAATACCACCGATAGGGAGTTGTACTTGGTGGGGATACGGCGCAGAATAATCGTATAGAACACCGCCGTGCAAACGGCGGCAAACGCCAACGCAATACCCCACGGGTTGCCGATATTGAAATCTGCTGCACCGACCAGCACCAAGAGCAGCATACCAACCGTAGAGATGAGAATACCCAAGACATTATAAATCGTCACACGCTCCCGAAGCAAGACAAAAGCAAAAAAAGGTGCCAAGAGCGGACTTGTACTGAGCAACGCCTCGGCAATCGTAGGCGAAGATAACTCACGATAACTGAAAGTCTCAAGAATATAGTACAGGAAAGGCTGCATCACCCCACCCAGGAGAAAGAGCGGTATATCCTTTTTGTCGAGCCGCTGCAGGGCAAGCATATCACTCTTGCGGGCAAGCAGACCGATAACCAACATCAATACCACAGCAAGCGTAAAACGCATGACTATCAGCGTCATAGGCGGCAAGGCAATAAGTGCTTCCTTAATGGCAATACCCGAAGCAGACCAAATAATCATTGCCGTCAAGACAGCAATATAAGGCACCAGGCGACGCATCTCTGTTAATTTGTAAATGTGTAAATGTATAAATTTATAAATGGCGTGGGGGACACATCGGTTATGCATTGTTGTATGATACCGACCAGGTGTTTTTTGTTATGCCTGCCATGCGGACGATGGTTTGGTGTGCCTCCTCACGCAGACGCTCTACCTCTATACCGCGTGGGTTGTTGCGATTGGGCAGTATCGGTTCGCCTATCTCTACCTGCAACAACGGCAACTCTTTCCGCCCAAACAGGCGGTAAATACCCGTACGCTCACGATAGGTAATTGCACACGGCAAAAGAGGCATATCGTATTTGTATGCCATAGAGAAAGCACCCTTTTGGAATGGGCGAACAGGCTTATAGAAATCCCAACGAGCCGCTTCGGGGAAGATGTGGAACCAATAGCCACGCCGATGGAACTCATCGAATGCCTCGTTGAACTTCTTAAGTGCTGCCATACCACCCTCCTGCTGCGGAATAGGAATACCGCCTACCACACGCAGAAAGAAATTGTCTTTGGTGGAGAAATTAGGCGCAAACATCGGAATACGGGTGGTATGCTTCGCCTGCACTGCTATCAACACACACGGACAATCGAACTTGTACATGTGGTTGGATATAGTAATTGCCCCCCCCTTCAGCACATCTTTGTATTTCTTGAGGTTCTCTCGTCCCCGTATACGCAATCCCATTTTCACACGGAGCATCGTACCGATAGCAAACTTTAGCAACAAGTCCCACATCGATGCGTTCAAGATACGGAATTTCAGACTGTCATCGATATAGGGATAATGCTCATCGACCACCACTTTGCGGTCATACACTGGGTGATAAAGATGTTCGTATGGGTCATTCTCGGGATAGTCTATTCCTTCATTGGGAATATATACTCCCGGCTCGGTTTCCAAATCCTTGTAACGAATATTCATTTCTAATTATGAATTATGAATTACGAATTATGAATTATATGCACAGAATAATTTGTCCTATTTGAGCCTTACGGCTCATTTGTTGCAGGCGTGAAGCGTAAGGCGGTTGAAGGAGTACCTATTTCCTTGGTGGGGAGAAATCTATTGTACTAATGCAAATTGTGCGCATATCGCACGGGCGGAGGCTTCGTCGGTATCGGTGCGGTCGCCTACGAATAGACAGTTCTGCGGCGTGATTTCGGAATAAGTTGATGGGTGCGTATGTGCTTCTGCTTGCATTTGTGCTTGTGCTTGTGTTTGCGCTTCTACTTGCAGGGGCGTATGCACTTCTACTTGTATTTGTGTTTGCAGGTGCGCTACTACCTGTTTTGCACATTCCTTTGCCGGTTTCAAGCCACCGAGTTCGGGGGCTGATACTATATAGGCAAAGTTCTCACTTGACAATCCCAAAGCGTGCAGTTTTTCTTCCACACAGCCATAATCCGAATAGATTGCCACAGCGATTTGCCGCTCCCGACAAACGGAAAGCCACTCCTCTACTCCGTCATTCTGCCGACAGTGTTTCGCTATCACACGCACCATTGAGGGCATATAATAGCCGAAATACCAACGGCTTGCCATACTCTCGGAGAACCAATGCCCCTTACTCATTGCCGCAAAGAACGCATCGTAAAATGCACTCTCCGAACCAAAATACTGCCCCCGCAGTTGCTTGCGTGTCCTGCGTTCTGCCACCAACAATGGCAATGCCCACAGGTTGTGCAACATAAGATAGCGGGGCAAGCAATGCTTGTCGTAAAGCGTGCCATCCAGGTCGAACACTACGGCTCGAATCTCCGGTGTGAGTCTGTCAATAGGGGGCAAAGTCATAGCAAGTTAAGTCTTTATTGGCGACGCTTTGCATTTCGTTCTGCCCGCTTTGCCTCACGCTCTTTGGCGCGTTGTTCCCGCTCACGGCGGCGTTGCGTCATCTGGTCGTCAATCTTATTCGCCTGTTCCAGAATACGCGTGGCAAAGTTATCATAACCCGTTTCCAAACGCTCAATCAGACTGAACTTGTTGCGGCGTTTCTCATCCTGCATCAGAAGGTTGAACTTAAACTGTCCGTCACGGAAACCATCTTTCAGACAAGCGGCTTTGAAGCGTGCATACGCATTGTTGAGCAAAATATGTGCTTGCGGGGTATGTAGACGGAATGATGCCCGTTTCGACTCATACTCGATATTAATCTCCTGCAGGTGTTTATCCACTACCTTGGTGAACTCATCCGCTTCTTTCTGCCCTATGGCTTCGTCCATAAACTCGTAGTAGAAATGATAGAGCGACTCCTTAACATCCGCAAAACCGACAAAGAACTTGGTCTTTATTCCGGTTTCTGCCTCTGCCTTATGCACCGCCTCGATAAACTGCGGCTCATAGAGTTTCTCACCGGTCATGGACACAATACCATTCACTTTGGATATCATGTGTACGGTCGGTGTCTTATAGAATTTGCCGCCTACCTCGACCAAGTCGTTCATATTGTAACGGAACAAGCCTGAGTAGGTGGTCACATACGCACAATAGCGTTTGCCCTGCTCCAACTCATCGATTTGCAGGAAATGTTTCTCGGGGCTGTCCAATTCGTCCTCTGCCACAAACTCATAGTAGTGGAACTGCGGGAACAATACCGACTCATTGGTGTCGTCAAGCGAGAAACCAAAGCGGCACTCCGTGGCGATATAGCCCAACTCCTGATAGTAAGTTTTGCTCCAGTCGAAGGCATCCATGTACTTATCCATGTATATCTTCGTATTGCCACACTTCCAAGTCGAAAGGTATTGCAGCCACGGCCAGTAGTCCTTCGGCTCGAGTTTTCCTTTTTCCTTGAGAATTTGGCGGAGTTCCTCTGCACGCTCCGGACGCGGTTGCATATAAGCGTCTAACTCCTCACGAATATAATCGGATATATCGAAATCGTAACTGAGCGTACCTTTTTCGATATCATCTATCAGCGTGTTCGCATTCTCCTCCACCGTACGGAGCAATTCCAAGATAGTGGATGGGTTGGCGGTTGACCACAATGTCACATCGCGGTGCTGCATAGCCAATCGCATCAGCGTGTAGTTACGAGCGGCATAGTCGCCGATAGACATTACCGATGCGGGAGCAATATAGTGTTTCTTGATTATCGCCGGAATATCTCGTACCAACACGCCACTGACCGAACCGAACAGTGTGCCATCGGGGGCATAGCCCTCCAACTCCTTGCCGACAATAGGGAATATATGTCCCGCAAAGATACGGCTGCGGTGTTTAACAAAGTTCCATGTCCAGATATGCGACATTTTGCCGTACACATCTTTTAGGTACTTATGCGTCATCGGTATCCATTTCGGCTCCGAAGTGGTACCGGAAGTAGTAGCGTACATATCCGGCTTACCGGGGAAAAGCACATCCTCTTCGCCGTTCTTGTGCCGCTCTACATACGGACGCAGTGTCTCGAAACTATCATTGACCGGTACATACTGCCGATAGAGGCGGAACAAGTCTTCCGCATTGGTGGCAGAGAGTATAATATCGAAATGATGTTCGCGTCCATAGACGGTATCACGCGAGATATTGAGTATATCACGCAATGTCTTCTCGGCTGCATGGCGAGGATGACGACTCCAAAAGCGCAGACGAATCGTCTGGCTGCCGCCTACTAACCACAGCACCGTGTTGATCAACCATGGATAAGGCAGTGCCTTTCCATTGTTGTCTAAATAGGGTTTGCTCATTTTTATATTACTAATTACCTTAAGGGGACTTCTATAATTTCCCAGATTAATTATTTCAATAAATTATGGACTGAAAATACTTTTGTGCGCTTTTTGTTTTTTGACTGCATCTACTTGATTCTCACTCAGTCAC
>CAVEXR010000010.1:0-5218 GCA_963619585.1 Azospirillum sp. CAG:239
AATGACTATTAGAGAGGTACTGCCTTTTTTCAGACTGCAAAATGACTATTAAGTCTAAAAACACAGCGATATAGAAGGCTTATAGACTAAAACGCAGTGCTTGTGGTTGTATAGTCTTAACACACAGCGATAGTGTAGGCTCATAGACCTTTCTCATACCCTAAAACACAGCGATAGCGTAGGCTGATACACCTTTCTCGTACCCAAAAACAGAGCGCAAGGGGAGGCAAATCAATCTTTCTCATACCAAAACATCCCCATAGTCCCCTTTGTGCATTATCTTATTTTAACCGCAACTTTATCACATCAAATCCCGTATTTCTCCCCATCATTCATTTACTTGAACATAGAAAAAGTAGTACCTTCGTCGTATTCATCTTGAACTATTACCGAACTATTACCGAAGCATAACCGAAGCATTACCAAATTATTTAGCATATTCGATTATATGACGATACTATGACAACCCATGTTCTTCCCCTGTTTTTACCTCCCTAAACCCTCCCTAAACCCGCCCAATCCCCTACCAATCTCCTAACAATTCCATAACAATCACTTATCAAAAAGCAAACATTTCCAAACCGTTGCCGCCCAATCCCCGAACTTCCCACTCCTAACTCCTAATCGAATAGCGTTCCGAATTCTTTCCCCCTCTTGTCTATCTCAATTAAAAATACTACCTTTGCAGCGTAAAAAGATTAAAGACCTCTGCCTTAGCCTACCGACGCAGTCTTTCCGCAGACTATAAACAGCGGCATCAGCGGGATGTAAAGCCGCAGGAGCCACGCCGTGATGGGGATATGTCTCTTTTTCGGGTGGTAGGGTGAGGAAGTGTTCTTGCCCGCAGGTTGAAAGACCTGCCGACATATTAAGAGCGTTCATGCGACGCTTGTTTTGCACTTCAAAACTTCGCAACTTTTGGATTTACAAGCAGAACAATGCGACCGATGGATGTTCATGGGTGTGTATTTGTGTACACATATACCGGCTTGCCATGCGTAAACAGATTGTTATACGCAGTCAAGCAGATTGATGTTAGGTATATGTGGTTTCAATGCATACGGCGTGGACTTCGGTTGCTGTTTTACTTGTAATGGCAATGCGAAGGCATTGATACGTGGAACAGCAACAGTTCCACGTTTTTTTTATATCTATACCGCACCCAAAAACACATAGTTTCTACATAAAGAACTCAGCCTTCCAATAATAAATGACAGACCACAACTACATAGCAGCCTTTCGCTCTAACGACCAGCAGGGAATCAACTCATTCTATGCACGATGCCGCAGCGACTTTCGCAAGAATATCAGCCGCAAATTCAACATCAAGGATGAGGACTTATTGTCGGACATTTTCCAAGATTCGGTTATTCGTTTGTGGCGAAATATTCAGGACGACAAACTGACGGAGGAGAATCTAACGACTACCCTTTCAGGTTATTTGTATGGTGTCGGCGAACGAGTTGCGCTGGAGTACATTCGCAAGAAAAAGGAAATCACTCTCAATTCCATAGAAACTCCAATCGTTACGCAACAAATCTCAGAAGACCCCTATTTTGTGTGGTTGGCCGAGGTGGAAGAACCTATGCGCCTTTTCGCACCGAGTCATACTCACGAGGAATGCGTGGCGGAATGGGAGCGTCGAACGAATCTGTACAAACAAAGTACCCAAGCCAAATCCCTGCCTGCCACCGATATTCTACAAGGAGGACTCCCCGCATTTGAGCAAGAGGAGCGTTACCGACTAGTGCACAATATGGTCAGTCAGATGGGACAACCGTGTGCTCCCCTACTGCTGAAATTCTATTGGGAGAACCTGTCTTGGGAGAAAATCGCACAAGATTTGAACTACGCCAATGCCAATAGTGCCAAGACCCAGAAGAACAAATGTATGAACAAACTCAAAACAAGTTGTAAGAGTCATGAATCCTATTGATAGAACCGAAAAAATAGACGCTTATCTCTCCGACCAAATGCCGCCGGAAGAAAGAAAAGAGTTTGAACGGTTACTTTCTGCCAACGCCAACTCATTAGATAGTGAAAACTTATCCGCTGAAATGGAAATGCAGAAAGAAATCATTCGAGCCATCCGTGAGCGTGGGCTGCGCGAACAACTGCAAGAACAAGAGAAACAAATGCGTGCTAATCGAGCAAGGAAGCAACGCCTCATTCGCTTGTCCGGTTGGTCTATAGGCACATTCTCTATGGTTGCTGCCTTGTGTATTGCATTTGTTTTGGTACCGCTTGCCCAAACCATGGTTCGTTTGAGTACCGAGTATGCTCAGGGGATCTCGCTGTCGCCTTCTCGAGGCGGCACTCCCGATTCGCCTCAAGCGCAGTTGGAACAGGTTTATTCGCTTGTCTCGCAAGAGCGTTGGAGTGAAGCCGCACCCATTGCACACTCTCTTATGGAGCAGACTGCAGTATCGCAGGATGACCTCACGCCCGAAGAATGCCAAGAGATATACGAACAAGCCCAATGGCTATATACATTGTGCGAAATGCACCAAAAGCATATCTTCCGTGCCAAACGCCTGCTCCGACAGATCGCAGCAGGCGGTGGTCACTATACTGAGCAGGCACAGGCAA
This sequence comes from Azospirillum sp. CAG:239, assembly GCA_963619585.1. GTDB lineage: Bacteria > Bacteroidota > Bacteroidia > Bacteroidales > Paludibacteraceae > Colicola. The sequence goes on from CAVEXR010000010.1 coordinate 2,590, forward strand.
TGTTAAATGCACTATAATTGAACAACAACATGAAACGCATAGCCGGTATCTTGATTGGAGTATTACTACTCACTACAACAACTTCGAATGCCACCAAACGCGCATTGGTTATTGGTATCGGGGCTTATCCCAAAGAGAGCGGTTGGAAACAAATCAATGGGGATAAGGACATTCCTATCGTGGAAGATATGCTCATTGCCAATGGATTTAAGAAAGCCGATATTACAGAACTGAAAAACGAGCAAGCCACAGCGGCAGCCATTCGGCAGGCTATGAATACGCTTATCGATAAGGCTCTGTTGGGAGATGTCATCTACATCCATTTCTCTGGACATGGGCAGCAGATAACCGATATTCATGGCGACGAAGAAGACGGTTTGGACGAGGCGTGGGTTCCGTACGATGCACAATTTGCTTATGCCAAAGGGAAATATGAGGGAGAGAACCATATCCTTGACGACCAACTCAATGCGTGGTTACACCAGTTGCGTACCCGAATAGGCGAAAAAGGAAAACTCACCGTGGTCGCAGACGCTTGCCATAGTGGTGATGCCTCGCGTGGGGATGAAGATACTATTGTTGTACGAGGCACATCCGATGCCTTTGTCATTCCCGGGCAAGCAAAACCTTTTGTTGGTACGACCGGTGCCGAGATAGACTGGGTCTTTATCTCTGCCTGCAAATCATATCAGTCTAATTACGAATACAAGGGAAATGGCTCGTTGACCTACGCACTTAGTTTGCAGAAAGACAAGTTAGGCGATACGCCTTGCCAAGATGTGCAGCGTTCTATCCGTGCAACTATTTCCAATGTCGTACCCTTTACCCAAACACCGGTCATAGAGACGACGGCATCGGGCAAAACGCAAAGTATATTCTAACAAACTAATTAACTAATACATTTATCATTATGAAGAAATCTATGTTTCTTGCCGTCATAGCACTCAGTGCTGCGATGGTATCTTGCAGCAAGGCTGCAAAAGTAAGTGAAGAGAAAGAGGCATTGCCTCAATCGGCTTCTCAGGAAATCAGTGCCATTCGTACCGCCAACGATTTGGCGAAATATGGCTACGAAGTAGAATCGGCTTCTGCTCTTATCGAGGCTGCCAACATTCTTGCAGGTGTTCCTACGCAAGCATTAGACGCCCAGATAGAACAAGGCGAAACGAATGCAGACGAAGTGGCAAAAGGTCAAGTAAAATCTTTTTGCCCCCAAGAACTGCTTGCTACAGCCAAAGAGTATGCCGACGATGATGCAACCTTGCTTGCTATGGCTCAGAAGGTGGAGAATAAGTTAGCCGCAGTAGCAGAAGGTGCTCGTGGTGCTGTAGGTGGTGCAAAGTATGCTTATGGTGCTGTCAGCGCACGCAGTTATACCTATTATGATGCCAAGTTTTGGGCAAATGAACTTGCCGAGGTAGTAGTATCCGGTGATGGCGATACCGATTTGGATCTCTATGTATATGACCAGAATGGCAATTTGATTGCCAGCGATGTGGATTATACAGACGATTGCTATGTTCGTTTCTACCCTCGTTGGACGGGTCTTTTCCGTATTAAGATTGTCAACCGTGGAGGTGTCTATAACAACTATGTAATCGCCACCAACTAATTCGGTAAGCCCATCAAATCTTCAACGCCTACCACTGATAGCAACGGCTGTCCGTGGTAGGCGTTTGTTCGAGTAGATACAAAGATATATGGTGGCTATAGTACTGAGGTTCCACCCCTTCCCATTCCGAACAGGGTCGTTAAACTCAGTAACGCCAATGGTACTGCAAATAATGTGGGAGAGTAGGTCACTGCCATATAGGAGTAGTATTAACGCAACACTGTTTTTTGATCTTTCGCAAAACACCTCAAAAACGACAACAGTGATGTATAGACCAATTTATTACAATGGATAAATTAAAAATATTCATTCAGTAGATTGGGCACAAGAAGGTTGCCCAATCTACATTGAAGAATTGCTTGCTTGCAATCATTCTGGGATTAGATTCGTACACCATAAATGCCGATTTTTATCGTGCCAAATAGTTATAGTCTGAATCATAGGTAGAGTATTACACAAATTTAATGTGTGCTTATAATGACACTAAAGAGGATGATAAAACTTATGATTGGTGCGATGGGTAAATCCTTTCATTTCGGGTTGGCGGAGGTTCTCTGCAAAGAGACCTCCATCAACTTTTTAATTAAACATAATCCTTTATGGTAATAGAAGACATTATTAAATACTCACAGCAAATCATAGCCTATACCTCTAAAACTGAATATAATATAGCCAATGGTTTCTTTGTTATGTATAACGGCTATCCGTATTTTCTTACAGCAAATCATGCCGTTGCACCCGATTTGATGCAATTAGACAAAATTTGCTTTATCCTTCATGCTAATGCTACAGGTCTCGCAACTCGCGCAATACAAGTTGAAAAATGGCAGTATATAGATTTATACAAAGTGCCAGATGATGCAGGAAAATTCGTCTTCCCATGTTTTGATGAAAGAATTGACTTCGCATTTTGTAGTGTTAATAGAGAAAATTTTAAGAAATCAGTTGTTTGTCTCAACCATAGGCTGAAAGATGCAGATGATGCCTCCTGTCATCATAAAAGTTTTGAATGTATAA
>CAVEXR010000010.1:5228-6367 GCA_963619585.1 Azospirillum sp. CAG:239
GATAGGGAGTATTATGTAGCAGGTAAGATTCTTAATCCAATTGGTGCTGTTATGTGGGAATATAAACCATATTTCTATAGTAACATGAAATATATTGGACAATGCGATGGAGATAAACTCTACGAATTTAAAGTCTTTCAGATAGCAACGAATGCTGAATTTGAAGGTTTAAGTGGTTCCCCCGTGTTTGATAAAGATAAGAATTTGATAGGTATGGCAGTTCGATATAGAGATTACGATAATGTTCTTCGCGTTTTACCCGCAGAAGATATTGTCTACTACCTTAAAAATGATTGCTGCCCATATGAAGAATACGATAATATTACAAATCAACTATGAAACGCACATTTCTCATAATAAGCACTATAATAATATCTATGAATCTTTTTGCGCAATCATCTATTACAGATTTGTTTATAGAATGGATAGTAGAAGATACGGATAAGGGGAATTATCGTTCTGCTTTAGATAATTTGGAAAGGATCAAAAATCAGCCCAAGGAATATGCCATATGTTTGGATTATATATACGAAGAATCTACTCGGGGTAATACAGAACCATATTCAACTGAAGCAGCAAATAAGTTGCTTCAAGTACCATATCAATATCAAACTTATCGTAGTTTGGGGCATTGTGCGACTATTCTACTTTTAAGAAAAGAATACAAAGGAAGTATCTTATTTAGTGAGGAGCAACTTCATATTCTATATTCAGGTCAAATGAATACAGAAGAATATGCTTTTGTCCTCCAACGTATAGGGGACTCTTATCGTTATATGAAAGATATACATAAAGCGGATTCCGTGTATTTCAAAGCCTTATCCTATTATGGAGAAGAATACACAGGACGCTTTATAGAACATTATATATTCATACTTGATGATATTGCTAATGCTTATGCACACCAAAATGACACCCTAAATGAAATAGAATATTCCGAAAAGGCTTCTAAGTTAGTATGCGAACATCCAAAAACTTATAACATTACTATTTTGGAAGGACTTGGACTACGGTATTTTACTTATGAAAAATACGATAAGTCTATTAATGTATATAATATGGCACTTAATATTATTCAATCTATCAATGTAGATAAAGATGATGTTATACTTACCCTAATGAAAGTCATGCAAATGAAT
>CAVEXR010000010.1:6377-7902 GCA_963619585.1 Azospirillum sp. CAG:239
GTTACCTATAAAGGAGCAATATATTTCGCATACAGCCAATTGGCATTGAATTATAGACAGAAAATACAGTATTCTGAAGCAGAATACTATAATTTGCTATCAATACCATTAGCAAAAGAACTATACGGAGAATTATCCTCACAATATATACTGGAAAAGTTATCGTTGGCGTCTATATATTCATACACCCACCAAATTGAGAAAGCCACAGATATCCTATTAGATTTAGAAAAACGATTAACAATGGCCGGAACTAGTTATAATAAGTATTTAATTGATGTGTTTTCTTCATTAGCTATTATGTATGACTTGGATAAAAACTACGATAATTGTGTTGTATATCATAGAAAATGTATGGATCTTACAAAAATATTTTATGGCGAAAACAGCGATAAATATATAGACCAATTGTATAGTTATGCATTGAGCAATTATAATACATATAATTATAGCGAAAGCCTAAAATGCCTCAATATTGCCAGTGCTATAGAAAGGAAAAATCATGGAATATCAGAGAAGTATCTTGATTTATTGTTAGGATTAGCAACCACCTACAGAATTAGTTATGATAAACATAAAAGTATTTCTACATACCAAAAAATACTCGACTTTTGTCACAATGATAGTAATTTGACTTCGAAAAAAATAGAAGCACTGAATGGATTAGGATTGAGTTATTCTGATGAGGATTTTACTAAAGCCGAGAAGTATTTTAGGAATGCTGTTTATCTTATTGAAACAACGACAAAGGGGCAAGATAGGAATTATGCAACGGTTCTCAATAATTTAAGTTCATTGTATTCTCATAATGGTTTATGGGAAGATGCCGAAAGGTGTCTATTACAAGCCTATAATATTAGTCAAATCCCATTTGATACTATCTATGGCTTTGGAAAGGGAGGGGCTTATGCTTCAATTCTAAAAAACTTATCGGAACTATATTTGCAAACAAACCAACTAGACACAGCTAAAAACTATGCTTATGAGGCTCTAGCATATTGTGAAGAATTAAATGGAAAAGACAATCTTACTTATGCTTCTATTCTGCATCTTATGGGCGATATTGAACTTTATCAAGAGAATTTCTTTGCCGCGGAACAAAAGTATTTACAAACATTACGGATAAGGGAAACTTGTATAGGCAATCAGTCAGAACTATGCGCATTGACATATAATGCATTGGGCAATTTATATTGTTTATGGGGAAAATGGGAAAAATCTATTGAATCGTTTAAAAAAGCATACTCTATTTATGCTTTTTCTGGTTCGGACATATATGTAATTTGTTCAAATCTAGCCTATACAGAATGGCTATCTGGTAATTTAGTGGAGTGTCTGAAAGATTTAGGATATGTGGTGTCTTATGTAGATGAATGCATCAATAAACACTTTTCTTTATTATCAGATAGTCAAAGATCTCAATATTGGAAACAATTTCAAGAAAATTTCATTGATTATAGTTATAATATGATTTGGGAGGCATGGAACAATAAGATAGAAGGAAAACAATATGCCTATGAAACAG
>CAVEXR010000010.1:7912-70871 GCA_963619585.1 Azospirillum sp. CAG:239
GCAAAAAGGTATTCTATTAGATGTGGAACGCCAGCGCTTATCATTTATAGAAAAATCAAATAATAACGAAATATTATCCTTATGGAATACATTGAAACAGAAGCGCACACAAATAATAGCAATTCAATCACATAATGAAGACAAGATCGAAAAGGAGTTATTATATGAACTCAATGAAGAATGTGAACTTCTGGATAAAGAGATTGCCTATAAATTACCGTTATACTTCAAGACAGTTAAATATCAAGATGTTCTAAAGAGTATACCTTCTACAGTTATCGCGATTGAGTTCATTCACTTCCCCATTCTCCAAAAAGAGAATAAAGTAACAACCTCTGATTCCACTATGTACTGCGCCTTGCTATTGCGCCACAATAGTAAGTATCCAGAAATGATCCCCCTCTTTGAAGAAAAAGAAGTGTTACCACTTATTAACCCTCTTGTAGATGGGAAACCTAAATACGATAACACCTATAACTATGATGCAAATGGTGCAGAACTCACTAAGAAAGTTTGGAGTAAGATACTGCCGTATATTCGTCAAGGCGAGACTGTCTATTTCTCCCCATCGGGTCTATTGCACCAACTCGCCATAGAAGCTCTTCCATACGATGAAACGCACACTATGGCAGATATGTATAACTTGGTGCGTCTGTCCTCTACACGCGAGATAGTAACGCACAAGGACAACATTCGCCACACCACCGCTACACTCTACGGTGGCATACATTACGATGTCAATACCGATGAACTGCTTGCCGAGAGTGAGGCATACAACACTACCGACCTGCTTGCATCGCGAGGCATCATCAGCGACACCATTGACCGTGGCTCCGTCAAATACCTTAAGGGCACAAAGCAAGAGGTGGAACACATCAACCAAATGCTTCAGAATAACCACCTACAAGTACAATTATTCACATCCACTGCTGCTAACGAAGAATCCTTCAAGGCATTGAGTGGCAAACATCAGAATATCCTGCATATCGCTACGCACGGTTTCTTCTGGGAGGACTCCACAGCACACAAGAAAGACTATTTTACCCAGCGTATGTTTATGTCTATGGGATATGATATGCCGGTGCCTCCTACCATTGATCCACTCAACCGTTGTGGACTGCTCTTCGCCGGTGCCAATACAGCATTACAAGGACATAGCGCCGACTTACCGGAAGGCGTACAAGATGGTGTCTTAACTGCTAAAGAGATTTCCCTTCTCGATTTAAGAGATGCCGATTTGGTTGTCCTTTCTGCTTGCGAAACAGGTAAAGGTGAGATAACCGGTGATGGCGTATTTGGATTGCAACGAGCCTTCAAACAAGCCGGCGCACAGACCATTATCATGTCCCTTTGGCCGGTAAATGACAACGCCACCCAAATGCTCATGACGGAGTTCTATACCAATTGGATAGAGAAGAAACAGTCCAAACGAGAAGCCTTCCGCAATGCGCAAAACGCAGTACGATATGCCGTAGACGAATATGGCGACCGCATGTACGCCGACCCCGTCTATTGGGCAGGATTCATAATGTTGGACTAAGTCCCATAACATCTTAAAACATAAGTCGCATTCAAGAGGAAGAAAGTTAGGAATCGAGAGATTTCTAACTTTTTTGCTTTTTATGGGTTACCTTTTGCTCGTATAGCGCATAAGAGTATGTAACCAACTAAAAAGTATTTGACTTATGACAATTCTTGCTATTATTCTTATCATCGTTTTCTGGAAAGAAATCGTAACTGCGGTGTATAGTTTTTTCGGGTTGATAATTGCATTTATCAGTGGCACATTCTCAGGAATAAGCAATTTATTAGACTCGAACCACAAACACTAAATCAGAAATAATACTAACTTCATAAAGGTTGCGCACGACACAAACCAGTGTATATAGATTATGGCTGCTTTCATTACAGGTCTCATCGCTTTTGCATTGTGGTATTTCATTTGGGGAAGAAAGGGGGAATAATATGTTACTATTTATCGTTCTTGGAATAATCATTATATTTGTCATAGACAAACTCACATCATAAACCCGGTCTGTATTTCTGCTACAAACAAGGTTCCTTCTTAAAAGCAAAACTCATATAATCATAGAAACAATAAAAAGGAGGTGTAAAATATGTACTACGATGATGACGAATACTACAGCCACGACAAATATGCAGGCTCGTATGCACACGACATAGAGGGATTCTCAGACGACGATATTGACGCCGCATTTGAGGGCGACCCCGAAGCGTATTGGAATATAGACTAATGTTTCTGCCTAACTATGTAGAACCATTGCATAGTTAGGCAGTACTTTTGCAAACGGAATCAGAAACAACCAACCAAAAACCGCAAGCGGCACGGATATGACGCACCGGATTTATGACAAATGATATCGCCCTTTTCCGCAGTTTTGGACTCGCCACTCCTGCCTGTTATAGTTATTCACAGCCTATGAATGCTTTTGTCGGTAACGGATATACTTCTGCAATCGGCAACACCTATTTCAATGCCGTGCGTTTTGTAGAGGGATTGCTCATAAAAGAGGATGTTGGTACAGGCTATTCGGCTACATTCCTCAATGGGCTTCAGATTTATGACCTCCATACCAAAACTCTGCTTGCGGAAAAGAAATACCCAATGTATGGCGGTGCATTCTATAGCAAAGATTTGGTGAAGCGACTAACTTCTAAATTATTAGAAGAGTTGATTTTGAAAGAAGCACAGAATCAACATCGTTTGCTCAATCAATCGGATGTACAGTGTGCACTATCTCGTTTGATAGCAAATGCCTTTGAGAAGAACCAAGTGCAAGAGTTGCAGAAAAGTGTCAAGGCTATAAGTTTCTAATTCGTAGTGCAGAATGGTTGCACACTTCAGCAATACCTTTGTAACATAAAACAAGAATAACAATATAAACCGCAAGTATCACGGATTGATGCAGAATAATATGACAAACCAACTGATTCAAACAAACGCCACAGCCGCTCCGGTATCCATTAGTGCAAGCACAGGTCTATCTGTTGTGCAATCGTTTTTGGCAAAGTCCGGTTTCAACTATCAGGTCGGAATTCGTAATACGCATGGACTATTGATTATCGAAGGCGTCGCCGAAGGAACGACCTGTATGTTCCTGTGTGGCATACAAGTATATGATAAGGAATCAGGACAAGAGATATGCAATATCCCTGTACCTAAGAGCACGCACTATAGTCGTCAATTAGTAATGTCTCTTGTCGTAGAACACTTATCCAATGCCATTGCAGAGGCTGCCATTTGCGATGGTAAAGCAATTGATATGTTAGATGTGCGGAAACAAGTGACGGATATGTTAGACGATTGCTATTTCAAACAGAGCCGCCAAGCCGCATTAAGTTGGGCAGAGCGTGTCGGTATCATTCACTAATAGCAAGAAATGAATATGAAACATTCACATATATTCGACTTGACGGATTCTTTGTCGTTTGGAAAGTATAAAGGCTATGCATTGCAAACAATTTTATTGAAGCAACCAAGATATATTGTATGGTGTCTTGAAAATATAGATGGTTTTCAGATGTCATCCCGTGCATGGGACTTTGCCGTCAGCAGAGATGCAGCATTTTCTTCTTTTAGGGCAACCGCACAAAATAGTAACTCAACGCTTGTGGAAATGCGGCTACCGGACGGCACCGAAATACTAACGCATTATCCGTGGAAAGACAAGCAAGCGTTTCGCACTCGCTTTATGGATTATGCACGAACCTTTGCGGAAGATGTTGTCGGTGTGTATCAAAGCAATATACAACATACCTCTATGAACCATCAATTGGAACTGCAATTTGTATTATAGAACACGCTTATATTTCCCGACTAAATAGTCATTTTGCAGACTGCAAAATGACCCATAGCCCCCAAATGACTATTAAGTCGGAATAGTTATATCAATGAGTGTACGACTATCGATAACGGACATTCTTTTTATACCCATCATCGTTTGCGTATGACAGTGAGAAGTCTTAAGCGAAATAGGGATGTACTTTGGACATTTTACACTTCCACTGAACTGAAGTTGTCCAATACTAATAATGCGATGGAAAGTTCCTTTGCCGGACTGAAGAAACTGATAGGTGTACATAACGGGTTGTCCGTGCAAAATATAAAAGAGCAATGGTAGACGCATATATTATGACCTACAACGCCGATAAATAAAGTCAACTACGGGTAGGTACAAGAAATGTCCATTAGCCCGTTTTCTAACAGTTAGCCGACGCTCTGCCTTACTGTGTTACTTTTTTGTATTTCCCCTCAATGAGGAGCATACCGGGCAGAATCTCACCGCCGCTTACTTTCTTGAATGTGGTGTAGGGAAGATTCGCACCGTCGCCTTGCTCTTTGACGGCGTTGTAGCGGTTGTCCCAGATAGCCCCTTTCTGCGGTTTTACGGTGGCGACATACTTGTAAGTGGTCTTGCCTGTCCCGGGGTCAAGCATACGCTGCACTACTTGGAATTTACTCGACTCAGTGATACCCTCTTTGAGTCCTATCTTGGCAGCGTAGCCCTCTATCTTCCCTTTATCTGAGGTAAGTACCTGATAGACAGGGGTCTTCACCTTAAACGGCTCGTATTGCTTGGCTAATGCCACAATGTTCTTGTCCATCGATCGGGCGCAGATGGTTTTGACCAGTTCGGTGCGTTCGTACTCTCCTTTGAGGGTGCTCTTCTTGTCGAACTCGTATTCGTGTGCCACATAGCGCAGGCGGAAGAGGGTCGTATCCGCCTTGAATGCTGCCGTCTTGGCGGAGTCGGGCGTGGCGGTGTAGTAGTCGCGATAGAAAGTGTTGGCAACCGAATCGTTCCATACCAATTGATACAAGTAACTATGTGTCTTTACCTTAAAGCCCGTGAAACTGTCGGCTATCTGCCCCACGGCATCTGCCATCTTCGCTCCGGAGTTACCTCCCGCAAAGGCATCGAACAGGCTGCCGATGACGGCAAAGGCTATCTTGGCGGATTGGGCTTCCTGCTCAGCGGTGATGTAGGTAATATCGTTCACGAGAATAAAAGTTTGTCCGATAAGTTCCTCGCCTGCATCCGATAATGTGGCAATGCCTTTGGCGGTTTGCAGCGCAACGGCGACATCAATATCCGTGGCATTATATTGCCCGCGTTCGGCTACGAGGTTGACATCGAAAGTGCCATTGCCCGCAGCGTCCTCTTGATAGTCGAACCATTTGGCTACCAAGTACTTACCCATTTGGTTTTGGTTGAGCAGGTTCTCGATATACTGCGCATTCTTGTTCAGTTCCTGGGTGGTTAAGGCATGTCCGTAGGTGGCTTTGTACAGTCCCGAGTCGCGTGGTTGTACGCCGCCGATTAGGCTGTTGTCTATTACGCGAAAAGCAAGCGTATGGTCATCGTACTTATCGGGCATAGGCAGGCTGTCGAATGCCTCGTAGATATTGATGCCGAACTCGTCCTCTGGGTGATAGACCAGCATGGTACTCAGTGCGTTACGCCGATAGGAGAGTGTACCCGCCGAGCCTGTATTATCTGTTGCCTCCGGCGACACGCCGGCAAACAGCGATAGCGACCCGCACAGAGCCGCTATCGTCAGTATTCCGAATTGTTTCTTCATGAAATTACATTCATAATTCGTAATTACGGTGGGTTAGCGCAAGAACCCGATATTGGTGGTCGAGGGCTGCTGCCCCTTGCCGAAGGCAACACCCACTTCACGCATCGCGTTGATGCGTTGTTTCTCGATGTCCACGCTGTCTTGGTACTGTTTCATCTCAAACTTCCAATCGTCCAACACTTTACCCTTTATCTCTTTGTTGAGTGCCGTTGCTTCGTCGTAGCAGCCTGCGTCGGGCAGAATGTTCTCGAGGAAAGCACCTGCTTTCTGCGCCCCTGCACTGTTCTGCTCTGCTGCCCATGCTTGGCGTGCTTTGGCGAGATTGATTTGGCAGAGGTTGTCTATATACTGCTGGTAGATAGTCAGCCCCGTTTGCAGTGCCTCGTCGTACTTGCTGCATTGGGCGGGAATGGTTACCACCATGCTCAACGCCTCTTCGTATTGTTTCTGTGCGGATAGGAACTGTGCTTTCTTGATGATATTGTCCGCTTCGTGGTCGTAGTATGCCACTATCTTGTTCTTACCCTCTTCGACGAACGCTGCCAATGCAGGCGAGTTGATATTCAGTCCTTTGAGGGCGTTCATGTAGCATTTGCTCTCGGTCTCGCCTATACCCCGCAGCGTAGTAGAGGTAGTGGCGAATACTACCTTATTGGTATAGTCGGCGATATAGAGCGTCATTTCCATGGTCTCCGAAATCTTCATTGGCGCACTCGCCACAATGTCTTTCGACTGCGGAACGACAAAGGCGGTGATGAAGAATTGGTTCAAGTAGTCCATAGAGGCAATGCCGTTCTTGGCGAGCAGTTGCGTCAGTTTGTTCTTGACCTGTACGGTTGCCGTAGCGGGGAAAGGTTCGTCCATTGCCTCTACTTGTACGGAAATAGGCAGATATTGTGTGTCTTGTGCTGCGAGCGTCATCGAGAAGACGAGGCTCAACAGGATTGTACTTATCTTTTTCATTGTTGTAGGTGTTATGAGGGGCGTCGCTTGCCCGATAGTTGCTTTATTCTCAACCGATTGCCTTATTTCTCGCCGAGTACGATAACGGCTCTGCCCAATCCTTTCACGAGTACTTTGCTCGGAATGTTGTATGGTTCTTTCTTGAGCATGCGTGCCAGTTTCTTGGCAAAGGCGTTGGCGTCTACGGGTACGCCGTAGTCGTCGTAGACGGGAATACGCACTTGGGTGAAGTTGGCTACATTCTCGCTGGCATACGGCATCGAGTAGCGCCCGCTAACCGTGTTCTGGAACATCCATCGGTTGATGATGTCTATCAGTTCGTCGTCGCCGTATTCGCTCTCGAGGTCAATGCCGGCAGCGTTGCCGTCGAAGACTTTGATGTCGAGTACTATCTCGCGTCCGATAGTCTGCATCTCGGTGAAATAGTCCTGTAAGCGGATATTGAAGTTGTCGATATTGGCAAGTATAGCCTCTTCGAGCAGGGCGTCCACATCGGCTATCATCGAGGGCGAACCTGCACCACTCACTGCGCCGATACTCTTGCTCGTATAGGCATCTTTTGCCTCGAGTACATAACTGACAGAATGTTTTGGGCCAAGGTCTTTGACATCCCAGGTGAGTTCGAGAATGATGTCTGCTTTGGCAGAGCGTGCCAACTCGTCGAGCGGACTTTCGGCAAGCGTATTGCCGCTCTTGCTTGTGGTCAGATTGTCTTCGGCACGCCGTTGCTCCACATTCTTGATTGCCTGTTCGAGACTTTGGAGCGGGAACTGCCGCTCTGCCATTAGGTCGTTGATTTTGGCAATAGCCAATTTGAGTTCGACACTCTCTTGCAGTGCCTGCTTGTAGTTAGGCACTTTCTCGGTAGTGCCCATATTCTCCACTTCGGTGTAGTAACCGTTGTTGATACACCATACATCGGAGGGGAAGACCATCAGTTCGGGCTTCTTTATCTGTGCAAAGGACAGTGTGGCAAAGAGCGTGGCTGCCCATAAGATAAGCGTCTTTTTCATATCGTTTCTGTTTTTATTGTATGTCGTAGCGTCCTTGTGCGGGAATGATACCGTCTGCTTGCAGGCGTTTCTTCAGTGCATCACGCTCTACGGTGACGGTCACATTCTGTACCATTTGAGTGCGGGTGCGCTCGTAGGTAGAGGAGAAAGCACGACGGTCTTTGAGCGAACAGTAGTTCTTCCAATCGCCGTTGTCGGCAAAGAATGCATTGAAATAGTCCTCGTATTTCTCGCGAGCGTTCTTGTCGTAGACGAGCGGTTTGAGGTCTTGTATACCGTTCGAACCTGCCTGTACGCCGTCGAAGATAACCTCTTGCACGGCTTTGCGTTGGGCATCGGTAAACGCCAAGACGGAGTTGCGTGCGCGTACTTGTGTACGGATAACATACGAGCCGTCGTAGTTGGCGGAGAGTACTTTGCTGGGTTGGTCGTACGAGGCTTGCGAGCGTCGTGAACCACAGCCTGCGAGCAGTGCGATGAGTGCTACTGCAGCAAGGAATATCGATGTGCGTTTCATTGTTATTGCTTGTATAGATTGTTCTCTATCAGTGGAGTAGGGGCGTTAGAAACCGGCATTGAGCGCACGGATAATGCCTGCGGCTTCGAGGGCTTTACGCAGGTCGTCTTTGCGAACACTGACTACCACGCCCACCTTGTATTCTTTGCCTACCTTGACGGTCTCGGTCGTGCCGCCTACGATAGAGGCGTACTTTTGGAACTCTCCTCCATCGGCAAAGAAACTCTTGAAATAAGTCTCGTTGGCGGTCTCAACCCCCGGTGTGTTGCAGAGTGCGCGTTGTGCCACACAGCCGTCGCCGCCACCGTAGCCTTTGAATATCACGCCATGTACGGCATTCTTGCGGCATTGGTTCTCTGCCACAGCGGCTTTCTTGGAGTAACTCCATACCTTCACAAGGTAAGTGCCCTGTATACCGTTGCCGGCACACTCTATCTCGTAGCGGTATTGCTGCGTGTCTTTGTCGGCTTTGGTCTTTTGCGAAGCGCAGGCAGTCGTAAAACATACTGTCAATGCGCAGAGAATAGAAAGTAGTTTTTTCATTGTGTTTAGAGTGAGTTTATTTGGTTTAGTCCGGTTCTCTATTCGACGGCAAAGGTACACCTTTCTTCTGAAATATGCAAGGGGGAAATGGGGAATTTGTAAATTTGTAGATTTGTAAATTTGTAAATTTGTAAATTTGTAAATTTGTAAAAGGGGTATCGAGTGGATAACGGGAGGATAGCGTGTGGATAGGACTATCCGGTCTATTGGCTCTATCCTATATAGAGTATATAGACGATCTATCCTATCTATCCTATCTATCCTATCTATCCTATCTGGAGGCTCTATAGGTCTATGCGGCAAAAAAAGCAAAACCGCTCCTTTAGTGAGGAACGGCTTTGCGGTCTATAGGCAAGAGCGTGTCTCTTGCTGCAGTAGTTACTTCTTGTAACGGATTACTCCTCGTTGAGGGTTACACGGCGGAAGTCGGTAATCTGGACATTGTTCTTTTTCAAGATGTCCTTCACGAGTTCCTTGGTATCGCTCATGATATATGCCTGCTCTACCAGAGTGTTCTCTTTCAAGAACTTACCCAGACGACCTTGTGCAATCATCTCTACCTTCTTGGTGTTGATAGCCGCTTCTGCCTCGGCGGGTACGGTTGCACGGATGGTGCGTGCCTGCTCTGCCTGCTCTGCGGTCAACCAACCCTTAGCGGTATTGGACTCGATATGCTCCTCGCTATCTGCGTGTGCAGGGTTGATACCAGCCTTACGCAGTGCGTTCTCAATCGCCTTGTTGACCTCGTCTTGTTTGGTTTTCTCGATAGCAACAGCCAACTCTTTGTCTTTCACCTCTTGTGCAACATGGTCCGCATCGAGGGCGATAGGCGACATAGCGGCTACCTGCATGGAGATACCATGAACAGTTTCTTGGTCTGCATCGGTGTTAGCCACAGCCACGAGCGAAGACAACTTATTGCCAAGGTGGTTGTATGCATCTACTTTCGGGGCAACGAGATAAGCGTAGTCGCTCAACTCCATCTTCTCGCCCGTAACACCACTGCGCTCGGTTACTACCTGCTCAACGGTGAAATCGCCAATCTTGGTAGCCTTCAGTGCCTCCAAGTCAGCAGGACGCTGGTCGATGGCGGTATCGAGAATCAGTTTTACCATTGCTACGAAGTCTGCGTTCTTTGCCACGAAGTCGGTCTCGCACTTAACGGCTACGATAGCGCCGAAGCCTTCAACAGCCTTTGCCAATACGCATCCCTCCGATGCTACACGGTCGCTACGCTTGGCAGCAATAGCCTGACCACGCTTGCGGAGCAAGTCCTTTGCTACTTCGAAGTCGCCGTTAGCCTCTTCCAACGCCTTTTTGACATCCATCATACCTGCGCCGGTAATATCACGCAGTTTCTTTATATCTGCTAATGTAACAGCCATTGTTCTAATTATGAATTAAGAATGAATAATTAAGAGTGAATATGCATTTCTGTTATAACCGAACATTCAGTTCTGCTATAACAGAATGCATCTTTTTCGGCGGATTTACTCTGCGGCAGGTGCTTCAGCAGCGGGAGCCTCATCTTTGGCTGCTGCCTTGCGAACACGCTGACGACGCTCTTTGGGAGCGGGTGCCTCGCTGTTAGCCTGTGCTTGTGCAGCCTCTTCGTCTGCCTTCTCTACCTTACGCTCTTCGAGTCCCTCTTTGATAGCCTCGCAAACAGCGGCAAGGATTACATCGATAGACTTGTTAGCGTCATCGTTAGCAGGAATAACGAAGTCAATATTGTTCGGGTTCGAGTTGGTATCTACAATACCGAATACGGGAATACCCAGACGGTTTGCCTCGCTTACGGCGATATGCTCTTTCTGTACATCGACTACGAAGATGGCACTCGGCAGACGGTTCAAGTCGGCGATAGAACCAAGGTTCTTCTCGAGTTTCTCACGCTGACGGGTAATTTGCAGTTTCTCGCGCTTCGAGATGTTGTCGAATGTGCCGTCGGTCATCATCTTGTCGATGGTGGTCATCTTCTTCACTGCCTTACGAATAGTGGGGAAGTTGGTAAGCATACCACCGGCCCAACGCTCGGTGATGTACGGCATGCTAACCTCTTGTGCGTGCTGTGCTACGGTCTCTTGTGCCTGCTTCTTGGTACCTACGAAAAGGATACGACGACCCGACTTAGCGATGTTCTTCAAAGCCTCTGCAGCCTCGTCAATCTTCAGTGCGGTCTTGTTCAGGTCAATGATGTGGATGCCGTTGCGCTCCATATAGATGTAAGGAGCCATTGCGGGATTCCATTTGCGTTTGAGGTGCCCAAAGTGGCAACCTGCCTCGAGAAGTTGATCAAAATTTGTTCTCATTTTGATGTGTAATGTTTGGATAGTTTGTCATGTAATTATATAATCCGTACCTTCCGGAAATGCTATCACCTCGGGCATATCAAGTCCTCGGCAGGCGCACCTTATGCAGCGACTATGCCGCTATGCAGCCTTTCGCGTTTCCAAAAGAATCGTGTGGTAATCCCGCCGAGGGGAGTCCACACGATTTGGAGTTGTAGTCGATTAACGCTTGCTGAACTGGAAGTGCTTGCGTGCTTTGGGTTGACCCGGTTTCTTACGCTCAACCTCACGAGCGTCACGAGTCATAAAGCCTTCTGCCTTCAGTGCAGTCTTGTCCTCGGGGTTAATCTTCACCAGTGCACGAGCGATTGCAAGACGCAATGCCTCTGCCTGACCTTTGAAGCCACCACCATCGAGGTTTACCTTAATATCATACTTCTCTGCAGCCTCGAGTTTGTTCAGCGGTTGGAGAACAATGTAGCGCAGAATAGAAGAAGGGAAATAGGTTTCGATATCACGACCATTGATCGTAATCTTGCCTGCACCTTCACTCACATAAACACGAGCAACTGCCGATTTACGACGACCTAATGCATTAATTACTTCCATATTCTTCTATTATTTAAGCGTATTGATATCAATTTGTTTGGGCTGTTGTGCTTGGAAAGTGTGCTCTGCACCGGCAAACACATGCAGGTTGGTGATTTGGCGTGCGCCCAGACGATTCTTGGGGAGCATACCCTTTACCACCTTGGTAATCAGACGGTCTGCGCCTTTCTCCAACAACTGTGCAGGAGTCATCTCACGCTGACCACCGGGGAAACCCGTATAGCGGATATAGATGCGGTCGTTCCACTTGTTGCCCGTCAGTTTCACTTTGTCTGCGTTGATAATGATCACATTGTCACCGCAATCCACATTCGGTGTGTACGAAGGTTTGTACTTGCCACGCAGCAGTTTTGCCACTTTGGTACACATACGACCAAGTACTTGGTCTTGCGCGTCGATAACGACCCACTCCTTCTGAGCGGTAGTCTTGTTCACCGACACGGTCTTGTAACTTAAAGTATCCATGTATTGTTTTTGTTTTTGGCTGAATCGACAGACATCTTTTACGCCTCGCCTGCTACGCCGCAGCACTGCAGGCTACCTGCCACTGCCCAATTCAGCGTGAATAATTCGTTTCTGCCTCCTGTGTGTCGTGCTTGTCGCCGTGCGTTTGGTACGCTTGCGGCAGGCATATACACTCAAAAAGCGTGCAAAGGTACGACTTTTTTTTGATATGCCAAAATGTCAGGACACTTTTTCTGTATTTTTATGCAGACGGGTGTGCGCCGAAGCCGATAGATGTACGCACAGTCGCAGGACAATCACCTAAGAATCACCTAAGAATCACCTATGAATCACATAACCATCCCATAAACTTACACGCTGCCGTACAGCAAGGAAGTAGCAAGAGATAAGCAAGGGATAAGCAAGGGATGAGCAAGGGATAGCAGGTCGCACCGAGGTGTATACGCCGGGCTGAAAAACGCCGAAAGCCTCCCCCAAAAAAACTATAATCCCCCTCCAAAACCCTTGCAAAAGTCATAGGTGCTAGGGTAGTGCTATGGATGTGCTATGGTTGTGGTATGGATATTCGTGCGAGATGAGTGGCTGTTTTTTGTTGCTCATACCGCCCAAAAATGTGTCCGTCTCTTTGCGGTTTCGCTAAAAAAGTGTAACTTTGCCGCCAAATTGTGCCATGGTGCAATCTTCCATGCATTCTAATCGTGCGTCTATGCGTATAGCAAAACCTATATTTCTCTCTTTTCTTATCCTTTTCGGCGGTGGGTTGCTGCCGTTCTCTGCCTTTGCCAAAGCGCCGGCGGAGAAGCCCTTTACCGTCGTTATCGATGCGGGGCACGGCGGCAAAGACCCGGGGGCGGTGGGCAAAATCTCGCAGGAGAAGACTCTCAACCTCGATGTGTCGCTCCTCGTGGGCAAACTCTTGAGCGAGCAGTTCCCCGACATCAAGGTGGTCTATACCCGCCAAACCGACATCTTCCTCCCGCTCCAGCAGCGTGCGGACATCGTCAATGCCAACAACGCGGACTTGTTTATCTGTATCCATACCAATTCCTCGGAGTCGAAAACGGCGCAGGGGGTCGAGACTTTTGTCTTGGGGACGGAGAAGATGGATAAGAACCTCGATGTGGCGATGCGCGAGAACTCCGTTATCAAACTGGAGGCGGATTATCAGACGGCATATCAGGGCTTTGACCCGAACTCCATCGACTCGTATATCATGTTCGAGTTGATGCAGAATGCCTATATGGACCAGTCGTTGCGGTTCGCTACCTTGGTGCAGCGCCAGTGCGTGGAGCGGCTCAAGCGTGCCGAACGGGGGGTGCGTCAGGCGGCTTTCTGGGTGTTGCTCAAGTCCGCCTGTCCGAGTATCCTTTTCGAGATGGGGTTCATCTCCAACCCCGAGGAGGAGAAGTACCTCAACTCCACACAGGGGCAACAGGAGATAGCGCAGTCGATATGCAATGCGTTTGCCGAGTTTGTGCATCGTAAGCCCGTGCCGCAGTTAGATGCCGCGGTAGCCGCACAACCTGCAGCAGCCGCACAAGATACGGTGCCGGCACAGAAGACCGAACCCGCCCCGACTGCCGCACAAGCAGAACCCGCGCAAAAGGTGTCATCCGATACCCTTCCCGCGCAGCCACAAGCGGCTGAGAAAGATACGCTTGCGGCTGTTCCTGTTGTGCAGCCGCTCTATGCCATTCAGGTGTTGGCATCTCGTGTGCCGGTGTCGCCCAACGACTCGCGTCTGCATGGGTTGGAGTGTAAGTGCCTCGAGTTGGACGGCTTGTATAAGTACTACTACGGCGAGTCGACCGACCGCAACGAGGTCGTACGCTTGCGTGAGCAGATACGCAACCGCTTCCCCGATTGCTGGATAATACAATTAACAAGTAACAATTAACAATTAACATGCAGAGCGGGGGACAGTTAACAATTAACAATTAACATGCATGGTGTGGAATAGTTAACAGGTAACAAGTAACATGCAGAGCAGTAGCCCCGGCAATTCCTAATTCCTCATTCCTAATTCCTAATTAAATTAAGTTCCTAAATTACATAATTAAATGAAATATATTCGTGAAATCAAGGTAGGTGTATTGGCGACCTTGTGTATTTTTCTTTTGTTCTTCGGATTCAATTTCCTGAAGGGCGTTAATATCTTCTCGTCGGTCTATTCGTTCCATGGTGTCTATACCGATGTCCATAAGTTGGAGGAGCAGGCACCGGTCTATATCCACGGCTACAAAGTAGGGCGGGTGGATAAGATTCATTACGATTTTTCGCGCGATAGTGCTTTTGTGGTAGATATATCCATCAACCGCGATATCGATCTCCCGCGCGGCACGCAGATGGCACTCGTGGCAGACGGATTGTTGGGCGGTATGGCGATCGAGTTGCAACTCCCCGCAGTGGCTACGGCGGGTGTTGTAGAGTCGGGCGAGATGCTCCCGACCTGTTATGTGCCGGGGTTGGTGGAGAATATGGAGAGCAGCCTCCTTGCTTCGTTGGGCAGTACGCTGTCGGGCGTGGACAGTCTTGTAGCGCAACTCAACAGCCAACTCGATAACGACTACTTGAAGAACTCGTTGGCGCATATCGATACCATCTCTACCGACTTGACCGTTGTCTCTCGGGATATACGGGGGCTGATGGCGAACAAAGTGCCGTCGATAGTGGATAATGCGGACAGTGCCATCGCCTCTATCCGTTCTATCGCAGCGGATATAGATAAGGCAGACCTTGCCGCCACCGTTGCGCGCTTGGACACTACGATCGAGAATGTGAACTTGGCGGTGTCGGATATCCGTTCCGACAGTGGTACGATAGGGCTGTTGCTCCACGACCGGTCGTTGTATCGTAATATCGATGCAACGGTGGTGTCGGTCGACTCGTTGGTCGTAGACCTCAAAGCCAACCCGAAGCGGTATGTCCATTTCTCCCTCTTCGGCAGCAAAGACAAAAAGAAGAAAAAGTAGGTCTTTTTCCCGTTCCGTCTCCGTCCCTCCCCGTTCCCCTCGAAAAACTGACACCCGCCCCGAGGCGTAGTATTAACGGTCAATTAACGGGCATTAATAGAGCAAAGCATAGTGCTTTTAATGGTCAATTAACGAGCATTAATGGAGCAAAGCGTAGTGCTTTTAATGGTCAATTAATGGTCATTAGTGGAGCAAAAACCGCCATTAACGGAGCAAAGCGTAGCAGCACAATGAAAATCCTGATAGTAGCAGCGGACAAAGGTGGGCATTTCGCTCCGTTTGTGGAGGAGCAAATACAGGCGTTGCAAGACCTCTCGCACGAGGTCGTGCGGTATGCCGTGCGGGGTAAAGGGGTGCGTGGTTACCTGCGGGAGATACCTCGCCTGCGGCAAACTATATGCACGGAGCGTCCGGATATTATCCACGCACACTACGGGCTCTGCGGTCTGCTTGCCAATCTGGCTACGATACACGCTAAACTATCCACTCTCCACTCTAAATTGCACTCAACGCTCAACGCTCAACGTTCAACTTCTCTAAACTGCACTCAACACTCAACTCTCAACGCTCAACTGCACTCAACACTCAACGCTCAACGCTCAACTAAAGTTATCACCACTTACCACGGGAGCGATATTAACACGCCTCGTGTACTGCGGCTGTCGCGGTGGGCAATGCGGCTCTCAGCATGGAATATCTTTGTATCGAGGGCAAACATACGCACGGCGCGTGCCGAAGGGAAATGGTTTGCTCTTTGGGCGTATAGAGGCGATAACTACTCACTGCTACCGTGCGGGGTAACGCTTTCGGAGGAGCAACTGCTCTCTCGGTCGGAGGCACGCAGGCGTTTGGCAGAGATGGGCTTGCAGTGTACTGTTTCTGACGGTAAAGAGCGTAAGGTATATTCATTCAGCGAGATACAGAATAGGCGTCTTATTCTCTTTGCCGGCGCATTTGATAACTCGGTCAAAGATGCTGCATTAGCAGAGGAAGTAATAGCATGTCTTCCAAAACGCAACTCTGACTCCTCCTTCCCCCTCAGAGATGGGGCATGTGCATGCTCTGAATCCCCCCTCTTTGAGGGGGAGATGGGGAGTCTAATTGAACTCCGTGGTTTCTCTCGCTCTACGGTTAATCGGTTGATGTGTGCTGCAGATTGTTTGCTGTTGACAAGCCGGCAGGAGGGAAGTCCGCAAGTGATAAAAGAAGCGATGGCGTGTGGGTGCCCGATAGTGTCTGTCGATGTGGGCGATGTGCGGGAACGCATAGAGCGTATTACCGGTTGTGCCGTGGCGAACAGTCGCGACCCGCACGAACTCGCTATGTTGCTACGAATGGTGCTTAATTTTACCCCCCCCCCCCCATATATTCGCAGCAGCAAAGTGCTGCCTCGGAGTTCCGTACCGAAGCACGGGAGCGTCTGTTGTCGCAGGGGCTTACCAATCCGCAAGTGGCACGCACGCTGCAAGCCATCTATTCGGCACTCCTCGCGCATTAAGTTTCGTTTTCCGTTCTATTTGGTTCCCTGCTCGCTTGGGTCGAGTAGGGTAGTTGTGTTATGAAAGTACTAATCGTTTGCAGTCGTCGGTATTATGCTCCGTATACGGAGTATGTTGCGCCTTTTATCTATGAGCAGGTGCAGGCATTGCGTGCCAAAGGGGTGGAGGTGGAGTACTACCTGATTGCCGGTGGTTGGCGGGGGTATGTCCGTGCGTTGTGGGGCATACCGAAAGCCGTGCGTTCGTATCGCCCCGATATGGTGCATGGGCATAGCGGTCTGTGCTGTTTGGTGGCAGCGTTGACCACGAAACTCTGTACCAAACGCTCAACTCTCCACTCTCCACTTCTCTCAACTCTCAACTCTCAACACTCAACTAAGACATTCTCCACTTTCCACGGCAGCGATGTGAATAGCGGTTCGGTCAGGTGGTTATCTCGTTTGGCGATGCGGTTGTCGGATTGTAATATCTTTGTCTCGGAGCAACTGCTGCAGAAAGCGGGGCGGGTGCGTCATGCGGCAGTCGTGCCGTGCTCGGTGGATACAGAGGCATTCCACCCTATGGATAGAACGGCGTGCCGCAAGCGATTGGGGTGGGACGAGCATACTACCTATATCTTGTTCTCGAAAGAGTTCTCCGACCGTGTGAAGAACTACCCATTGGCAAAGAAAGCGGTGGAGATAGTATACAGCACAAGCCCTGCTCCCGACTCCCCCTTCCCCCTCAGAGAGGGGGCTAATAGCGCATCGGAATCCCCCTCCTCTGGAGGGGTAAGGAGAGGTTGGAGTGGTCGTAGTGTTGTTCTCCTTGAACTCTTCGGCTATACCCGTGAGCAGATGCCGCTGCTATATAATGCGTGTGATTGTGCGCTGCTGACTTCGTTCTCGGAGGGGAGCCCGCAGTTTATCAAAGAGGCGGTGGCGTGTGGCTGTCCTGTGGTATCGACCGATGTGGGCGATGTGCGGGAGGTCGTGGCGGGTGTGCCGAATGCGTTTCTCTGCACTTACGAGGCTGCCGATGTCGCGCACTGTTTGCGCCAAGCCATGGCGGTAGGGCATTTGTCGTCGCCAGCATTGCCCGCCCGTTATACCACGCCCGTAGTGGCAGACACGCTCTATGAACTATATACGAAAAGTGTCAATTTTTAAGATGAAATCGTTATATCTCTCTTATAGCAGTCTTATACCAGTCTCAGAAAATTCGTTACCAACTCGTTAGGAACTCGTTACCAACTCGTAAGCAAGTCCTGTCTAAATAAAAGTGTCGTTTTTTAAGATTCTCAATTATGGCTATGTCGATTGTTCCGCTTTCGGAGAAATACTATTCCGCTTACTATTCGCTTGTGCAAGCCACACGCTGGGGCAACCCTATGCTGCCGGTGCATTATGCCTCTTCGTTGTGGGGCATGGTCGTGCTTGACGGGGAGCAAGTCGTGGGCGGATGGGTCGGCACGCTGCGTGGAAATGTCCCACTCGTGCGCCTAATAGCCAAGTCGGTCTATTTCGATAGTTATCCCGTCTTTGCTACTGCGGAATGGGAAAGCCAATGGACTGTGCCACTGCTCGTTGCGGTGCGTGCGTATGCGCAGCGTTCGCATATCACAATGCTCAATCTCACCCATTGGGTGCGGGGAAACGGAATCGATTTGGATGTTTCAGAAGATAATGCCACTTTTGTGTATGATTTGTCTAAGTCATTGGATGAATTATATAGCAAACTTGATAGGCTGAAAAAGCGTACTATTAAGAAAGCAGATTCAGCACAATTGGATGTGAAATTTTTATATAAAGAAGACGCATTACCTTATTTGCAAGATTTCCAATCGTTGCGTGAGGTTACTCAACAACGGGCAATCTCTCATAATGCGCAGTCTTCAATGCTGCTCAAATCCGACGATTTCTTTCGGAAATTGTTAAGGGAATATGAAACTTACTTGGTCGCTGTTTTTTGGCAAGGGCGTATGGTCGCAGCCGCTACTTTTATATGTGGTGGGCAGACTATATACGGACATATGGCAGGTAGTGATAGCGAAGCAAATAGGCAAACTGGGTCAGGTACTTACTACTATTGGAAAGCGGTAGAGTATTTTAAGCAAAAAGGAGTATTGTATTTTGATTTTGGTGGTTGCCCTGTTGCTCCACAAGAAACCGACCCTGCTTATGGCGTGTATTTGTTTAAGCACGGATTTGGGGCTGACTATGTGCAGAATAAGGCGGGGCGTATTATCATCTCTCCCGCCAAGTATCGCTTGCTAAGGTTCTTGCTGTCGCAGCGCAAACTGCTTCGTTTGTTTAGTAATAAATTGTAATTCCGATTTCTATCTACTTACCGACTATGCCGATACTCGTTCCGTATACCCAAGCGGATTATGCCGTAGTTCATGCCTATTTCCCTGATAAGGAGATACGCAAGTATACCAATAGGGGGGGGTATGCAATACTCTCATTATCAGGACTTTATGCGTCTTGTTTTATGCTGCTTAAAGAAGGAAATACGCTGCTTGGCTGTGGGGTGATACGCTGTAAGTTCAGCCGTGAGATAAAGCGTTACTCGTGGTGGCTGTACGATATTTGGATAGACCCTGTACAGCGGGGGAAGGGCTACGGCACGGAACTTATGCAGCGCCTTATCGCCGAACTACGGCGGCGGAAAGTTCAGCGGGTCTATTTAGTAGTCGCAGACAACAACCTTCGGGCGCAGAACCTATACCGAAAGGTCGGTTTCTCGCTCTACAAACAACTCCCAACCGATAAAATACTCTGTTATGACCTATAAACTGCTCTTCACTTTGGATTACGAGATACACGGCAATGGCGACGGCAATCCGCAGGCACTGATGGTGGAGCCGACCTATCGCCTAATGAACTTGTTGGAGGAATATAAGCAACACCTTGTGATAATGGCAGATGTGGCAGAGATTCTCTGTTTCCGACGCTATCGGGAACAGACAGGGCGTGATGACTTTCATGTCGCCGAGATAGAGGAGCAACTACGGGATGCCGTTCGTAGAGGGCATGAGGTGCAACTGCATATTCATTCCTCCTATTTCCGTGCCGAATGGGACGGCAAGCACTTTGACCAATGCATCGAAGACTATAACATGGCGGCACTGCCCATAGAGCGTATCCGAGCGATGGTGGGCGAGTGCGTCTGCTATCTCGAAGCGTTGCTGCGACCTGTGCGGGCGGACTACAAAGTGTGGCTCTTTCGTGCGGCTAACTGGAGCATGATGCCCACGCCTGCGTTGTATCAGGTGCTGACAGAGTACGGTATTACGCACGACACTTCGGTCTATAAGGGCGGTTGTCAGGGCGGCTCGGTATGCTACGACTATCGTACGGCTTATGACAATCTCTTGCCTTACACCGCCTCGGCTCGGAATATCAACGACTATGACCCTGCGGGGGCTATCACTGAAATGCCAATATACACCGAGATGCGTCCGTTCTACGCTTTCGTCAGTCCCATACGCCTATACCGCATGCTCCGTGCCAAGTTACACCGCCATAAACGCCCTGTGGAGGCAACCGTGCCACAGCCGCGGATAGAGCAGGCGGATAACCGTCGTATCACGCTGCGCAGTTTCTTCACTCGTAGCCCGTTGAAGATGGACTTCAATCAACTACGCTCCCGTCAGTTGATCGCCATGCTCCGCCACATAGAATCCCGCCTTGCGACCATAGAATCCCAACCCGCCGCCAACCGCACAAGTCCCCACTATGCAGGTGTAGCAGGCAGTAACGCTACCGAGCCGATACCGGTAGTATTGATCGGGCACAGCAAGACCTTTATTCCCTACAACGAAACTACATTAAGACCCTTTCTCCGTTGGCTTACTCGCCAAAATTAACGCCAAATTAACCGCCATTATACGGAGTCCCAACAAGGCGAATCCACCAAGCGTCCATACACGGAATCCCCATACCGGCAGTAAGAAATCCCAAAAATCCACCTGATTTTTCGGATTATAATCCAAAATTTCATACTGATTTTTTGGATTAGGCCCCTGTCATACACGACTACGGTACAAAAATTGTGGAGGAAGAAACGGAACTTTAAGGCGTTCGCTAAGTTCTTATTTCTGACATCAAACATCTATCAAAAATATGAAAATGGTAAATCATATCCCTGTTTTGTTGCTTACGGGCTATCTCGGTAGCGGAAAGACCACTCTTCTTAATCGTATCCTGTCTAATCAGAAAGGCATTCGCTTTGCCGTGATAGTCAATGATATAGGCGAGGTCAATATCGATGCGGACCTCATCCAAAAGGGCGGTGTTGTCAGCGCAAAAGACGACAGTCTCGTTGCCTTGCAGAACGGTTGTATCTGCTGTACGCTCAAGATGGACTTGGTGCAACAACTCCACGACCTTGCCTCGCAGAACCTCTTCGACTATATCGTTATTGAGGCAAGCGGTATTTGCGAGCCGGCACCTATTGCGCAGACGCTCTGCTCCTATCCGCAGATGGTGCCCCAATTCGCTAAGGACGGACTGCCTGTGCTGGACTGTATCGTTACGGTGGTGGACGCACTGCGTATGCGCGACGAGTTTGCCTCGGGCGACGACCTCAGCCGCAAGGACATCGGCGAGGAGGATTTGGCATCGCTTGTCATTCAGCAAATAGAGTTTTGCAATATCATTCTGCTCAATAAGTCGAGCGAGGTGAGCGACGACGAGCGGGAGCATATACGCGCAATCATTCGGGCTATCCAACCCAAAGCGGAGATTATCGACTGCGACTACTGTGATGTGGACTTCGATAAGATATTGAATACCAAACTGTTCAATTTCGATGCCGTAGCCACTTCCGCCACTTGGATACAAGAGGTGGAGGACGCACACGACGATGAGGACGACGATGAGGACGATGACGAGCATGAACACGAGCATCATCACCACGAACACCATCATCACGACGAGGACGAGGGCGAGGCAGAAGAATATGGTATTTCCACTTTTGTCTATTATGCTCGTCGTCCGTTCGATTTGGGGTTGTTCGATGAGTTTGTGGCGGCACATTGGCCCAAGACGGTTATCCGTGCCAAGGGTATGTGTTATTTCTCGGACGAATACGATATGTGCTATCTCTTCGAGCAGGCAGGGCGACAGTTTAAGTTGCAGAAAGCGGGCGAGTGGTTTGCCACAATGCCTGCCGACGAGTTGGAGGCACTCAAAGCCCAAGATGCGCAACTGCGCCACGATTGGGACGACCAATACGGCGACCGTATGCAGAAACTGGTCTTCATCGGTCAGCATCTCGACAAAGAGGCTATCACCAAGGCGTTGGACAACTGCCTGGCATAATCTCCATACACAGGAGTGGCGTGTGTCGCCACGGACGACCAAGTCCCGTATCGGGGGCGTAACCGTCTTAGTCTGCAGGGCGTAGCCGTTCTCGCTTGCGGGCTGTCGCCTGCACGGTGCTATATGAACACTATTGTGCAGAAAGAACATACTACTCGGCGTTGTCTGTTCAGTCAACCTCGCTGCTATGTGGATTCTATTACGCCAAAAGGACAGCCTATCCTGTAAGAAAACCAAGAAAAATAGAAAAAAAAGCACCGGATTTTGCAGCAAATGATTCGATTCTAATTTGCTGTTATCCAATAGAGTAGACCGGATTTAAGGACGCGCGTCCTTAAACCCGGTCTACTGCGTGTCGCGCGTCCTTGCAAAAGGTCGATTTGTGTACTATCTTTGCATCGTATTTCAAAAAAATCGACTGCAAAATGATACACACGAACCTTTTTTTACTCTACTTGCGCGCCCATGAGGGTGTAGGTATTGTCGCCTTGCAGGATGTACAATTGACCGTTGCGGAGAACCTTAACGGCTGCGGGGCGAACGGTGGTCTGCTCGATCGCTGTCTGCGTGCCGTCGTACACAATCTTGACAGGCAGGTTGTTCGAGTTCTTGCCATCGAGCGTGAAGGTGAGTTGCCCATCCACATACGCTACCTCGACCGTACCCGTGCGGAGCATAAAGACGCTGCTCAGATTCCCTGCAGCGTTGAGCGTGCCGTAGTACGACGGATAGAGCATATTGTCGGCCGGATCGACACCCTGGCAGGCATAGACCGTACCGGCAGCACCACTGTCGTCAATATCGTAGGTGCCGGCAGGAATAAGCACCGTAGTGGTGTCCTCGACATAGAAATAGAGCCCTACCTCATCCGATTGGGAACGGCTCGCCGCACGGAAGAAGACCTTTTGATTCTCGCTGTCCTCTACGCGCAAGACAACATTGTCCGAGGCGTTGTAGGAACGATCGACAGAACCCGTAACGGCATCGTACTCAAGCGCTTCGCTCTCCGAATAGTTGAACGAAGACGAGATATGGTACAGCACGGAATCCGAACCCAAGAAATCCGCCTCGAGGGTGTACCGGTTGTTCTCCGCCTCGCTGATGGTGGCCGTGCAGTTGAGCATCAGTACATCGGTGGTATCGGTGGCAGAGATGACGCCAAGGTGCGTATAGGAACGGTTGAAATTGTAGTAGGTATAGGTGCCCTCCGGCAGCGAGGTATAGACCTCCATCGCCATCAGATACTTGTCGTCGGCGTTGTACATGAAATAGTAGCCCTGACGGGTGAAGAAACAGGACTCACCCGTGGTGGCAAAAGCGATATTCACTTCTTTCTTCGGGGCAGGTACGGCATGCGACAGGTCGAGGACATACAGCACGGTGTCGTTGCCGAGCACAGAGCCTGTGATATGCGGGAAATTGGAAGTTTCCTGCTCGACGGTGAGATTGATGTCAAACGCCATGGTTAGGCTATGCAACGAGCCGTTGTGCTTGATAGAACCCATCTTGAGGTCGTAGGAAGTGTAGGTGCCGTAGAGTTCGTAGGTATTGAGCGTGATAGCAATCTCGTCGCCTGCCGCATTGGTGGCCGCGAAATCGGCTATACCGGCCGACTCATCGAACGAGGTGCGGAGATTGGTGGCGGTAATCTTGACCGTGTCCTTCGGCACGATGACCTTGGGCTTGGCGGCCTTGAGCGAAATCTGGTAGAGGATGGTGTCTGAACCGAAAATCTCGGCAGAGCAGAGGTAGTAGCCGTCCTCGTCGGTAATGGTTGCCTTTATATCGTCCCAAACCGTCACACGGCGGGGCGTAGCGCTCTCGTAGGAGAGGTAGTTGCCATCGGCGAAATCGGCGCCCTCGTACTCGCCAACGACCGTCTTTGGGTCGCCATGGAGGACAATATGCGTCTCGATGCTATCGTCGGACACAGTGGCAAACTTGTCCTTAGCCGTGAAGCCAAAGAGGGACTTGGTAGACCAAAACTCCGCATCGGTGGTGTAAGCGAGCGTGACGGTCTTCTTGGGCGACGGCTTGGCATCCTTGTGCGCCGTAACGGCATAGACAGAGCCCTCGGAAACGATAACGGCGTAGAGGTCGTAGCCATTGTTCTCGGTGATAACGACCTTGGTGCCGTACTCGAAGTAGGTCTCGTCGCCCATGCCGTCGGTGTAGGTGACGACCTTGCTGTCCGAATCATCGATGTAGTCGTCCGGGGAATCCCACGAATCAGGGTCGATGATGATAAAGGTGCCCGTCACCGCCTCGGTGCCAAACGCCATACAGTCGATCTCGAACTCATAGGTCGGCTCTGTGGCGTTGTCGCGCAAGACATGGTGATAGTGGGTGGGGGATTCCGTGGAGTAGTCCCAATAGGCACAAGATACCTTGATGGTATCGGTCAGCACCGCCTTAGGCGCATGCTTGGAAGACTGTGCGGAGAGGGTCAGCGTCGCGCACACAGCCATCAGGAAAGAAAAGAATTTCTTCATTGTTGCAGTATTGTAATAATGTTTAATTTGTAATGTGTAATGTATAATGTGTAATGTATAATGTATAATGTGTAATGTATAATGTGTAATGTATAATGTGTAATTAATGCAGTAGCGATAAAGTGAAAGGGGCTCTACGGGGGCGTGGGTGTCCCCACCCGCGTGAGCCGCAAGGCTCAGTTTCCTATACTCTGCAATCCCCCTCCTGAGGGGCAGGGGAAGTTTGTGCAAAGGTACGGATTAAATGGCAGACAACCAAACGAAAGAGCATTTTCTTATGCAGTTTTCTATTGTATATAACAAAAACAGGGGCTGCCTAACGCCGTTGGTTAGACTGCCCCTGTGGGAGAGAATAGGGTAGAATAGTTCCGAAACTATGTCCCTGTCAAATTTGGGTGATGTTTACTTAACCAGAGTACCCATAGCGTTGTAAACCGTGCCGTCAGCCATGATGAGTTGGAGTTGACCGTCTGCACCGATGACTTTCTTCGATACCTGCAATGCCTCTACTTGGTCGATAGCGGTGATTTCCTCGCCCGTTACGCAGTCCAAAGTCTTAACGATACACTTCTGCTCTTTGTTCGTAGCGTCGAAGCCGTCAATTTGGTAGCAAGCGTCAGCCGTTACATTATTGATGTCTACGGTCTGTGCATAGTGCCCCTTAACCTCTTTCCAATCAGCAATCTTGCCTGCCAGGAAGATAACATTGAATTTCTTGATCTTGTCTACTTGGAGTACATAGTACGAACCCGATTTCGACATTGCGATGAATTGTCCTTCTTTGCCGTCTTCCCATACATAACCGGTCAGGTTGATGCTGGCTTTGATACCGCCCTTGCCGTCGCTTACACCGGTGTTCCATATAGAGGTAGAGTCGCAAGCCTCGTTTGCAGGGATTTTAGCACGCAGCATGATAGGAGCGTCCGAGCAGTCTACTACCTTGATGTTGTCCTTATTGGTCAGTACGACATCTTCGTAGTTGTCGTTGTATTCCCACTCCGGCTTCAGTGCCTTAATGCCTTTCGAGCCGATAGCGGTTACCTCAACAGCCTCTTCCGAGAAGCCGAAACCGCACGCCATCATCTTCGAGCCTGCCGTACCTACGATATAAGGCGAAGCCTCTGCGTATACCTTGATGCAGAGTACACCGATACCATTGGTGCTGTAGTTGCTGCCATAGACTGCATTCGGCATAGCGGGAGGAGCCTGCAGGTAATTCAGCGTTGCATCGCCTTGATACTCAACACAGAGTGCGCCATCGGGGGTACCTACCGGAGTGCCTGTAGTGTTGTTCGACATCGTGAGGTATTGATAGCCGAGCATAGAACCTGCTACTTGACCTGCAGACTCTACTACGCCCTCGAATGCGAACTGTTGCTTATTCGGAGTCGATTTAACGGCTACATAGAGATAACCGTCTTTCTTCACATCTACTTTGAAGCAAGCGCCGGCATTCGGGCATTTCATATCGATTACGGGGTTAGCACCACCTGCGGTCGGGTTGTCTTGTCCCTGGATGTGCGAGGTAGTGAAATCGACGGTAACATCACCGATCTTAAGTTTGCAGTATGCCGTGTCCGTCATCATACCTACTACCTTATAAGTGGTCTTGTAGGCATTGTAAACGGTGAAGTTTTCGCCCTCGGCGAGTTTCTCACCTGCGGTTACCTCCACTTTGTCTTTGGTTGTGAACTCGGTGCCTGCCGCGCTCTTGTCACCTGCCGTCGGCAGATACTTGAAATCAACGGCTGCCATCATACTCATGCTTGCTGCAATGGCAGAAGCCAAAAAGAATACCTTTTTCATGATAGTAATTAGTTGTTAGTTAGTA
Source organism: Azospirillum sp. CAG:239 (assembly GCA_963619585.1). Taxonomy (GTDB): domain Bacteria; phylum Bacteroidota; class Bacteroidia; order Bacteroidales; family Paludibacteraceae; genus Colicola. Next base: position 34,018 of record CAVEXR010000010.1, read on the forward strand.
AATTATGTTTGTTTTAGTTGTTATGAATACGCTTTTTGGGGGCGATAGTATCGTACTACTCTTTCTTCTGCCCTGCAAAACTATTGGAGAAGATGACGGTTTTGCGCCCCTCTTTGCCTGTGCCGGAGAAGTACATCGTTGCCTTGCCGTCGCCCGAGATACGCCCGTAGAAACCGGCACCCAAGCCGTTGCCCGATGCATTCTCATTGTTGAAGACAATGTCGTCGCCTGCGTGGCTCACATTCGCCAATCCGCGCAAGTTCCACTTCGCCTCTTCACATTGTACATAGACGAAGCATTGGTTGGCAAGCGAGTCTTTGAATACCGCCAACTCTATTGTGCCGGTATAGTCTGTCGCAGTGCCCGAACTGGACGATACGCTGGTCCATGTTCCCTCGTACACACCTACGGCATCTTGAGCAGCGGTGTTGTCGTAGTGGCGCACCTCTTCTTTGTCGCACGACGCCAGCACCATGCAGAGCGCCATACTCAATATATATGCTATCTTTTTCATAAAAATAATCGTGTTGTAGGATTAATAGCCCTTGTTCTGGTCTGCCTCTGTGAGCGCGTTGTTCGCATTGATTTCCGCCTGTGGAATAGGCTTGTACCACTTAATCTCACCGGCTGCGTTGCTCATCTGGCTCAGCGCATTGCCTGCCAGGTCGGCATTGAAGATGTTGTTGTAGCGTACCAACTGGTGCGTACGGCGGAGGTCCATCCAGCGGTGTCCCTCGGCATACAACTCACGCGCACGCTCGTCGAGCACCAAGTCGATAGGCGTATTTGTGAACGAAGCGTAGAGCGAGAGCGACTTATAGGGCGACTCATACGAAGCAAAATCGGTAGCCGCAACGCCTGCACGCGTACGCACATCGTTGATATAGCCGATAGCCGTAGCCTCATCGCCTGCCATCAGGGCTGCCTCGGCGGCAACGAGATAGAGGTCAGAGAGGTGGAGTACTACGATGTCGCGGTAGCCATTGGTCTTATTGACCGCGATAGCCGCAGAACTCGGGTCATCGAACTTCTTTACGACAGGAGCGGCAAACATACCCGGGTCGTTCTTGACATAGGTAACATAGTCTTTGGTCGAGCCGCTTACCCAGATATTGGGGTAAGTCATCACGAGTACGGCGGGTTCGTTGACGCAGTCGCCTTTCTTCAGTTGCTCGGCGTGTGCCGTCATATAAGCAGCAGCATCCGTAGTACCTGCCGCGCCGGGGTAGACACGCAGCAGAATAGGCAGAGTATCTTGTGCAGCGGCGTCCGCATTGTAGTAGGCATAGTAGCCCTCAGTGCCCCAACCGCCCTCAGCGGAGTTGTACATTGTGGTCATGAAAGTGCCGTCGAAACGAGTATCTTCTGCCGTCCAGAGATAACTCGACTTGGGGTTGCAAGCGTGCAGACCATCCACATACTTCTCGCCCGTAGAGGTGCAGTCGCCATAGTAACTGCCGAAAGTGTTCTGCAGCCCATGACCGCCGGTCTTCAGTTCGCCCGGCCAACCGGCACGGTCGTACTGTACGGCGAAGATCACTTCTTCGTTCCCCTCGTTTGCAGGACTCCACTTGTCCTCAAAACTCAGGCTGAGTGCTTGGCTGTTGATCGCCTCTTTGGCGTATGCCAATGCTTTGGTGAAATACGAGTTGTCGGTAATGGCAAAAGTACCTTGCTGGGCGTCCGTAATGGTTGTGCCCAAGTCCCAACCTGCTGCCAAATATACCTTTGCGAGCAGGGCTTTTACACTACGCTGCGAGGCTTGCCCTTTGGTGTCTTCTGCAGGGAGGTTCGCATCGTTTGCCACTGCCTCGAGGTCAGTAATCAGACCGGTATAGAGGTCTGCCAACGCCGTGCGGGGATAGTTACGCTCGCTGCCGTTGATATATTCCGTAATATACGGTACACCGCCAAACTGTTGGCTGAGAATATAGTAGCAGTAACTGCGCAAGAACACCATCTCGGCTTTGTACTTGCCCGTCTGGTCGTAGTGTATCGTGGCGTTTGCCATATTGATACACGAGTAGAGGTTCGAGTAGAGCGACTTCACATCGGAGTTCTCCGGCGTAATGGTATATTGGTCGAACTGCGACCCCGTCTTTTTGTTGCTCGGCATATAGAGGTCTACGCCCTCCTCATAGACATCCACGCGTGCGACTACGGGCTTGAGTAGCGAGTAGGCATACACACGCAGGGTCGATGCGTCTTCGGTGAAGTATTTGTCTGCTGTCTGCCCGCCTGCCGATTTGTTGTCGGGCGTCAGGAAACTGTCGCACCCTGTGAGTGCAATGCCTCCCATAAGCAGCATTCCTATTAATAGATTCTTTTTCATAATGGTATTTTCGCTTTTTATTACTAAACGGGAAATTATAGAAGTTCCCTATAAGATTATGCGATGGTTAGAATTTAAGGCTCAAACCAATCTGTGTGTTGATTGTAGCGGGCGCATCGTTCTGGAGCGACGTGCTTGCCCATTCGGGGTCGAAGCCCTGATACTTGGTGAAGCAGAACGGGTTGGTTACGGTGCAGTAGATACGCAGTTTCTGTATGTGCATCTTCTCCAACTCTTTCTTTTGGAAACTATAGGCGAGGGTGATGTACTTCACCTTCAAGAAACTGGCGTCCACAATCTTGTTGCACCCGTCGAGCCAGTACGAGTTACCTATACCCGAGTTGCTTGCGGCGTTGTTCGGGAAAGGATACTTGCCATAGTGGGTGGTCTCTTGATAGACGGGGTTGATATAGGTTCCGTTCTCGCTGATACCGTCGCAGTCGATGAGCGTACCGGCAGGGATGTAGTAGTCCATGTTGAGTTTGTTACGCCCACGGTCGGAGTAGTTGAGATACTCGCCGTAGAACGGCGACTCTACTGTCTGTCCGTACTTGCCGTAGAGCGAGAAAGCGAACTCGAAACCCTTCCAGGTCAGGGTCGAGGTGAGCGAACCTGTCAGTTTTGGGTCGGACGAATAGACTTTCTTGTCGGCGTCGGAGAACTTGCCGTCGCCGTTCACATCTTTGATGATAGGCTGTCCTTCTGTCCACCCGTAGCAGGTGTAGTAATAGTCTGCCTCTTTCATTTCCGTGCCGGGGGTAAGCCCTTTCTGCTTGGCGATGTCGTTGTCAGGTACGGTCATAGTCTTGTCGCTCACGATACCTACCCATTGGTAGTTATAGACATTGTTGATCGGTTGTCCAATGAAGAGTCCGTCGTTCGGCAGGTCAGTACCCGAACCGTTGATTTCGAGTACCTCGTTGTGGTTGTGTGCCAGTGTGAACGAGGTTTCCCAACGCCAGCCGTCGATGTCTACATTCACGGTCTTCAGTCCGATTTCGATACCGCGGTTCAGCACCGAGCCGACATTCGTGACTACCGATTGTCCGCCGGCCTCGAGAGGCAACTCCACGGAATAGAGCAGGTTGCTCGATACCTTGTTGTAGAAGTCAAAAGTACCTGTGATACGGTCGCGCAAGAAGCCGAAGTCGACACCTGCGTTCCACTCGCGGCTGGTCTCCCAGGTCAGGTTCTGGTCTACAATCGCGTTCGGGTAGTAGCCCGTGCTGTACGAACTGCCAAACGGATAGTATACAGGGCCTGCCACGCTCTGTTGGGTGGCGTAGTTGCCGATACCCGTGTTGTTACCCGTCATACCGTAACTCAGACGCCATTTCAGGTTGGTGAGCCAGGTGGCGTCCTGCATCCAACTCTCCTCCGACATACGCCATGCAATGGCAGCCGAGGGGAACCAACCCCATTGGTGTCCTTTGGCGAATTTGCTCGAGCCGTCGGCACGCACCGTAGCGGTAATCATATAGCGTCCGGCATACGAGTAGTTGGCACGCAGGGCGAACGACATCATCGAGTTCTCGGTGTAACTGTTCGTGCTGTTGCTTGCGTCGTAAGTACCCGAGGCGAGGTTGTACCACAGCGTGCCGTCCATAACGCCCGTGTATTTCAGGTAGTTATAGTTGGTCTGATATTGTGCCATGGAGAACAAGCCCATCAGGTTGAGGCTGTGCTTCTCGGCAAAAGTGTTGCTGTAGGTAATCGTGTTGTCCCAAGTATAGGAGAAGTTCTGATTCTTGGTGAGTTGGGCGATGTTCTTGTCGTAGTCCGTTACGAGCGTGTTGTCAAACTGCCCCAGTGTGTAGTTGTCGTAGTTGGGAGCGAACATCGTCTTGATTTGCAGGCCTTTGACGGGTGTAATGGCGAGGTAGATATTGCCCAGCGCACGCCAGGTGTCTTTCTCTTTGGTGCGGTTCTGCATATAGAGCAGCGGCGATACCTGGTCGGAGAATTGGTTCTTGCCTACCGAACCCATTGCCTCGTAGTTACCCGGCTTCTGTGCAATCTCGCCGTCCGCGGTGTAGGGCTGCATGAAGGGGTTCATACGGTATGCAATCTTGATAGCGTCGTCGTTGGCGTACTCGTTGCCGAGCCACGAGAGGTTGAAGTTGATACCTGCGGCCACATATTTGTTGATCGTAGCGTCAATCGAAGCTTTCATGTTGATACGCTTCTGTTCGTCGCCTACATAGACGCCTTTGTCTTGGTTGAAGCCTACGCCGAAGTGGTAGGATACATGCTCGCTGCTACCGTTGACTGCCACATAGTGGTTCTGTTGGAAGCCGGTGCGTGTTACCATCTTGCGCCAGTCGGTCGATGTACCGTCTTGCATGATTTGCTTCAGTCGGTATTGGCCTGCGTACTGTGCCGTGGCAGCGGTGGAGCCGTCGTTGTAGAGGGCCATCTGTTCGTAGCCCGACATGGTGTAAACGGGTTGTCCGCTCGAAGCCACGCTGCTGCCGCCCGCATAGCCGAGGAACTTCAAGAAGCGGTAGTTGTAGAACTCCTGTGCGTCCATGAACATATTCATACGCGTGGGGCTGACAGCGCCTACATACATATCGTAGGTAATGCTCGGTTTCTTCTCTTTCTTGCCCTCGCTGGTACCCGATTTGGTACTTACCTGGATGACACCTGCCGTCGCGCGGCTACCATAGATAGCGGTTGAGGAAGCGTCCTTCAGCACATCGATACGCGCAATGTCCTGCGGGTTGAGCCAGTCGATGTCGTCGCAGATGATACCGTCCACCACATAGATAGGCTTGGTGTCTGAGTTGGTCGACGATTTACCACGGATTTCGATGTCGAAACTGCCGCCGATACGACCGGTCGATTGCGATACATTGACGCCGGCCACCGAACCTTGCAGTGCCTCTACGACGCCCGTCGTTCCTTTGGCGGTCAGGGCTTCGTTGCCTACCGACGATACCGAACCCGTCAGGTCGTTCTTCTTCATCTGTCCGTAGCCCACTACTACTACCTCGTCGAGTTTCTTGGTGTCTTCGGAGAGGGTTACACGAATGGTCTTTTGGTTGCCTACCGTAACTTCTTTTGAACCGTAGCCGATGTAGGAGAATACGAGGACATCTTTGGGTGCTACGCCCGATAGGGTATAGTTTCCGTCAAAATCGGTGATGGTACCATTGGTGGAGCCTTTTATTTGGATGCTCACGCCAATCAGCGGCTCGCCGTTGTCGTCCACTACCGTACCGCCGATGCTCTGTTGTGCATACGCCAACAGGCACGATACAGATAGCCAGCATAGCAGCATAGCCTTCTTCCATGGAATAAATTTGTCCATACGAGAACTGTGTTTTTGTTAGTATTAGTTGTGTTTGTGTTCTTGTCGTGTTTATGCTCTTCGCTTCGTCCCGTCGTACCTTTGTGTTCTTCGCCTCGTTCCGCCGCACCTCATATATGTGCTTCTCTTCGTTAAGTGTGTTGCTTCGCTTCTTTCCGCCGTGCTTCATTTTATTTTTACACACTTGCTGTGTATTTTTTACACAGTGCACTGCCGATTTTTACACATTCTGCCTTCTTAAGAGCGTTCGCTAACGCTTTTCTAACAGAACTATCGCAAAGGTACTACTTTTTTTTGAAATAGCCTAATGTTTCGTGTATTTTTCTCGAAATTTCTTTCGTTTGGTCTATTCCTCGGCATAGTGCATTGCCAACGCATAGTGGGTTTACAGTCCGTGTCAACCCGCCACGATTGTCTATTGTCTCTGTGGTCTATTGTCTATTAATGCTGTTGCGATAAGTCTATTGCCTATGGTCTATTGTCTATTAATGCTGTTGCGATAAAGTGAAAGGGGCTCAACCTGGGGGCGTGGGTGTCCCCACCCGCGTGAGCCGTCAGGCTCATCTTCCCCAACGAAGCATGTTAATTGTTAATTATTACTTGTTAATTGTTACCTGTTACTTGTTACTTGTTACTTGTCAATCAGCGGTATATCCCCATACCACCACGGTCGATACACGGTCGATACACGGTCGATACACGGTCGATATACGGTAGATACACGGTCGATACACGGTATATTATATGACTTCTATAAGACTTTTGTATGGGTGTTGAGACACTGTGTGTTGATTTGGAAAATAATTCGCCCGACTCGGGAATGGTGATTCTCGGTCGGGCGAAAGAGAGGTTGTCAGAAGCGTGCGCAGCGAAACTCCTGCTACGGTGGAGTAGGGTTATTTGTCCGTGTTGTTCTCGGTGGTAACAACGGGGGTGGTGGGCATACTGTGTTGGCGGCGTATCTCCAATGGGCTCATACCCGTGTGTTTGCGGACATATTGGCAGAAGAAACTGCTGTTCGGGAAGTCCAATTTGAGGGCGATGGTCTTGATGCTGTCCGAGGTATGTAGCAGGCGTTGTTTGATGTCTGCCAGTGTTATCTCGGCTATCCACTCCGAAGCCGACTTACTGCTGCGGTTCTTACATATCTCCGAGAGGTACTTGGGGGTGATGTCCATTTGTTCGGCGTACCATTGCACCTCTCGCTCGTTGGGGTTTTGGTGCAGCAGGTTGAGGAATCGGCGGAAAGTGTAGTCGGTATGGCGCACATTCCCTTTTGCCCCGTTTTTCTCCGAGAAGTCGAGTGCGGTGTCCATATAGTTGAGCAACTCCATGATGATTGCCCGCACAATGTTGTGGGTTATGGTAGTGCGATAGAGGTTGCGGGTGTGGTCGCTTAGGCACAATTCCAGCAGATGATGATAGCTTTTGAGTAAGTCTTGATAGTAGGGATAGAGGCGGATACAGGGGCTTGCCTCCATGACTTGCTGCTTTTCCCACCAGTGCGGCTCGATGTGGAAGTTGTCGAGCAGTATCTGTTGGAATAGTTCGGCTTTTACGCGCAACAGGATGAACTTAAAGTCCGGTGAGGGAATGTTGCGTCCGCAGTAGGCGTTGGGTAGTACGCAGAGGATATGCTCCGGTAGTACATTGATTTCCGTTTCGTTGAGGCTCATCTTCATGTTGCCCTCCATGCAATAGACGAGGGTAACGCTGTCGCCGAGATAGTAATTTTGGTTTTTGGGGAGTTCGTCAATCGAACTGGTCAGGAATATTCCGTCTGCTTCGAGTGCCATACAATAGGTTTGTTAGTGGTCTAAATGAACTATTTTGCCGCTATTGGGGAAGTAGTCCCCGGGGCGGTATGTTGTAAATTGCCTGCAAAGGTACGGAAAAATATCGGAAATTACGGCAAGAGTAGGAAGGAAATATATAGAAAAAATGTATATTCTTGCATATTGGACTATTATATAAGAAAAATGGACTATGACACAGGCGTACTTTGGCATACATTGTGTATAATCATAGTGGAATTTTCGAAAAGACAACCTCTCCGTTGTGCAGGCAAATAGGTTGGGAAAGTGGATGTACAGCGTGCAAGCAGAGGTGCCTTTTGATGTGGAATAATTATATGTGGAAATTATATATGTGGAATAAATTTATAGGTGGAAATTATATATGTGGAATTAGTGCTGTTGTGATAAAGTTAACTGAGGTATCCTTTGGCTCTACCTGGGGGCGTGGGTGTCCTCACCCGCGGGGCGTAGCCCTTTGATTATACTGTGTCGAGTCCACCACGCCAACCTCAAAGGTTTCCTGCTTACTCATCTCCCGTTACAGTAGATTTCAAGTCAAATAATCAAGAATACTTATAAATACATAAATATCAACTATTTATGACTGCATAGTTGCGGTTTATTGCAATAGCAGTAATGTGGAATAAATTATACAAAAAAGATATGAAAAAACAATTTGTTTTATTGGCTACGCTTTGCCTCGTGTTGGCATCGTGTGAGGACACCGCCGATGTGCGTGATGCAAAGGGCGGCTATCGTTTCAAAACTACGGGTAAGGTAACGCTTTACACGCCCGATGAAACAAATCCTAAGGCGACCATTCCGACAACCATTAATCTTACTAACGAAACCGGTTCGTTCGAATTGGTTAGCCTCAAAGATGGGGATAAGGTATTACTGACTTTCGACCAACTGAATGGGGATGTTTGCCATACGGAGGGTGCATTGTCGGGTAAGGATCTGACCTTTAATTCGTTTACCCGCACGCTCGATGTACCGGTTGATACAGAGTATAAAGACACCATTCGTATTCCTATCATAGGAGATCTTACTCGTGATAGTATTTATACTTATACCGTTACTCAAACGGAAACATTTGATATTACCGTTTCCGGTACGGGCAAGGTGTATACGAACAATATCATATTCTCGCTCACTTACGAGGGGAAATCACAATCCAACGAGCAGCATACGATTAAGGGCACAGATATTGAGATGCTCTGCAAGAAGAACTAAAGGGGACTTTCGTTAATTCCCATTCATGTATGAAACGAACATTCGTATATATAGGTCTGTTGCTTATCGCCACGGGAGCGTATGCCGATGTAGAGCGTATGCTTACGCTTGATGACTGCCGTGCTTTTGCGCTGCAAGCCACATCTACGCAGGTGAACGATGAGTTGCGTGCTGCAGCCGACCTTAATAAACAAGCCGCTTTGGCTGCCATGTTCCCTAAGGTTACCGCTAATGCAGGGTATACTTGGAACTCTCGGCATGCCGTGTTGTTGGCAAACCAAATGGACTTTTCCCAGGGTACTGCCACTATAGGCAAAGATGGTAGTGCATCGTGGCAGTGGAGTGAAGGTTCTGCCATGAACCAACTGAGCCAACAGACGGCTCAACTCCCCGATGTCGGGAAGAAAGTATTGGCACTCCAGAACGAAACAGGTCAGGCACTTGCTGATGCCTATCAGCAACTCTATAATGCACTCGACCTTGATATGACGCATCTCTTTGTGGGGCAAGTTGGTGTTACGCAACCCATCTATGTGGGTGGGCGTCTGCGTGAACTCTACCGTATAGCCAAAGCCACCGAGGAGGCTACCAATATCGAGGCAGATAGCAAGAAAGATGATATTGTGGTCAAGGTGGATGAAGCCTATTGGCGTGTTATCTCGGTGCAGAAGAAACGCGAATTGGCTACTACCTACTACAACCTACTCGTCACCTTGGAGAATAATGTGACCATTCTGGTAGAAGAAGGTATGGCAACACAATCTGACCTATTGAAAGTTAAGCAGAAACGCGGAGAAGCGGAGTTGAAGAAACTCCAAGCCGAGAACGGGTTGGTGTTGAGCAAGATGGCACTCTGTCAGATCTGTGGTTTTCCGCTTGATACGGATATCCTGTTAGACGATACCCATGTAGGCGAAGTAGCGTTGCACGATACCATTACCGACTATTCGGATATTATAGAGTCCCGTTCCGAGATACGCTTGCTTGAGCAGGCACAGAAGGTGGCAGAGTCTAATGCCAAGATTATGGCGGCCGGCTTACAACCGAATGTAGTGGCGTCTGCTAACTATATCTACACCAATCCCAATGTAGAGAACGGCTTTAGCACCGATTGGAAGGGGCATGGCTTTTTCTCTGTGGGGGTAGTGGTCAATATCCCTATTGCCCATGCCGATGATATTCTGCGTCTGAAAGCCGCTAAACATCAGGCTAAGGCAGTAGCACTCAAGACACAAGATGCGCGTGAGATGCTTGAACTCCAAATTACGCAAGCAAACCAGAAGGTGTTGGAGGCAAACCAAAAGGTAGTGATGACCGAGTTGGGTGTCAAGAATGCCGAAGAGGTATTGCGTTTGGCTGATGAGTCATTCCAAGCAGGTATGGCCACTGCTACCGATTTGATGCAGGCACAGACGGCATGGTTATCTGCTGCAAGTGATAAGATAGATGCCGATGTCGAGGCACAAGTCTGTGAGACCTATTTCAAGAAATATACATCCACTCTAAGATACTAGAATAACCGGAAAATCCGGAACATCTAGAATATCTGGAAATATCTATAACTTCTAGACCAACCGGATTAACCGTAAAAAACTTATACTACAATGCAAAAAGAAAAGAAAGGTAGTTTGATGCTCGGTTTGGTAGCGATGTTGGTTGTCGTTATCATCGTAGCCCTGGTAGGTGTTTTTGCTCTTAAGCCCGAAGAGGAAGTTATCTCGGGTGAGGCAGAAGCCACCGAATATCGTGTGTCCGGTAAGGTACCCGGTCGTATTGAGATGTATCTCGCCGAAGAGGGCGACCAAGTAAAGAAAGGTGATACGCTGGTGGTGATCAATTCGCCGGAGGTAGAAGCCAAGTTAGAGCAGGCAATGGCAGCGCGTGCTGCTGCAGAGGCTATCAGTGAGAAAGCACAGAATGGTGCACAGCGTGAGCAGATCACGGGTGCATACGAATTGTGGCAGAAAGCCTTGGCGGGAGAGGAAATCTATCGTAAGAGTTACGAGCGTGTGCAACGACTCTTTACGAAAGGAGTAGTCTCTGAGCAAAAGCGTGATGAGGTAGAGGCACAGTACAAGGCTGCTACGGCTACAGTTAAGGCTGCTAAGAGTCAGTACGATATGGCGCTTGCCGGTGCTCGTTCGGAGGATAAGGCTGCTGCTGCTGCACAGGTGGCACGAGTGGACGGTATGATTAAGGAGGTAGAGATTGCGCGTGCCGAGCGTTACCTGACTTCGCCTATTGATGGTGAGGTATCGGAGCGTTTCCCTAAGACGGGAGAACTTGTAGGGCAGGGTAGTCCTGTTATGGCTATTGTCGACTTGAATGATATGTGGTTTACCTTTGCTATCCGTGAGGATATGCTCCAAGGTATTACGCCGGGTACGCATCTCCAAGTGCGTATTCCTGCGCTGGGTGATGATGTACACGAGGTGGCAGTTACCTATATCAAGGCGATGGGTTCCTACGCTACATGGCGTAGCACACAGGCAAATGGCAAGTACGATGTTCGTACCTTTGATGTCAAAGCCAAACCGTTGAGTACCATCCCCAATCTCCGTCCGGGTATGACGGCAATAGTAGTGAGATAAAAACAAAACCGACCTCTCCAAGCCTTTCCCTAAGAGGGGGTGTCAGAGTATCTGAATTTCCCCCTCTATGAGGGGGTAAGGGGGAGTCTAATTAGAAAACAGTTGCGTATCTTTTTTTCTTCAATATGGCATGTGGTGCAACGCGAGTTGAAACGAATGTTCGTGCGTCCGCTCTATATTTTCGCTTCGGTGGGGGTAATGGTGCTATGTACCTTCTTCTTTCTCTCGATCATGCGAGCTGGTTCGCCCGAAAAGATACCGGTAGCCGTCGTTGATGCCGACCATTCTAGTATTTCTCGCCGTTTGTGCCATGAGATGCAAGCCACCTCTGCGGTAGATATCTTGTTGGTTACATGCGAGTATCGTGAGGCGCGTGAGGCAATGCAGCGAGGTGAGGTCTATGGTATATTGGTCATTCCCGACCATTTCTATTCCGATTTGGTGGCATTTAAGCGTCCTCAGTTGGAGTTCTATACCAATAACGCCTATACTGTGGGAGCCTCGACGGCATACAAGCAGTTGCTTACGATGTGTAACCTTACTTCCGGTGCTTTCCAACGAGAAGTACTGCGCAAGAAGGGGCTGCCGGATGGGTTGATTATGAAGCGTATCCAGCCTATCACTATCGAGGCACACATGATAGCCAACCCGTGGAGCAACTATGCTATCTATTTGGTATCGACTATCTTACCGGGTATATTGGGGCTTATCGTATTGATGCTTACGACGTTTGCTATTGGTTTCGAACTCAAGTGTCGTACTTGCCATGAGTGGTTGCGTGCCGCAGGAGGGAACTATACCATTGCTATGATAGGCAAACTCATTCCTTATACGGTTATTTATGTGGTGCTGGGAATAGGGTGTGATGTGATACTCTTTAAGTTCATGCATTTCCCCGTTAATGGTTCGTTCACGGGGTTGTTGTTCTCTAAGTTGCTATTCATATTCGCTATGGAGTCAATGGCCATCTGCATCATTGGTGCGTTGCCTACGCTTCGTGATGCGGTGTCTATCTGTGCGCTCTATGGTATGTTGGGCTTCTCGTTGTCTGGCTTTACCTATCCGGTGATGAACATGCTGCCTGCTATTCAGGCGTGGACATATCTTGTGCCGTTGCGGTATTACTATCGTATCTATGTCAATGAGGCGTTGTTGGCGGCTCCTATTCAGAATTCTATACCGCTCTGTTTGGGGTTGTGTGCATTCTTTATTATGCCGCTAATTGTTTCTCCCCGTCTATACAAAGCCATGCTCTACCAAAACTACCCGTTGAAATAGAGTCAAGACAAAAGGCACAAGACACAAGGCAAACCACGCGCTGCATCATGTTAATTGTTAATTATTAATTGTTAATTAGAAAAAGTGAAGACTTTTCGTTTTCTATATACACAATGGCTTAAGACCAAAGAGGCCGGTTGGGTGTTTGTGGAAGAACTCCGCCGTGTCTTCCGTGACCCGGGTGTATTGGTCATCTTTCTTCTTGCCGGTATTGCTTACCCGATATTGTACAATTGTATTTATTGGAAAGACAATGTCGAGAATGTACCTGTGGCGGTAGTCGATTTGAGTTGTTCGCCCGAAAGTCGTGCTTTTTTGCATAAGTGGAATGCTTGCCCGGATATTACGATAGCCTATAGTTGTACCTCTATGCAGGAGGCAGAGAGGCTAATGCGTGACCAGAAAGTGCATGGCATTATCTATTTCCCCTCCGACTATGCTGCAGCCCTCAATTCCGGATTGGAGCAAGCGCATATCTCACTCTATTGCGATATGTCCTCTTTCCTTTATATGAAAGCGGTATATTTGAGTTGCAATCAAGTCATGCTCGAGGGTATGCGTAATGTCCAGATTGACCGTTACGAGGCGATGGGCTATAATACAGAGTTCGCTTGGTCATTGGTGCAAGATGCACCCTATACCGAAACGGCATTGTTCTGTCCATCGGGAGGATATGCGTCATTCCTTATCCCTGCGGTGCTGATGCTTATCCTTCACCAAACGCTTTTCTTTGGTATTTGTATGTTGGGTGGCACGGCGCGTGACGAGAATCGGCAGTTGTTCCTGCTTCCGGGGACACGCCGTTCTGCCAGCGTATTCCGTATTACATTAGGGCGTAGTATGGCGTATTTTGTCATCTATATGGCACTTGGGGCTATCGATTTATTGCTTATTCCCCGCTTGTTTGGTTTGCCGCATATTGGAAATCCGATAGACATTATGAAGTTCTATGTGCCTTTCTTATTGGCAACCATCTATTTCTCGATGTCTGTGTCTATCTTTATTCGCAATCGTGAGAGTGGAATGGTGCTGCTTATATCTTCCACGCTTATTTTCCTATTCGTGGCAGGTGTATCGTGGCCGCAACAGATGTTGCCGCGTGCGTGGCGTTATTTTAGTTATCTGTTCCCTTATACTTGGGGGGCTCATGGCTTTATCCATATCAATTCTATGGGGGCAACATTGGAGCAGACAAGCAAGGAGTATATCTCGTTGTGGATACTTACCGCTGGTTACTTTGTCGTGAATTGTGTTCTGTTGTTTGTATTGGGGCATATCCACGATCGTAAGGCACAGGAAGGTACTCTCGAGATGGAGGAAGTTGACTCCGAATCGGCCCTCTCACACGCAGAAATCCATTCCGCCGACGATGTCCTCACAGAAGAAAATGTAACAGCAGAAAGTGTAGCGGCAGAAGGTGCAGTGGAATAGGGAACGATAACTCTGCTATACTGTAACTATTTCGATATACTGTGAATAACCATCTGCTATACTGTAACTATTCTGATTTACTGTGATTATAACACGAGACTGCCTGACTAATGCTGTCAGGCAGTCTTGTGTTGAATGTAGAATGGTTCTTCTGCTATTGTTTTATGCTTGTAGCATTTATTCTTTGTACTTATAGCCAAAGCATAATAAGATGACCAAAAGGTAGGCAGTAAGGAGCATAGTCCATTGTCCCCAAGGACATAAGATTTTCGTTGATAACAAAGTCATTGCAAACGCAATAGTCCATGAAATACAGAATAATGTGCAGAACAAAGGAAAACGAATGCACCATTGTAGTTGTTTTTTTTGCCATATGACGGGGAGAATAACAAAAAGAGCAGTCAGTGCATATGCAACGGTAACATAATGAAAGAATGTGTCTGTACTGCCGTCCAATACGAGATAGGCGTAACAGCAAAAGGCAATCAATGAGAGTGCACTCTTAATACTTGTTTTTAGGCTGGTTATTTGAGTCGTTTCCATATTGTGTAAGATATTTGTTGTTAAACATGCTTCCCCGTTTTTGTAAGTATAATGGAATTAGAATTTGCATATTTGCATATTTGCTGTTTTCTTTATACTTTTGTGGCTGCAAAGGTAGTTCCTTTTGCTCATATGTCCAAATAACAGTACTTACTATGACTTACTATCCTAGTGTAAGACGCACAAAGTACGTTACATAACCTATTGATTATCAATATGCAATTTCCCCTGTTTGTGATTCTTGAAAATTTTACTTACTACCTGGTCTATAGATTGGTGTGCTTTCTTGTAATTGCTTCTATATCAGAGCCATGTGTGCTAATACAACAACCGGATACTTTAACTGTTATGTGCGTAGAGAACCCTGTTCGGATAGATGCAGTTAGTGCTTATGACATAGTACAGTCGCAAGAACAAGAGAAATCGCAGCAACTTACTGTTCGGCAGCGGCGTAAGGGAATGGTGATTAGTGGTGCGTGTGCATTGTTGTTGATGGTCTGCCTGTGGACAACCCGCCTAATGCGTATACAACGCAATAAGGCAAAACAATTGCAACAAGAGCAAGCAATGGCAAACATTCGCCATGAGCAAGAATGCTTGCGTTTGGAGCAGGAGAGTGAGCGTCTGCGGTTGCAGACTGAGTTGGCGCAGTCCAGGCTTACGCAGCGTAATGCGGTGCTCAAAGCGAAAAGTCAATATCTCCATCGCATACTCTCGGAACGGATAGAGTTGGCGAAACATATCAAACAGTCAATGCCAATGTTTGAGAAAGGTGTACCGACATGGTTGCAGGCGTATGCTGATCGCTATCTGTTTGTCTCGGAAGACAATTGGCAGGCTTTCTTGGACGAGTTCCGTTTGGCGTACGGCAACTTTATTCCTTATGTGCAGGCATGCTATCCTGCTCTCTCGGATAGCGATATACAATATATTATTTTGGTGGTGTTGGGGATGAGCAATAGTGATATTGCATTTGTGCTTGATAAGACGCAACGCACCATTTGGAATCGTCGTAATACGATATGTATGCGGGCAGGGATTGCTTCGTCCTCATTAGATGAGTGGGCAAAGCAACTATCTGACGACTATGTCCGTAGTTGTATGGATTCGGAGCCAGGCAACGATGCCTGCTCCAATATCTAACCTCGAAGCGTAGCGAAATTAAAATCTAAATTTTCGGTTCACGGGGCGGACACGATACCCTGCTTCTCGCAGGCAGGCAAGCAGTCCTTTCTCTCCGCCGAGATAGATGGCATTGAGCGTGACGAAACAATGCCCGTCGTGCAGGTAGGGGGCTAATCGCTTTGCCCATTGCTTGTTGCGCCGTGCGTAGATTTGGTAGTCGGAGTACGACAGGCTTGTTTGGTTGTCGGGGCTTTCTATTTGGTATGCCATATCCGACAGGCGTCCTGCGAGGTACATATCCTTGAGGGTACGCTCTTGATTTACTTCCCGTTCGGGATATTCCAGTACTTTCATCAGTTCCTTACACTGCCAATCAAAAGGCTCTCTGTCGAAGAGCATATACATTGTTTCTCCCACATCGTCTAACCCATAGACGGGCATATTTTTCTCGCTTGCCACTGCCTCGAAGAAAGTCTCCATTGTCCGCTGTTCGTCATAGTGTAACCATTGTTTGAAGACTTCGGTGCGCACCATCTCTGTGAGGTAAGCGGGCTTCATTCGGCAGAGTTTATCTAAACCCATACCGAGTTGGAGGCGCAACGCATTGTCGATATATTGGTATTCCTCGTCGGTGTAGAAATTCGTCAGGCGGACGCTGTCGGGCAGCAGTGCCGCCGTGCGGAGGGCGGCTAGGGCTTCGTAGTCTTGTATAGCGAACTCGGTGATTACTTTATCGCATTGGGTAAAACAAGCAAAGGCATTGGGGATAGTATCGATGAATGACATATCCACCAACCGATGGGTAGCCAGTATATACGATTTTGCCCGACAGCCGTTCCCGCTCACCTCGTACAGCACCTGTGCCGAACACAATGCACAGTGCATAATGCACCATGCAAGAAGTAGTATGTGTGTGTGTATGTGTAGTGTGTAATTCCTCATACTCCTATCTTGTCAAATTCCATGCCAACCAAAAAGAAATGTCGGGGCACCATTCCAATTCCTAATTCCTAATTCCTAATTCCTAATTCCTAATTCATAGTGCCTTTCCCTCTTGTGTATGTCAAAAAAAAATACTACCTTTGTGCGCTTGTTGTGCTAACCACAATTACGCCCCATAAATAGTAAACCATTACAATATACATAGGTATGAACTTTATTCAACTGATTACCAAACTCTTCGGTAATAAATCGCAGAAAGATATGCGGGCGATTATGCCGTATGTGGAGAAGATAAAAGCCGCTTATGCGGACATTGATGCGCTCAACAACGACGAACTGCGTGCGCATAGTGCTGCATTGATGGAAAAAATCAGTGCGTATGTGGCAGACAGGAAACAGCGCATTGCAGACCTGCGTGCAAGCATAGAATCGCTTGAGATAGACAAGCGTGAAAAAGTCTATTCGGAGATAGATAAACTCGAAAAAGAGATAAAAGATGACTATCAAACCGTGCTCAATGAGGTGCTGCCGGAGGCGTTTGCGATTGTCAAATCTACTGCCCGCCGTTTTGCCGAGAATGAGACGATTGTGGTGACCGCTACGGATCAAGATAAGAACCTGGCTGCTGACAGCCGTTACGACTTTGTGGAGATAGACGGCGACAAGGCTATCTACCGTAACACATGGACTGCCGGGGGGAATGAGGTGAAATGGGATATGGTACACTATGATGTGCAGTTGATTGGCGGCGTGGTACTCCACCAAGGAAAAATTGCCGAGATGGCAACGGGTGAGGGTAAGACGCTGGTGGCAACGCTGCCTGTGTTCCTTAACGCGCTGACACACGAGGGCGTGCATGTGGTGACGGTGAACGACTACCTCGCCAAGCGTGACTCCGAGTGGATGGGCCCGCTCTATATGTTCCACGGATTGACGGTGGATTGCATCGATAAGTACCGCCCCAATAGCGACGAGCGCCGCCGTGCTTATGCTTGCGATATTACTTTTGGTACGAACAACGAATTTGGTTTCGACTACCTGCGAGATAATATGGCGACCTCTCCGCTGGATTTGGTGCAGCGTGGGCATAACTACGCCATAGTCGATGAGGTGGACTCCGTATTGATTGACGACGCTCGTACACCGTTGATTATCAGTGGTCCTGTGCCAAAAGGAGAGGACCAGATGTTCGATGAATACAAGCATCGTGTAGAACAACTGGTTCGCACACAGACCACCCTCACAACCAAACTGCTGACGGAGGCAAAAGCCAAGATGGGCAGCACCGACGCGAAAGAGCGTGAGGCGGGTGAGTTGGCATTGTTCCGCTCGTTCAAGGGAATGCCAAAGAATAAGGCGCTCATTAAATATCTGAGCGAGCCGGGCATAAAAGTACGGCTGCAGAAAACGGAAGAGTTCTATCTGCAAGAGAATGAAAAGAATATGCATATTGCCACCGATGAACTCTATTTCGTTATCGATGAGAAGAATAAGACCATTGAACTGACGGATAAGGGTATCGACGCCTTGACGGGTACAACGGAAGATCCGCAATTCTTCGTCCTGCCCGATGTGGGGAGCGAAATGGCAGAGGTGGAGCACGATACTACTCTCTCGGCAGAGGAGAAGCAGCAGCGCAAGGACGACATCATGACCAACTACAGTGTGAAGTCCGAGCGTGTGCATACGGTCAATCAGTTGCTCAAAGCCTATACCTTGTTTGAGAAAGATATCGACTATATTATCGATAACAACGAGGTGAAGATAGTCGACGAGCAGACAGGTCGTGTGATGGAAGGACGCCGCTGGTCGGACGGACTGCACCAAGCCGTTGAAGCGAAAGAGAATGTGAAGGTGGAGGGGGCAACCCAGACTTTTGCGACCATCACGCTGCAGAACTACTTCCGTATGTACAACAAGTTGGCGGGTATGACGGGTACGGCAGAGACAGAGGCCGGCGAGTTCTGGAATATCTACAAACTGGATGTAGTGGTTATCCCTACCAATAAACCCATTGCTCGTGTGGATATGAACGATCGTATCTACCGCACCAAGCGCGAGAAATACAATGCCGTCATCGATGAAGTGGTGGCAATGGTAAATCAGGGGCGTCCGGCGCTCGTGGGTACGACAAGTGTCGAGATAAGCGAGTTGCTGAGCCGTATGCTCAACCTGCGCAAAATTAAACATAATGTGCTGAACGCCAAGTTGCACCAACAGGAAGCAAATGTGGTGGCAGAAGCCGGTCGTACAGGCGTGGTTACCATTGCCACGAATATGGCGGGGCGTGGTACGGATATCAAACTGACGCCCGAGGTGAAAGCCGCAGGCGGTTTGGCTATCATCGGTACAGAACGCCACGAGAGCCGTCGTGTAGATAGACAGCTACGAGGGCGTGCCGGTCGTCAGGGCGACCCGGGTAGCAGCGTGTTCTATGTCAGCCTTGAGGATGACTTGATGCGTATGTTCGGATCGGAGCGTATTGCCGCCGTGATGGACAAGATGGGCTTTGAGGAGGGCGAGATGATAGAGCACTCGATGATTTCCAACTCCATTGAGCGTGCGCAGAAGAAAGTGGAGGAGAATAACTTTGGTATTCGTAAGCGACTGATTGAATACGATGATGTGATGAATCAGCAGCGTAATGTTATCTACGCGAAACGCCGCCATGCCCTTATGGGAGAGCGTATCGGGGTGGATATTACGAATATGATTTATGATACCGCCGAGTCTATCTTGACCGAAGCGCGTGACGCCAACGACTATGCAGGCTTGCAGACGGAGGTGATGCAGACTTTTGCCATGGAGGTACCATTCGATGAGGACACATTCCATAGCACCAAAGCGGCTCAGTTGAGCGAGAAACTGGCAGAAGCCGCACTGGATACCTTTAAGCGCCGTATGGACAAACTGACGCAGGTGGCAAACCCCGTTATCCAAAAGGTATACGAGGAGAAGGGACAGATGTACGAGAACATTCTGATTCCTATTACGGATGGTAAAAAGGTATATAACATTGCGGTGAACCTGAAAAAAGCCGCCGAGAGCGAGAGCCGTGAGGTGGTTCGAGAGTTTGAGAAACGCATGCTGCTCTATGTTATCGACGACGAGTGGAAAGAGCATTTGCGTCAGTTGGATGACCTAAAGCAGAGTGTGCAGAATGCGTCGTACGAGCAGAAAGACCCACTCCTTATATATAAGATCGAGTCGTTCGGCATATTCAGCCGTATGCTCGATGCACTCAACCGTCGTGCAATTGCTATCCTGCTGCGTGGGCAGATACCGACTGCAGACCCGCAACAGGTTCAACAAGCGCAGGAACAACGCCGTCAGGACTATTCCCGCTATCGTACGCAGAAAGATACCGTAGCGCGTGCGGCGCAGCAGAGCGGACAGGCGGCAGCCGCAGGGCGTGATACCCGAGAGGCGCAGCGTCCGATGCCGGTGCATGTAGAGAAGAAACCCCGTCCAAATGACCCATGTCCCTGTGGTAGCGGCAAGAAATACAAGCAGTGCCACGGACGCATGGAGAACGGCGGTGCATTGTAATTCGTAAAGAATGTGAGGCGTGCCGTATGTTCTATCGTGCGGCACGCTTATTTGTATAGTTTGTGTGAAATTGAGCGTAGTTTTTGTCAATAGGGTATGAAAAAGTGGCTATGCGTTATCGGGCTGGTTTGGTTGTGTGTGGTGGCAAATGCTACGACACAAGATACGCTCTATACGGCATCTTCCTATGCAGGAACACTGACGGATACGATTCGCCTGCAAGATTTTGGGAAAACATCCGACCTCGATCAACTGCTGCTGGAACTTGTGGCACAGCAGTCGCAACAGTTGCGGGCTGACAGCACGGGCGATACGCTGACGGTGGCAGAAGTGTTGCGGCGGGATTCGCTCCTGGCAGTAGCAAGACGCGACTCCATTGAACTCGATTCGCTCAAACAACTGAATGCGGGGCTGCAGGAGGAATTGCACGATGTGCCGCCGGTGTTGATTGTGGAGCGTTCGCTCATCAAAGACGCCGAGGAAGACCGCAATGCTGTTATGCGAGCGATTCGCAATATGCATTCGCCTTGGCGAAAAGAGGCGAAAATTATGCTTCAGCTGACACAAAACTATGTGTCGCCGAATTGGTATCAAGGCGGTTCATCGAGTTTCGCAGCACTGAGTATCTGTAAGGGCGAGATAGGGTACTATTCGGACAAGTTTACATGGGAGAACACGGGCGAGTGGCGTATGGGTGGCTCGACGGTGAGTGGCGATTCGCTGCGTAAGGTAAACACAACCGATGACTTGTTCCGCCTCTACTCGAAAGCCAACTACAAGGCAGTCGGTACAAAGTTATTCTACTCATTTTCAGCGGAGTTCGAGACACGCTTGCTCAATACCTACAAGGCAAATACCCACGACAAGAAGTCCGCACCTTTCTCGCCTATTCGTCTGAATTTGGCGCTTGGTTTGGATTACAAACCCGTGAAGGGACTGAGTTTATCGTTCTCGCCATTGGCATACAAGCTGGTGCATGTCAACGATACGGTGAATATGAAACAGACCGACTACGGCGTGAAATCGGGCAAGAAAACATTGAGCGAGCTTGGTAGTTCGCTGCGTGTGGAGTATGTCTGGAAACCGGTGCGAGAGGTATCGTTAGAGACCAAGTTCTATATGTATAGCAACTATAAAAAGGTAGAGTTGGATTTGGAGGTAAACTGCGATTTTATCATCAACCGGTTCTTCTCTGCACGCGTGATGTTGCATCCCCGCTACGACAACACCGTCATCTATACGGGCGACGAGAAAGCCAAGATTCAGTTCCGTGAACTGCTCTCAATAGGCTTCGCGCATAAGTTCCGATAATGCGAGGATGATTAGAAATTTTAGTGTAGTTATTATTTTTAGTGTAGTTATTATATAGTATTATAATCTACAGTCCAATGACAAATGCAATTTTGCTGCAAAGTTAGCAAAATTGCATTTGTTGTTGTGTAACTAATAAAATAGTTGTACCTTTGCACTTGCAAACCACGCCGAGGGAGTGCGGGCGGGAGAAACAAAAACTATCTGCCATAGCACGCTTGTCGGGTGTTGGTGAGCAGACATAATTAAAAGGCGTTTGTTGACGCTTGTTTTGGTGTCCTAAAATCTGGAAAATTTTGTATACTCAAAACAAGATGGCAATAAATGTCCGTTGGTATGTATCATACATCTCGTGTTTCGCGACACGAGAATCTGTTACATATTCGGCGTGGACATTGTTGTTTATTCTTGTATACAGGGTAATTCCAGAACCTTAGGGCAGAGAATAAGCAGGCAGGGTTCCACGCTCTTTTTGTATCCATTCCATTTAGCAACATCCGTTTGGAACCGACGGAAACAAAAACTCTTTACACCAATGAAAAGGTTCTTTTCTGCATTCCTGCTTGTGTGCGTTGCACTCAGTATGAATGCCCAGCAAGCACCGTCCGCCCCGGCAGGTAGGGCGGCAGACCCAAATCAAGTTGTAGGCGAAGCCCTCAAAACCACAGGCACTGTCTCGTTGTCGGTAGGCGTACCTTGCCTTGCCGCAGGTATGGCGTGCCTTATGTATGCCAACTTCGCTCCAAACCCAATGGACG
Source organism: Azospirillum sp. CAG:239 (assembly GCA_963619585.1). GTDB lineage: Bacteria > Bacteroidota > Bacteroidia > Bacteroidales > Paludibacteraceae > Colicola. The sequence continues at coordinate 56,223 of CAVEXR010000010.1, forward strand.
GCTACACTACGAGTCAATCCAAAGCCGCTGCGGATAGCCATCTGCACTACATTAGTTTAGATGAGTATCAATCCAAGGCGCAGAAGTTTACTTCTCGTACCCATGCCGCAGAGGTGGCAGGCTACATCCTTATGCCTATGGGCGGTGCGCTGACGGTTATCGGTATTCCGCTCTATATCCGAGGCAATCAACTGACAGTACAGGTGCAGTACACCGGCAATGGCGCAGGTTTGGCACTGAATTTTTAACCCCTAATAGCAAGAAAAATATGAAGAAGTTTCAATATGTATTGTTGGCACTGGCTTTTATCGTAGCAGGCTGCAACAACAAAGATTCTATATGGAATGTCGTAGGCGATATGGACGAACGCCTAACCACGCTCGAAATCCTTTGCGAGCAGATGAATACCAATATCGAAGCACTCGAAGCCTTGGTCGAGGCGCAAGGCAATGGCGACTATATCACGAGTGTGACGGAGATACGCTCCGGCAGTACGGTAGTCGGCTATACGATTACTTTTAAGACTCACGAACCGATTACTATCTACAATGGTACGAACGGCAAAGACGGTAAGGACGGAACCGATGGCGTGGACGGTTATACGCCTACCATAGGTGCCAAGCAGGATACCGATGGCGTGTACTATTGGACGGTAGATGGCGCATGGCTTACCGATGCGGACGGCAATAAAATTCGTGTTACAGGCGACAAAGGAGACAAGGGCGACACGGGTGAGAAAGGCGATGACGGACAAGACGGAACAGATGGTACGGACGGTAAGGATGGCACCAATGGTGTCAACGGCAATACGCCCCAACTGAAAATAGAAGATGGCTATTGGTATCTCTCCTACGACGGCACCAATTGGACAAAACTCGGCAAAGCCACAGGCGAGAATGGTACCAACGGCGCAGACGGCGAGAAAGGCGACAAGGGAGATAAGGGCGATGCGGGTGACAATATCTTCTCGTCTGTTACCCAAGACGACAACTATGTCTATTTCACCCTCGCTGATGGCACGCTTATCAAAATAGCCAAGAATGGTAGTGGTAGCGATAGTTCACACGCCGATAGCGATATCATTGAGTTTAAGGACTTAAATGTAAAGAGCGCTCTGCTCCTGCATACACCGGTCATTGACACTAATAGAGATGGCGAAATTTCCTATGCAGAAGCCAAAGCTGCAAAATAAATTAGTATTCAGAATAATCAAAAAATTACCTCTTTCAAAGAACTGGAATACTTTACCAATCTCTCTTCGGTGAACTTCTACGGGTGTGGTTCACTTTTTGAAGTAACTTTGCCCGAAAATTTGGATAGTATAGCCGATGGCGCATTTAATGGACAACACTCAGTGTATAATGGTTATTCATCTTATACTCATTATAACGAGGTATTAACTCAAATAGTTATTCCTAAAAGTGTTACATACATAGGAAGACAGGCATTTTACAAGTGCTCTAAATTGAAACAAGTTATTTTCGCTGAGAATTCGCAATGCATAGAGATAATGGGATCTGCTTTCTCGGGATGTGCATTAGAGGGGAATTTGATACTACCTAATTCTATAATGACAATCGGATCAGATGCATTCACAGGAAGTTCTTTAGCTAAACTTAGCATTCCGGAGAGTTTTATGGGAACAATACAAAGTTTTGCCGTAGCGGATACTATTATTTGGAATCCGACAAATTTCAGCAGCGATTATTATCACTACGAGCAGCGTAGTGGATATATCACAAATGTCAGTTATGGACTTTCCTATTGTAGTTCATCAAACACGACTATCAAATCTGTTATTTTGGGAGAAGATGTATCTCATATACCGGCATATCTCTGCTACGGTCTTGTAGGATTGACAGAAATTGTTATTCCAGATAATGTAACTACAATGGGAGAACGCGCATTTAGTGGATGTACCAGTGTGAAAAAAATAACTATTGGTGCTGGTATCACAGAGGTGTCCCTTGGGGTTTTTAATGGGTGTGCTGCCTCAGTGTATATCAAGGCTACTACGCCACCAAATATTGGATCATATTGTTTTTACAATGCTACGGCTATTTATGTTCCACAAGAGTCTGTCAGTGTATACCGAATGGCATGGAGTGAGTATGTAACTAAAATTCGTGGCTATAATTTTGAATAAAATTCTGAACAGGGATGTATAAGTATTTTTATAGAATGATTTTTAGAATTATGTGCAGGGATAATAAATGTATTCCGCGGAAACTATATATGTACTTCCGCATTGAGAATGCTGTAAAGTTTTTAGAACATCATCAAGTGAAGTTCAGCCGTCCTTTTATGTTCAATGACCCATATGAATGTCACATCGATTTCGATCGGTCAATGGATGCTTTTGAGGGAAATACTTCTCGAAAAGCTAGATTCTCTACCCTTGATATAGCAGAAATGCAAGCGAGATGGTTCGAAAAGTTCAAAGATATGCGGATAGCATGTTTTACTGAAGAAGAAACGAATGTGTTGATGTGGGCATATTATGCTGAAGGTCAAAAAGGAATATGTATAGAATTTGATACTGATAAGGATCCTTTATTCTTTGAGAATCTATATCAAGTAAAATATAAAGATTCTATTGCTACTGCAAAACTCACAGATGAGGAAGTGAACTACAGAAATGTGGTCTTAACTAAATCTACAGAGTGGAGGCATGAGAATGAGTGGCGAGTTATTCGCGATGATGTCGCTGATGGTCTATGTACGATTAACCCACAGGCGATTACAAGCATTATATTCGGTAGTAAATCTGCGGATTTTAGAGGTAGAGAGGCATTGATACTTGAATATGATCAGTTATTCCAAATCTTGCAACGACCGGAGTATGGACATATTAAGTTGAGTGGTATTGCTTGTTCGCCAAGAGAGTATAAATTGGAGTGCAAAGAAATTCCCTTTTATGTGCTTCAGGAGAATAGCCACACATTAACTCTTATCTCGATAATAGAGAATCAATGTTTGACTATATGCCAAAAAGATACAAATGAGTTACTTATAGTACTATGAATCAGTAGAATACACACATTATTGTGTGCGTATTCTAAAACATTTCGAGAACAATAGGGAAAAACTACAAAAATACCCCACGCAATCTCTGCGTAGGGTATCCAATAGTAATCTATACCTTTTCAATGGTCGTGCAAAGGTACGACCATTCTTTGAAATACACAAATCTAAACAATGGAAACATGGAGCGGTTGCGAATTTGTCGTGCGGACTGCTCGTATTTCATCGAGCAGATTTTGCGTTGCGGAGCGAATACCTGCCGTGTCGCCTTGTATCAATGCAATGGTAGATTGTATGTTTGCCATAGGCGAACTGCTATACATACCATTGCCACCGATGTAGTTTTGCAGGATACTCTGTATATTGAGCAATGCACCGAGTTGGCTATTGCTCAACGCCTCCAATCTACGAGCAGTATCTTCGGTAATGCTCTCTATCCCACCAGACAAAGATTGCGTATCGCTATTATACCATAGTGCCTCTTGCAGGAAATCGGGTAATGCGTTCTCGGTATCAATAAGTGTATTACCAATGCCTATCATTGTCTTATAGAAATCCTCCGCTTTTGCAGAGTTATTGATATTTTTCAGCAATTCTTCTGTATACCCCTCGCTATCGAATACATCGATAGTGTTTCCGTTTGCGTCTTTACTCTTTTTCGTGTACTTTTGCTGCAAGTAGTCTTGGTTCGTCCAATCTTGGATTGCACTTTCGATTAGCGGCTGCAAGATAGCCATTTCGAGCATATTCTCCACGACATCGCCAATCATCGTCTTGACGGTATTACGGAAAGAGCGAGCGGCATTTTCTCCGTTTTGGAAAGCAGAACGGATTGCATCACCCATTGCATTTGCCCAATCTTCAGTAGAAGAAACTAACTCATCCAACATATCAAGAAGACTATTCTTGAACTCGTCCTCAGCCTCTTGCTGCTCTTGTTGATACTCTTTTAGTTTGTCGTAGTCGGTGTTTTTCTTTGCGTCTTCTGCGGCTGCCATATTAGCATACTCGCTTGCTTTGGAAATAGATTTACCGACTGCGTCAGTTCGCTTGACCAACTTGTCTAAACCCGTAGCCCGTTCGGCTGCTGCATTGAGGTTCGTAATAGCGGTGTCGAAATCTTCAACAGCCTCTTTCATGGACTCAATGCTCCGTTCGAGAGCATTGTCGTGCGCTTTGAATGCTGCGACAATCGCTGCTATAGCCGCTGCAACAGCAATGATAGCAATCATAATGATAAGCAATGGAGTGAATGCAATATCCAATGTTATTGCAGCGGCTGCTAATGCCGCTACCAATGCAATAACAGCAACAATAGGAGCAATTATAGCCTCAAATGCTTCTCCAAAATCGTTTATGCTATCATCCATTACTTGCATCCACTCAGGGTTTTCTCCGTCATTCATAACATCGTATACCTCGTTTATAGCGTTTGAAAAAGCCTTCATCGCATTGACAACAGAATCAACGATATTGGTCATTGAGTTGAATTTCTTGGAGAAAGATTGTATGCTCGCCTCCATATTCTTGAGTGCTTCAGTTTTGAAAGACCGTGATAGATTTTCTCCATTCACGCCCATCTCTTTCAACTTGGCATTTAGTACAGTGAGAGTAGCGACATCTTCCGCACTTACCATATTTTTAATCCAACTAAACTGCCCAGTTTCCTCATCGAAATGTGCGCCTGCAATACTTTGCCCTGCTGCTACTGTTTCATCGTATTGCCCTTTGGCTCTCTTGTCAGCAGTAAAGTAATCATGCATACTATTGAATAGGTTACCACCCGTACTGCTATTGAACTCATTGACTTTTTGCTCTAAATCATTAAACTTTTGTGTTAGTTGCAATTTGGTCAGCGGGTCTAAGTTCTTGGTCAGTTCTTCAAGTTTCTTACGCAAGTCATCGAAATTGATAAGTTTCCACTTACCCAGAGCATCAAACATCACACTGAAATCATTTTGTGCAAGGAAATTATCCATTATGGCGGTTGCGTTTGTCTGCGACCGCCCTACATAAGCCTCTATTGCACTATAATCAAATCCATTGCCTGCACCGAGAGATATTTCTTGCGCTTTGTCTAATTCCAATTTTGCTGCGTTCATATCTATCTTTGTATTAGCGACACTATCATTGAGCGCATTGCCCGTGTACTTTTTGCCGCTGATACTCGAAATCTCCGCTACAACTTGTTGCAGTAATTGTTGGAGCATCGGGCGGAGTTTGCTAATCGTAATCTGCCCTGCCGCTGAAGCAGTAAAATTTTCGTTGTTTACCTGCTCTAACTTATCAATCTGCTGCAATGCTTTGTATATGTCATCAATGGTGTCAAGTTTGCCAAAAGAATATCCCTCATACAGACCTTGCTCGTTCTTTGTTTTGGCGATAGCACTCTCGGGGTTCGATGTCGCCTCTTCGTCTAATTTCGTGTTATAGACCTCAACAACCTTTTGGATATTACCTTTCATTATGGTGGACTGCGGTGTAGTAACCTGCGCCTTATACTGCGCTCCAATCATACTCCCATGTCGCACCTGCGTACCTTTCTCAATCATTTTGCTGTACAACTCGACATTCTTATTGGTCTTATCGAAAGTTAGTGTAAGGTCATTTAGGCTCTTTTCAAGGTCTTTCAAGAACCCGTCTATATTGTCCTTTGAGAAAGTGGATTGTATCCATTTGGTGAGAGCGTTGTACTCTTGCAGGTAGTCTTGCCCTTTTGCCGTACCTTTGTGATTGTCGGCTTGCTCTTTGAGTTCTGCGGCAACAGCCTCTGCTGCACCCTTGAAATCAACAATGCCTTTCTCAATACCATCGCTGATAAACTTGTCTTGCATTAAATCTATGACACTTTTATCTCCGACTTTTACCTGCTTGAATTTGTCCCCGAACTCTCCACCATTGAAGAACCCACCGAACATATCCTGCACCTGCTTGTTGTTTTGCACAAAAGCAGCACCCATAGAAACACCACCTTGTTGAATGGCTTTCTTATACATATCGTATGCGGACTTGAACTCATTCAAGAACTCGTCATACTCTTTGTTGTGGTTATACGCACTACGACCTTTCTTTTTGTCTGTAAGGTCTATGTCATAGTATTGTGTTGCTGCGAGTTTTTCGAGCCGTGCATTCTCTGCTTTTCTACGCTCGACCTCCTCTTTGTTTGCACCTATAGGCGATTTGCTATACGAATCGATGTATTTTTTGTTCTCTTGATAGAGTGTGCGTATACCTTCACGAACGGAATCAAAAGTTTCATTTGTGGTCTTGTTTACATACTGCGCATACCAATCTTTTACATCGTGAGAAAGTACACCGCTATCAAGGAAATCTCTTGTTATGTTTGTGCTGACTTGTGCAGCCTGCCCGGATTTAACACCTGCCAATTCAGTGAATTTGCCCGTTATATCGCTAATGCGATTCAGTAGGTTGCTATCCTTAATGCTCATCCCGAGATTGTTCAGAGCCTGCGCAATGCGGTTTATCTTGTCTGCGTCTTGGAAGGTGTCAATCGTTATACCTTTGAACTCCTTGTTAAGTACATTGGCAGCCTCGTTGTATAGTTTCAATCCTTTCTTTCCGTCATCAAGCCCGTCTTCGCTGACAAAAATATCCTCGGTATTCCCATTTTTAACACCTGCTTGTATCTCTTGGGTAATACCTGCAATGAGGGACTGCGTAGCAATAGTTATATCATATTGCCCCGCTTGTATGAGTTTGGTTGGTTTGTACTCCTCGTTAGTCATACCTTCTTGCCAACGCCCTTCTTGTCGCTGCGAGGTTCGTTTTTGAGCGTCATTAAATGCTCTATCTATCTTTGCATAGTCGCTATTCTCAGCGGCATTATGCTCATCAAGATAGGTCTGCCATTTCTCTGTATTGGTTAGGTTTTTCCATATCGTGTCTATGTTTTCTAATACAAATTTTGTAACAACATTTGTTACACCGTAAGTCTTGAATGAACGCTCTATCTCGTCTTGTAACTCTGCCTCGGAAATAAGTCCTTGCGAGAAAAAACTTTCGATAGCGAAAGAGAGGGCATCTTTCGTTTTCTTGACATCTTCTCCATTGTTAAGTGAACTCGATATGACGGCACTATTGGTATCTATTTTTCTTCCTTTGTAGGTGTTTCTATCTGCAATTGCTCGCAAGTTCCCTAACATTATATCAAGTTTATATGGAACATCTGCTGTTACCATATCCCCTGCTTTTTCTTTCTTTGCCTTATGCCGCTCGTAGTCATTTTTGGCATTGATAGCAGCCACGATAGAATCGTGCAAACGCCCCCAACCTTCTGCGGTATCGTCTAACTGCTTACGCTCTGCAATCAACTGATTGATGATAGCAGGATTGACATAGTCGCTATAATTGTTTTTGAGCGTATCAAGGGTTTCGTTGTATTTTTTTGTCCCCTCGGTCAATAGGGAGAGTTTGCCAATGAGTTTATCGAACCCTTGAATATACTTGGCATTATCCTTGGCAAAAGATTTATCTATCTTGCCGAGTTCGTTACTCAATTCTTTAGACTTGATTACTGCTTTGGCTATAAGACCTACCAATGCAGAGATAGCCGCAATGCCGATATTGGATGTAAGAGCCGCGCCAATACCTTTGAATATCAACCCAGCCTTTCCTGCAAGACCCGTAGCCGAGCGCAGTTCCATTTTCCACAATGCTGTGGTCAGTCGTATTTCTTCAATCCTGCGTTTTATTGTACCAAAGCCCGTAGCCAATGATTTGACCCCGACCATTATTCCCGCTGCACCGAATACCCACAGCAATGTACGGCTTTCTTTAATCAGTAATTGGAGTGCTTTAACGCCACCCATAAGCACGCCGCTAATGCTACTACCCGTATCATTGAGGTTGATAGTCCATAAGTCCTTCAGTTTCTGCACTTGTCCGTAGAGTGTTTCGGAGATAGTTTCCTGCATATTGTAGAACTTACCGCCCTCGGCAGTCATATCACGCAGAACTTCTGCGACCATTTCAAACGATACTTGCCGTTTGGAAATAAGTTCAAAAATCTCGCTTGTCGAAACTAATTTGCCATTGAGTTGCGTAAATTTCTTTGCCAACTCCTCGACCATAGGAACGCCTGCCTCTGTGAATTGGCGCAATTCCTGCCCACGCAATACCGTTGCCGATTTGACCTGCCCGTAAGCCAAAGTTAAACGCCCCATATCCACGCCAAGACCGACAGATATATCTGCCAACTGCTTAACGGTAGGCAATAGTTTTTCTACCTCTATGCCATACGCAGAGAGTTGCTTTGCATCACCGACCAAGTCTTTGAACTGCTTTGGTGATTGCAATGCCATAGATTTCAACTGACTTATGGCTTTTGTTGCAGCAGACGCAGACCCAAGGATACCTTCGAGTGCCACTTGTTGCTGCTCGAAATATCCAGTAGTATCTACAAGCCCTCTGATATAGCGGTACGCAGTAAAAATGGAGAGATACGAGGCAGCAAGTGTTTTGAGTCGTCCCAATAAACCGCCCTGCCTTTCCAATTTTGCATTGACCCTTTCCTGCGCTTTTGCGTTCCGCTCTGCCGCCCGTTCTTGCTCCCTTGCGGCTGATGCTGCCACCCGCTCTTGTTCTCTATAAAAGGCTCGCATTTGCGCAAGTTGAATGTTAGAATTACCACCATTGGTCATTCTATTCATTTGCCTATCTTGCTCTGCGTACTGCCGTCTATTTGTATGATAAGCATCTCTGTACGCCCGAGTAGTTATTTTTGGGTCTTCTTGCAGTTCTGCTTTTTGCTGTTTAAGGCGGTTCATTTCTTGTTTGAGCCGCTCTATTTGCTGCAATGTGTTAGCAGACACACTCGGATTGAGTGCAGTCTTATTCAGTTCTACTATCTGCTTTCTTATTTTGGCTATTTTCTTGTCATAGCCCTCAAGGATATAGGCATTCTTGTCATTGAATACACTTGCCTGCGCTTGGTTTTTGTTGGCTTCTCTCCGTTGCTTTTCCTCTTGCTGCATAGACCATTTAGACTGCTCTACGGTCGGTGTAGCATTGGTGTTGAGTTTCTCTTGTATCTTCAACAAAGGTTCTAACTCTGCTTTAACACGCTGAATCTCGCCCTCTATTTGAGCAAAGTATCTCTTTTCTCCTTTCGTCTTTGGCGTTCCTAATTGGTCGAATATCTTTTGCAGTTCTGCTAATCGAGCCTTCAAATTTTCGATTTGTGCATTTGCTCCCTCGAAAGTTACACTCTTTTTGCTATCTTGGAAATTGCTCTTTCCATTGAGATATTGGTTGTGCAGGCGGAACAATTCCGGGGACATTGTATCAGTCCCCGCCTTGATTTGTTTGTCATATTCCTGTACATTTTTGGAGTAGCGTTTATTGCGCTCTTTCTCGGCTCGCTCTGCTGCTTTTTGCTCTGCTGCCTCTGCCTTATCTTTCTGCCGCAAGCCTTCCATTTGCTTATTACGGAAACGCCTATCTGCGGCATTTGCCTCACGCTCTGGTGTCAAAGCGTCTTTGTAGGATTGTCGTCTTTGAGCGGCAACCATACCCGTATTGGTCGCACGATTCATTCGTTGCTCCAAAGAGGTAACCTCTTTCATTTTGTTGCCTAACTCGGAAAGGCTTTGCAGATACTTTCCGACTGCATTGGCTTTGGCTATATAGGTATTCTGTTCTTTGGTAGAACTTGCAGATTTGGCAAGTTCTGTAAATCTTGCATAGGCTTTCGCTGCCGATTGAGCGTCATTAACCTCTGCGGTCTTCCCATTGGATGCCTTATAGGTGTTTGCACCTACTCTCTTAATACCTTTCATTGCGTCTTTGAGCGCAGTTTGGTATTGCGAGCGAAAATCGTTAGCGTCTAATTTTAGTTTTACGAATTTCTCTGCACCAACCAATGTTTGCAGTTGCTGACCTGCATTCTCAATACCTCTTTTGAATTGAGAATCTTTGAGGTTTAGACTAACTTGTATATTATTCCCAGTTGCCATATCTTTGTCCTCCTAATTTATTTGCGATTGATTATATCGAATTGTTCGTCATTCACGATAGTTCCCGAAAAGAGAGATGCGCAAATGCGAGTGTTTGCCTCTCGCATTACGACACTCACCTTTGCATTGTCCCGTAAGGTAACATAGACAAATGCACCATCTCGGACATGGAGGCGAACTTTTGAGTTATCACGAACATAAATGTCGGATATGTTATCCACATATATATCCACATCCGACTTGCCATTGACCACAATTTGCTTTTGGTTGAGAATATCATAGTCTATGGTGTCGTAGTATATACCATTGCGAGCGAGGTCTACGGGATTGAATAGAGCCACGATTTCTTTGCTTGGAAAGTGTTTGTCGATACAAAAGTCCAATCCTCTGTGGTACATAGAGCATAACTCGTCTATGGTCTTTTCTCCCGAAAGCAATTCACCTTGGAACTGCTTGCACATACCTGCGGCTTTACCCGCTTTAAGTATTTTCTCTTGAATATCCATATTACTTTTTATTTAGTATGCAAAGGTACGCACGAATTTCCAAACAACAAAGTATAAGCGACTAATGTACAATAACTTATATAGCAAAACAGCCCTCAATCAATATCAAGGGCTGCTGAATGCAACTTAACAATTAGATTACTACATCATCCACAAGGCAGCCTCCTGCCAAAAGTCTAAGTCGGTGTAGTCTGTGCGGGTCATAATATGTAGAGCAATATCTTCTTGCATTACCGATTAGTACTCATATAGTCCCAAATCTTATTCTCTCCTTTCCAGTCCTCGTCTGCAAAGAAAAAGAGATAGGCAATGTCCAACACTTGCTCATCATCGAACTTCTTGCAGAAGTCAGCGTGTGCCGCATTATAGGCAATGTACTTATCCCACAGCGTTGTGCCGCTCGGAAAAGACTTGCCTTGTGTGGCACTCTCTATCTGCTCCGCAGTCCAATATGCTCCGTGCTGCTCGTTGCCGTCTGCGTCTGTATAGCATATTCCCTTTGCGTCTTGCTCGGCTAACTCTCTGTTGTAATGCTTCCCATTGAGAGCCACATAGAGTTGCCGCAGCAGGCAGTCGTATTCCTGCGGGGCGTTCTCTCGTATATACGCCATTGCTTTGTCGGCAGCCTCTACGGCTTTCCACATCGTCTTTTCGCCTCCGCCGTTCTTGACAGCGGTTTCTATCATTGCTTTATAGTCCATAGTATCTTACAGTCTTTGCACTCTTTCGGGTGCGAGTGAAACAATTTTATATTCGTGAATATGAGCCGCATACTCGGTGGCGGCTGCTCGTGCCTACTCCGTGCCATACCCTTTGCCCGTTGATGACTTACGCAGCAATTGCTCTATTCCTGCAATAGCGTTCTCTATCTTGCCGAGCCTATCCTCCATATCTTTCTTTTCTTTGTAGGCAGGGTTATATTCCGCCAACGCTTGCTCGATAGTGGTCTTGCGCTGTCTGTGGTACTCCACGCTTTGGATGATGTCCTCGCTTTGGTTGCGCATTGCCTCCAACTCGTTGAGAAAACTATCTCGGTCGGCAAAGAGTATGGTCGTACCCGCCTGCGTGGTAGATAGCATTTCGGGTATCTTATAGGTTTCCTCCTTACCATTGCGGGAGATACAGAGGTCTATCACTTTCTGCACGGCATTCGTGCCTTGTGCGTCAAAATAAGGAACTCCGACCGACACTATCTTTGCCTGCTCAACGGCAAGCCGCTCTCGGTCGTTTTGAATTAGGTAGGCATAGTTGCCTGCTTTCAGTTCTTTGAATAGCATAATCGTATGGATATGGGTTAGACAAAAAGAGGAGCAGGCATAGTCTGCCCACTCCTCGAAAAGGTTACGCAGTCGTTGTCGGTATCTTGGCAACCGCTGCGGCGATAGCGTTCAGTTGCGTAGTCAATGCGCTTGTCTGAGCCAACTGACTTAACTCCGCTTTTGCGTCTTGATACTTCAGTTGTAACTCTTGGTTCCAGTGTGCATTGAGCGTGTCTACTATGCGCTGCGTGTTCTTCTCATTGGCGTTGAGAATGTCGCAGGTCTGTTGCTGTTGAGCATAGCCCACTTGTGCAAAGCCTTGCGTTATTCCGTTGCCGAGAATGTCCAACCGCCCCATCAGTGCAGAGGTCTGCGCCTGCGTTGCCAATTGGTTCTCGTACCCCATTTTGAGAATAGACTGTTGCGTGGTGCAGCAGCACGATTGTAGGGCAGAGGTAAGGTCTTTGTTACCGAGCAACACCGAGTTGATAACTCGCTCGCCCGTCGTACCTATTTGCCCCGCTACCTGCGTGATAGAGTTTTGTACCCCACAGATAGCCATTTGCAAATCTCGTACGCCTACATTCAGGTTCGTGGCAAGGTCGTGCAGCGACGACTGATTACCATTGATTGCCGACATCAGCAAGTCCGTGTTGTGGTTGTCTTGCAACTGCGCCTGCAACTCATTGATACGCCCATTCAGTTCGCTGTTACCACCCTCGTTGTTACCCCACAGACGCTGTGCAAACATCATCCATACGAGATACACAAACGGGTTGTTCCATTGATTACCGTTGTTCATTAGTGCCATCATCTCTGCGGGAGAGTTGTTGTCCCGCATAAGAGCAGCCGTAGCAAAGGCATCGCTATTGTTGCCATACGGCATACAATAGATTTTCTCTTTTACTTCGTCCATTTGTTTTGAATTTAGCGTGGTGTCTTTTACCTTTCACCATTGGTGTGGCTTGCAAATCACGCTGCAAAGGTACGGAGTAAGTATGATATATCGGCTAATCTTTTCGGAGAGTTACTGCCAATTTTTCGGAGATATGGCGTGCAAATAAACGGAAAGTTACTGACGATTGCTTGTAAATATGGTAGTTGGCAAGATATGTGTAAATTGTTGCCGTGCGTTTTCGAGAGAGGAAACGAGCAATATCATTTATACATATTCCATAGTCATTGCAGTACCACACAAATAGTGTGCGAGCATAGATTACCTCTGTTACACGAGAGGTGCTTCGGATTTGCTCTCGGTCGATTTCGCTGCACTCCGATACTATATCGAGTATCAGTCCGAGAATTTGGCTTTTAATCATAGGATTAGATAATAAGGGGATAAACTTTGCTGAATGACAGAAGGGTAAGGTAGAGTTATTTCTCTACCTTATCCTGCAAGTTACGCAAGGCTATTGCCGCCTGCGCGTATTGGTCTTCGATTTTCTTTTCTGCCCGCCGTAGCGTTTCGATTTCAAATCGAGAGTACATCTTGGCAGAGCGGTCTTCCTTGCCAACTCGGTTAAAATGGAGTAGTCCAGACTGCACTCTGTCTTTTACCCACGCTCTGCCGTAGCGGGCATAAGCCTCACGCTCGGCTAAATCATCTTCTTTCAATCCTAAAATTGCAACTACTGCATAGGCATTAAGGATAGCCGCTTCTCTCATTTGCTGTGCGGCATTACGCACTTGGTCTTTTGTGTTCATACTGATTAGTGGTTTTTAGAGGTTGTGTCTATAAGTTCTTGATATTTTGCCTTTTCGTTTTGCAGGCGTTGCTCTGCTCTGCGCACTCTGTCTTTCCCTGCCAATAGGAACGCTGTACTAAAATCTATGCTTTCTTGTTCTCCTTTGAAGAAACGGAAATTTATAAAAATTTCTTCTTCATCTGTAACAGAAACGGATACACCGCTCTCTAATATAAACCTTGCGAACTGCTGTTGCTTTTTGTCTAAACTAATGTTTGCACGGACTAATTCTCCGTTCTTGATACTCTTGATTACAGAATCAAGTACTGATTGCTTGAAATTTGACATAATCTGTTGCTTGTAAATGTTATTAGAATAGAGCCGATTGTTGTGGCTCATTAGTTAGGCGTTTTTGTGCCAATTGATAGTACTCGGGGTCTATCTCAAAACCTATGTACTGCCTCTCCGCCCGCTTGGCTGCTATCAGTGTACTGCCACCGCCCGAAAATGGGTCGAGTACTATGTCGCCTGCGTTGCTGCTCTGTCTGATAAGCAACTCCATAAGTGGGACAGGTTTCGCCGTTGGATGCGCTCCTTTTGCGCCTTTGCCTATGATATTCGGGCAGGAAAGGCAGTTTGTAATCCCCATATCATTGACATACTTTGCAGCACCTTTGCGGAGCATAAGGATAAACTCCAATTGGTTCATATAGAACTTGTTGGGCGTGCTATTATCTTTTTTCCATACAAGGAGGTTTTGAAAGATAAACCCGACTTTTTCTGCCTCTATTTGCAGTTCTTTGAGGTTATGCGCATTGACCATAATGTAGCAGTGCGTACGCTCTTTGAGTACTCGGTATACATCTGGCAGCCACTCGGAGAAAGCAATGTCGTTGTGAGCGAATAACTTCCCGCTGTTAGCGTGTTTGTTCTGTAAGTCGCTGAATATGCCGCCACCGCAACTTGTGCCGTGGTGTGAAATATGATAGGGGCAGTCTGTTACCACGAGGTCTATGCTCTCGTCTGGTATCTCCTGCATTCCTTTTAGGCAGTCTTGGTTGTATAATATAATACATTTGTTTCCATTGTTAGAATAATTCCGTTTGTTGGTTATTGTTTGTGTTTCCGATAAATAACTGCGAGAAGATAGCGGCGAGGACATCGACCACTATGCTGTTGCCTGCGACTTGGTAGCAGCGGG
>CAVEXR010000011.1:0-43261 GCA_963619585.1 Azospirillum sp. CAG:239
CAATGATTTTTTCTCGTTTCAGTCTGTGTGTTATCCGCAAAAGCGGATAACACTCATAGTGGTACCCCCATAACTGCGAAAAAACAAAGACTGCCTAACAACTTTGCATTGTTAGACAGCCTCTACCATGCGATAAGCCCTTTCCTTTATGGGCTTTTCTTATGGGCGGATGTGCAACTTAGTCCTTTGCTACTTGGCGTAGTTGATGGCGCGGGTCTCACGGATAACCGTTACCTTCACTTGACCCGGGTAGGTCATCTCGTCCTGGATGCGCTTTGCCAAATCGAACGAGAGCAACTCGGTGTCCTTGTCGCTGATTTTGTCCGCTCCTACTATCACGCGCAGTTCGCGACCCGCTTGCAAGGCGTAAGTTTTGATAACGCCGGGGAAGGACATTGCCATGTTCTCCAAGTCGTTCAGTCGTTTCACATAGTTCTCTACAATCTCACGGCGTGCACCCGGACGAGCACCCGAGATAGCATCGCAGGCTTGGACAATAGGTGCGATAAGCGACTTCATCTCACACTCATCGTGGTGTGCGCCTACGGCATTGCAGATGTCGGGCTTTTCGCCGTACTTCTCGCAGAGTTTCATACCGAGTTCTGCGTGCGGCAGTTCGACATCTTCGTCAGCCACTTTCCCTATATCGTGCAGCAGTCCGGCACGGCGAGCCGCTTTGACATTCAACCCCAATTCGGCAGCCATGGCGGCGCAGAGATTGGCGGTTTCGCGTGCGTGTTGCAACAGGTTCTGCCCATAACTGGAGCGGTATTTCATCTTTCCGACCAGTCGCACCAACTCGGGGTGCAGACCGTGGATACCGAGGTCGATGGTGGTGCGCTTGCCCGTCTCGATAATCTCCTCTTCTACCTGTTTTGATACTTTAGCAACCACCTCTTCGATACGCGCGGGGTGGATACGCCCGTCCTGTACCAACTGGTGGAGGCTGAGGCGTGCTATCTCGCGGCGAACGGGGTCGAAAGCAGAGAGCGTAATCGCCTCGGGGGTGTCGTCGACGATAATCTCTACACCCGTAGCGGCCTCGAGCGCACGGATATTACGCCCCTCACGACCGATAATGCGTCCTTTCACTTCGTCGTTGTCGATATGGAAAACCGACACGGTATTCTCCGCCGCTGTATCGCTCGATACACGCTGAATGGTCTGGATGATAATTTTCTTTGCCTCTTTGCCTGCCGTCAGGCGTGCATCGTCCATTATCTCGTTGACATACGACATAGCCGCCGTCTTGGCTTCGTCTTTGAGCGACTCCACAAGTTGTTTCTTTGCCTCCTCGGCAGACATACCGCTCAGTTGTTCGAGCTGTTGTTCGGCCTTATGGTGCATTTTCTCAATCTCCTGGCTCTTGAACTCGAGGGCTTTCTGCTGTAACTCCACCTGCTGTACTTTTTGGTTTACATCGTTTTGCGCCCGCTGAATATCCCCTTGGCGTTGGTTGAGTTGCTGCTCGCGCTGCTGGAGGCGTTGCTCCTGCTGCTGTTGCCGCTTCTCCTGTTCACGCACCTGATTGTCGTGTTCTAACTTGAGGGCAATGAATTTCTCTTTTGCCTCAATCACTTTGTTTTTCTTCAGTACCTCTGCCTCCTCCTGTGCCTTCTTTAAGATACTCAGGCTGCTGAAACGGAGTACCGCATAACTGATACCCGCGCCCACCAGTGCGCATCCGATTGCAATAAGAATATAGAGTACTGTACTAATGGCAAGTAACATCATATATTATTGTGTGTTTAAGTTGGTTGTGTCGTTTGTATTGTCTTCGGTTGTCTGCTGCGGCTTGCGTATTGGCTCCTCTTTAGGAGAGGGCGTGGCAGCAAGTGCTTGGCGGAGCAACTCGTTCATCTCGTTCAGTTTCTTCTCCACGGGTGCAAGACTTTTCTCGCGGACATCACTCTGCAGGTTGGTCGCCGCCTCGAGGGCAACATAGACCCAAAGCAGTTCTGCCGAGGCACTATGGACATGCGAGGCGTAGAACTGATAGCGGCGGTTGAGCATAGCGGCTGCGGAACGGTAGTCTGCCTCTTGCGAGCGCGGCACCTGTAGCGTGATGGTATGTGCGCCCAATTGCAGGGTAATACGCTGTCGGTCTTCCATAGGGCGTTACTGCTTGAGTACCTCGATGGCGTTATCCACTTGGCGTATCAGTTGCGTAATGCGCTTGTATGCCTCGTTGCGTTTTTCCCGCCCCGTGAATGCCAAAGCATCGTGCAGCCATGTGCACTGCCTGTGGAGTTCGAGGTTCTCGCTATGGGTGCGCTTTATTTCTTGGCGTTGGTCTTCGACTTTCGCCCGTAGCGCATCGTTCTCCAGCTGCAAGTCTGTAAGGCGTTGCAGCAAGGCGTGCAGGTTCTGCTCGAGCGAGTCTAAAGTCTCCATAGTGGGGGGGGTATTTAGAACGAATAGCCGATACCCAGTCCGAGCACGCCCTTGAATTGTACGCGCTCTGCCGATGAAACAGTGCCATCGGAGAGGGTCTTATCAATCTTCACGCCGTTGTAGTATTTCAGCGAGGTCGTCAGCGACACTTGCAGGCACTTTAAGAACTGATAGGAGATGGTGAAGTCCCAATCTACATCGAAGTTACCGAAACGACGGTTGTTGTCTTGATAACCTTGATAGGTAAAGAGGTCGGTATTCGAAAAGTCCTTTCCGGTCGTCTTCTCGGCGACATACAAAGTACCCGTAGCCTTCTCCTTGTAAATTTTATTTTTATTCCATGCATAGGGGGTATATAATCCTACGGTGGTCAAAATTTTGAGGTCTTTGTAGGTGTAGTTAATGCTTCCTTTCAGCGACAGACCCAACTCTGCACGGAGATTCTTGTCGTAGTTCTTTGTTACTACGCCATCCTCACCGACATCGTATTTCCAAACGGAGTATTTGTCCTTGAGGGCGTACTCCAAACCGGGGACGCCGTTCTGCTCTACATATATCAAATCGCCATTGGCATCCTTTGCATCCGCGTATTTCTCGCTCAAGTGTTTGCTGACATAGACCGAGGTTAGACGACCTGCCACCGGTGACAGATAAACCGAGAAAATATCATTCGGTTTCCAGTCAATACCGACCGAGATGTCGGTGTACGAAGGTGCGAGGAATTTAGAAATAATAGGGTCGAATACATCTGTACCATTGTAGTTTCGACCGAGGTCGAATTGGCTCTGAAAACCACCTAACACGGTGAGATACCATGTTTTCTCAAATTCCCAACCGAATTTGGTGGTGAAGTTGATATGGTCGCTCGATTTCTGGAACTTGTCGAACTCTTGATCTATCCACGACATACCGTATTCCAAATCCAAGTTGCTATCCCATGCGATATTGTTCTCGTGGTAGAGCAGGCGCAGTTTGGTCGAAGCCACGGCGTTGACATTGTTATTACCACCGGCAGCCCAGTTCCAAAGCCCCGTAGCGGCTGCATTGAGCCCGACAACACCCGAGAATTTCCATGCTTTCTCGCCGGTATCGACTTTTTTGAGGTCGCCCTCTGCGGATTGGGCAGCAGCGGCTTGGCTCTGCACGGTGGATTTATTTACCTCTTGTGCGAAAGCGATTGTACTAAACAAGCAAAGCGTAACAAGTGTAAAAACCTTTGTTTTCATTGTGATTACAAAAATGTTAGAATAATGATTGATAGTTGTTTTGTTGTTCTTGCGCAGGCACATCTGTTCGCACCTGCACAAATTGTGTGCAAAGGTACAAAATAAATCTGATACCTGCAAGAGCGCATGAGCAATAAAGCAACGACATAGTAACTAGAACACATAAGAGAGGTTAATGGCAGGGTTAAAAGAGAACAAAAATACATACAAGTTCATCGTGAAATTTGGCGGGTTGAAAGAAAAGGTGTACATTTGTACCCGATTTTTCGATCGCTTTCGTATCGGACATCCTTTTGTAATTATGCGTCTGCATAGTACATCGCACAGAAAGCATTGTACTATATGCATTGAGCATTGACATCGGAGGGTTTAGATAAAGGATATATTTAGACCGGATAAGATGGTGGGGAAACCTTCCGCTTATCCGGTTTAGTTTGTGTCAGACCGTTACGCTGTTGGAAGTTAGACATTTGTATTAAAGTATTTGAATTAAAGTATAAGTATATGAAAGAGACATTGAATTTCGGAACGGAACGGGTGGATGTACTCTTCTGTAAAGTATTCATACCTACCGTATTAGGTATGTTGAGTCTGTCGGCAGTAACAACCATTGACGGCATCTTCGTAGGGCACGGCGTGGGCAGCGACGGCATAGCCGCTGTTAACATCTGCGTCCCCCTCTTGATGCTCCTCCAAGGCGTGGGGTTGATGGCCGGCGCAGGCTGTTCGGTCATGACCTCGGTCAGCCTCGCACAACGCAAACACAAAGAAGCACGCGCCTTCGTTACACACGCCATTGTTTTTGTTACCATAATCGCACTGGCTATCATAGGCGTTACGATGGCTATGCCCTACGCCGTCGGACGACTGCTCGGCTCGTCGGAACACCTGATGCCGCATGTCGTCGACTACCTCGTGTGGTTCGCTCCATCACTTCTCTTCCAGATGTGGTTGGAGGTCGCCCTCTATGTCATTCGGCTCGATGGTGCACCCCGCCTCGCCATGTGGTGCAGTATACTCAATGCCGTATTGAACGCCCTGCTTGACTGGCTCCTGATGTTCCCACTCGGTATGGGCATCAAAGGAGCCGCTATTGCCACCTCTATCAGTTGTTTCGCGGGGGCAACATTGGCAATAGGCTATCTGCTCTTCTACGCCAAATCGGTGCGCTTAAAACGCCCGCAAATCAGTTTGCGTGGCTTGCGTTTCTTCGTACAAAACACGGTAGAACAGTGCCGTATCGGGCTGTCTGCGTTTCTTACCGAAGGCACAATGGCAATGCTGTTCTTTGTGGGCAACCTCGTCTTCATGCACTATCTGGGCGACGATGGCGTGAGTGCGTTCGGCATCAGTTGCTACTACCTGCCATTCATCTTTATGATAGGCAACGCCATTGCGCAGTCCACACAGCCGATCATCAGTTACAACTATGGTATCGGGGACACGGCACGCATACATGAGGCGTTGCGCGTATCCGTCAAGACGGCGATTGCTTGCGGTATACTGCCCACCCTGCTCTTTGTGTGCTTTCCCCGTCCGTTGGTACGCCTGTTCCTGCCTCTGAACACACCGGCGGCGCAACTCGCCATCGACGGCTTCCCTTACTATGCGGCAGGCTTTGCATTCCTTATGCTAAACCTCTCACTCATAGGCTATTTCCAAAGTATGGAACAGGCACACAGCGCAACGGTGTTTGCTCTGTTGCGGGGATTGATATTCCTTGTGCCGTGCTTCGTCTGCCTGCCGCAATTGCTTGGCTCGAAAGGCATCTGGCTCGCCCTCTCCGTCTCGGAGTTCCTTACATTCTTTACTATCTTGCTCTTCTTTGTGAGACGCAATTTTATATCACATCATGGTGTCTTATGCCGCGAGGTGGTCAGGAAAAAGAGAAGAAAATAGGAACTCTTGCCCATGCTATATGCAATGACTTAATTAGGGGCTGTCCGTTTGTTCGGATAGCCCCTAATTAAAGTCGTTGTACCGTATTGGCTTTTCTCTATACGATTAGCCAACAACACCACTGAAGCCCATGAACGCCATAGCCAACAAGCCGGCAGTCAAGAGAGCAATAGGCGTGCCTTGCATGGCCTTAGGTACTTTGCTGAGCGCTAATTGCTCACGAATCCCCGCAAACAGAATCAACGCCAGCGAGAAACCTATAGCCGTAGCGAAAGCGAATAGCGTACCGGTCAGCAAGTTGTGGTCGAGCGCACCCGGGAGCTTGTTCGTGCCGTTAGCCACCATAATAGCCACACCGAGAAGGCAGCAGTTGGTGGTAATCAGCGGCAGGAACACACCCAACGCCTGATAGAGCGAGGGAGACACCTTCTTGAGCGCAATCTCAATCATCTGCACCATAGCAGCGATAACCAAGATGAAGAGAATGGTCTGCAAAAACTCTACATGCCAGAGTATCAATAATTTCTGCAGCAAGTATGTAACCACCGTGGCAAGCGTAAGGACAAAGGTAACTGCTGCACCCATACCGAGCGCCGTGTCTATTTTCTTACTTACGCCAAGGAACGGACAGATACCCAAGAACTGGCTCAATACGATATTATTAACGAATATCGCAGAGATAAATATCAGAAAGTAAGCCATAGTTTATTTCTTCATTAGTTTGTGAACAATAGCCATCAGGTAAGCCAACACGATGAAGGCACCCGGGGCGAGAACGAAGATAAGCATGCCGTAGGTCTCGGGGAATATATTCAGCCCGAAGATACAACCTGTACCCAGCAACTCACGGATAGAACCGATAACGGTCAGCGAGAGCGTGAAGCCCAGACCCATGCCCAGTCCATCGAGTGCCGACAAACCAACGCTGTTCTTGGCAGCAAACGCCTCGGCACGACCAAGCACGATACAGTTAACCACAATCAGCGGAATAAAAAGACCCAACACATCGTAGATACCCGGCAGGTAAGCCTGCATAACGAGTTGAACGATAGTCACAAAGGCTGCAATCACTACGATGAACGCAGGGATACGCACCTTATCGGGAATGAGGTTCTTCAAGAGCGAGATAGCCGCATTGGAGCATACCAACACAAACATCGTCGCCAAACCCATAGACATACCGTTGATAGCCGAAGTGGTAGTAGCCAGCGTAGGGCACATACCGAGCACCAGACCAAAGGTAGGGTTCTCCTTCAGAATACCATTGGTCAGCGTTTTGAGCGCATTATTCATTGTTTGCCTCCTTTTTTTCTATAGTCGTTGTATCTTCTGCATCCACTACGGGTTTTGCTTCGTCTTTGCTCACTGCAGCCTGCTCACTTGCACCCGAAGCGGCATTGACATCCGCCCCATTCAGTGCAGAATATGCAGCATTGACCGTGCGCAAAAACGCACGCGAGGAGATGGTAGCCGCCGTAATAGCATCTACATCGCCGCCATCTTTGCTGACGGCGAAATTACCCGTTGCCTGCTTGCCGATAATATTGCCTTTACCGCTCTTGAACCAAGCGGGCATCTTCGCACCCAGACCCGGAGTCTCGTTCTGTGTCAAAACTTCGTAACCAACAATCGTATTTGCGGCATCGAATCCGACCATCACCTCAATAAGTCCGTTGAAACCGTTCTTATCGTTGGCTTTGACAGCCGCACCGACAAACTCGTTGTTCTTGTAGGCCTTGTAGATAATCATTCCGTCGTGCTCCTCAGGCGCAGCAATGCTGTCGTGTTCGGGCAGCACCGAACTGATAGCCTTGGTCTGCTTCTCGGCAGCGGCTTTTGCAATGGTGTCTTGCGTCAGCAGGTTAGCCCCTGCCAGTGCTGCTGCGGCTACAATCGTAATGCAGCCCAACGAGAGAAGCATATTGGTAAGTGTACTTTCCAGTTTTTTCATACCGTACCTCCTTATTTCTTCTTTTTCTCGCCGAAGCGCTTCGGACGAATATGGTTCAACAAAGGAACGCAGGCGTTCATAATCAGGATAGCGAACGACATACCCTCCGGATAGGCGCCCCATGTACGGATAACCATCACGATGAAGCCTATACCAATACCGAAGATAATCTTTCCGCATGCCGTCATAGGCGAAGTAACATAGTCGGTTGCCATAAAGAACGCACCCAACATGATACCACCCGTGCAGAGCGTCAACCCTACATATTGTGCCGTCGTCATACCCTCGGGCAGCGCGCCGCACCAACCTGTAACAGCAGCGAATAGAGCCACCGTAGCGAGAATACTAACAGGAATATGCCAAGTAATCACACGGGTGCAGATAAGGAATATCCCCCCTGCGAGCAGAGCCAATGCGCAGACCTCACCGAGCGAGCCGCCCATCGCACCTACGAAAGCGTCCCACACACTCGGCAGACTGCTAACCACCGATGCATCACCACCCTTGATACCTTGCTTCAAGAGGGCAAGCGGGGTAGCCTCCGTCGCGGCGTCTACATAACTGCCGCTGAAGCCTAACGGACGCGGCCAAGTAGTCATCTGTACGGGGAAGGCAATGAGCAGGAACACACGCCCTACGAGTGCAGGGTTGAATGGGTTCTGCCCCAAGCCGCCGAAAGTCATCTTACCAATACCGATGGCTACGAGTGCGCCTATCAGGATAATCCACCAAGGCAGGTTGCTTGGCAGGTTGAACGCCAAGAGCAAACCCGTCAGAATCGCCGAGCAGTCGCAGACAGTCGGTTTCTGCTTCAGGATAAATTTTGCTATCAGCCACTCGAATGCCACGCAGGCAACTACGCTGATAGCCGCTGTAATCAATGCTCCCCAGCCGAACTCAACCACCGACACAATGTAGGCGGGCAGGAGTGCGGCAATCACAAGAAGCATATTTTTCCGGACACTGTCGTTGCTGTGCGCATGAGGTGCCGGTGCTACTATAAGTTGTTTCATATCTTTTCAAGAATTATGCGTTACTTCTTTTGCGCCGCTTGACGCGCACGGATAATACCTCCCACTGTGCCTTTACCCATACGGATATAGTCGAGCAGCGGACGGTTACTCGGGCAGGTGAACATACAGCAGCCGCAGTCGATACAGTCCATCACATCGTGCTTCTCCATCTCATCCCACATCTGGAACGAAGCGAGTTTAGAGAGCAGATAGGGTTCCAAGCCCATCGGGCAGGCATCTACGCACTTACCGCAACGGATACAATTCTCCGGTGCTTTACGCAGGCTCTCGGCTTCGGGCAGGAATAGCATACCGCTCACACGCTTGTTGGCAGGCATATCGATGTTATTCATCGCACGACCCATCATCGGGCCACCACCGATTATCTTGCCCGTGTCTTCGGGTACTCCGCCAGCGAGAGCGACTACATCACTCAATGGCGTACCGAAACGCACGGAATAGTTGCCCGGCTTCTGCAGGCTTTTGCCCGTAACGGTCATTACACGAGAGATAAGCGGCTTATTCTTCTGTACAGCTTCGTAAACAGCATAGATCGTAGCCACATTGTCTACTACGGCACCTACCTCGATAGGCAGTGCACCGCTCGGCACTTGACGGCGGATACAAGCGTCTATCAACTGCTTTTCACCACCTTGCGGATATTTGAGTTTCAGCGGTTTCACCTCGATACCAAGAGCCTTGCCTGCGAGTTCTTTCATGTGCGCAATGGCATCGGGCTTGTTTTTCTCGATACCGATAATAGCCCGATTGATACCCAAGGCTTTCATCAAAATCTGAATACCGATGATAATCGCCTCACCGTGTTCAAGCATCAACTCGTGGTCGCAAGTCAGATACGGCTCGCACTCTACACCATTGACAATCAGCACTTCAGCCGTTTTTCCGGGAGGCGGCAACAGTTTGACATGCGTCGGGAAACAAGCACCGCCCAGACCTACGATACCGGCCTCAGCAATCTTGTCTACGATGGCTTTCGGCTCAAGGGTGCAGTCACGCTTGATAGTCGCCGTGCGGTCGATTGTCTCGAGCCACTCATCGCCCTCTACATCCATAAAGATAGCAGGCATACGCAATCCCCAAGCATCGACGGTGCTGTCAATCTTCGTAATCGTACCGCTGAAGGGAGCGTGAATATTTGCACTCACAAAACCGCCTGCCTTGGCAAGCAATTCGCCTACTTTCACTTTCTGCCCTTTCTCCACTACCGGCTGTGCGGGTGCACCGATATGCTGCACCAAAGGAATGATTGCCTTAGCGGGCAGCGGGCACTCCGTAATGGGCTGATGGGCGGAGTATTGTTTGTTGTCGTGTGGATGAACACCACCTATTCTAAATGTACTCATGCTTGTGCCTCCTCTTTTTTAGGTTCTACCGCTGTCGGTGCAGCAGCCTCTGCCTTCGGTGCAGTTTCCAATTTTGGTGCAGCGGGAGCAGCCTCTGCCTTCGGTGCTGCGGGTGCTGCAGGAGCTGTTGTTTCGGTCTTGGGCTCTGCGGGTTTGCGCGGCGGGAAATTGATAGCGTGAATAGCGCCTGTCGGGCATTCTGCCTCGCACTTACGGCACAGACGGCACTTGGTATAGTCGATGTAGGCCAGGTTGTTCTCCACCGTGATTGCATCGAAAGCGCAGACTTTCTGGCACTTACCGCAACCGATACAAGCGTTCAAGCAAGCCTTGCGGGCAATAGCGCCTTTGTCTTTGTTGACACATTCCACCACCATGCGACGGCCCTTAGGTCCTTTGTTGCGCAGTTCGATAATGTTACGCGGGCAGGCTTTGACGCACTTGCCGCAACTCGTACATTTCTCCTCATCCACCACGGGCAGCCCCGTTACGGGGTCCATATGCAAGGCATCGAATTGGCAGGCTGCCACGCAGTCGCCACAGCCCAAGCAGCCAAAGGAGCAAGCCGTCTCGCCCACATAGAGATTGTGCTGAATACGGCAGCTCTTCACACCATCGTAACTCGAAGTGCGAGGGCGTGCTTCGCAGGTTCCGTTGCAGCGGACAACGGCTACTTTCGGCTCTGCAGCAGAGGCTGCCAGCCCGAGAATCTCGCCCACTTTCTGCATCGTGGGTGCGCCGCCTACAGGGCACAGAAGACCATCCAGCGTATCGGCTTTAACGCACGCTTCGGCTAACGCACGACAACCGGCAAAACCGCAACCACCACAGTTTGCACCGGGCAGTACTTCTTGCACTTGGTCAATACGTGGGTCTTCTTCTACCTTGAATTTCTGGGCTACGAAATAGAGCAGCACAGCGGCTACGATTCCCGTAACGCCCAGAACGGCCAAAGAAATCCAAATTAAGTTCATTGTGTTAGTATTTGAAAGAAGTTTATTTTAATGGTTAATGTTTAATGTGTAATTTGTAATTTGATAGAAGTCCCCCGCATACTTAGTTTCGTATTTTCTGCGCCGTAAACGAGAATTGTTTTTGCAACCGATTGCGGAAAAACGACAAAATAATATAGTATATCGCTACCGCCACCAATGAGAGCGTGCCCACCACCACCTCGTTGTTTGACCACAACCCGAGCAGAGCAATGACTATCATCATCACCACAAACGGCATGATGTACGCAAGCAGCACAGCCTTCCACCCCAGTCGCTCCGTAAGCAACACCTCCACACGATCGCCTACTTGCAGCGGTTCGAGCATTAGGGCATCCATACGCTTTTCCTGTTGCTCGGCAGAGAGGCAAGTCTTGCGTGCCACACACGCCGAACAGGCGCTCGATTGCACTATCTGCACCTGCGCCATATCGCCCTTTATCGAAAGGACTACTCCCTCGTGCCGTATTTGTTCTGCCATAAGAATACCTGCCCCATTGAGGATTGCACTCAAAAAGGCGTGCAAAGTTACGCGTTTTTTTTTAAACTGACAAGTGGAGTTTGCAAAATAGTGAGGAAATTCGTGTAAATAAGAGTTTACTCGAGCATAGCGGGTAGGAGGTTTCCTATTCTGCTATCGGTAAGAAAAATAGGCATGGAATAAAAAGATTTCGTTTTTTTGTATTAGTTTATGGTTCTATATTTGTGTTGCGTTTATACTTATATCGTTTGATAATCAATGACTTAATAGCCTGGCAGGTCGTCGGTTGTCTCGAATGACGATGCAAATATACAACACAAATCGACTTTTTGCAAGGATTGTTGTCATCAAAATGCAGATCTGAAATGACAGATGTCACGGTTCTGCCTAATTCCTCGTACAACGATAACACCAAACATGGCACCTCTCAAAATCACTGAAAAGATACTGTAATTCTGT
The DNA here is from genome assembly GCA_963619585.1 of Azospirillum sp. CAG:239. GTDB lineage: Bacteria > Bacteroidota > Bacteroidia > Bacteroidales > Paludibacteraceae > Colicola. The sequence continues at coordinate 11,780 of CAVEXR010000011.1, forward strand.
CATATACAGAGAAATCAGCCTGCAATTTGACCTATAGAGCATTTTCGATCGTCGAAATGTGTGCTGAACCTTTTGAATCGTCTGTAGCCTGCTATTCATCGGCGATGAGAGCCTGTTCTAGCCTGCAAAATGACCTATAGACCCTAATTTGTTGCACTTCTAATGTGAACTTAGGCAGTAGAACTACAACATGAGAAACGAAAAAGGCTGTCTGACCAGTAAGTCAAGCAGCCTTTTTTTACTACAGGGTACTTCTATAAATTTCCTGTAATAAGTTTAACATCACTACAAAGCGAATGATAGAATTCCCCTTTAACAGCAGGAAGGTGGTCTTATCTCTATTTTACCTCTACCCCTACCAGGGTGTAGGTCTTGCCGTTGTGGAGAATATAGACCTGTCCGTTACGGAGAACCTTGTGCGTGGTGGAGGTGTCTGTATCGGCAGAGGTGTTGTCTATCGCAGTAGGAGAGGAAACAAACTGCGCTATGAGGGTTATGTCCTCATCAACCACTATTGTGCGTGGATTGTCGGTGTTGCCGTCGCTCCATTGGGTGAAATGATACCCATCGTTGGCAACAGCCTCAAATACCGCCGTATCATTAGCACATGTTGTCTGCCGGATGATATGAGCAGTCCCCATCATTTCGTCTTGTGTTGTAACAGTCAGGCTATAAGGTGCAACGGGTTCTATATAGTTAGAGAATCGACCCCATCCACAATTTGCTTGATATACTTCTTTAGTTCCGCAAGGAATGTAGACAGGGATATCCGTGGAAACCCCCTCCCAATCATCCGTATAAGAGTCGCTGCAATACAATATAGGTGGTATCTCTGCTAAAACAGAAATGGAGGAAAGACCCGTGCAACCAGAGAAAGCAGCCACTTCAATATTCGTTACACTGTTGGGGATAGTGATACTCTTTAATTCTGTGTGATCTAAGAATGCGAAAAAACAAATTCCTGTTATACCATCAGGAATAACTGTCGTTTTACAACCATGCATCAGCGTATTTATTGCCGTCGCAATGATAGCATTACAATTCTCACGGCTATCATATATCGTATTGCCATCATCAACCACGATAGATATAAGCCCCGTACAACCACAAAAAGCCCAATTCCCAATGCTCGTTACGCTCCTCGGAATAGTAATAGAAGTAAGATTTGTACAATACGAGAAAGAACTCTCTCCAATTCTCGTTACACTATTTGGAATTGTTGTCGTCTTACAGCCTTGTATTAGCGTATTCGTTGCAGTTTCAATAATTGCATTACAATTCTCACGACTATCATATACCGTATTGCCTTCCTCAATCACAATAGATGCAAGCCCCGTACAACGATAGAAAGCATAGTCCCCTATGCTCGTTACATTGTTTGGAATAGTAATAGAAGTAAGCCCTATGCAACCATAAAAAGCACTACTTCCAATACTCGTTACACTGTTTGGTATAGTGATAGAGGTAAGCCCCGTACAACCGGAGAAAGCACTATTTTCTATACTCGTTACGCTGTTGGGGATATCTATAGCACCTGTTGCAGCGGGATTGCATGCCAGTATAGTTGTTCTTTTTGCATTATTATAGATTAAATACCCATCCTCAAAACCGTTCATATATCGAGCCCCCCAAGGAGAGCCGGTTGCCATTCCGTTATATGCAATGTGGCGCACACCGGAAAAAGCATTTTCTCCGATGCTTGATACACTGTCTGGTATAATCACTGAGAAAAGCCCTATGCAACCCGAGAAAGCAGATTCTCCTATACTTGTTACACTATTGCTGATCGTAATTGAAGTTAGACCTGTACAACCACGAAAAGCATAGTCCCCTATGCTCGTTACATTATCCGGAATAGTAAGGGATGTAAGTCCTTTACAACCAGAAAAAGCATAATCACCAATACTCGTTACACTGTTGGAAATCGTAATAGAGGTTAGACTTGTGCAATTTCTGAAAGCAGAACTGCCAATACTCGTTACACTACTGCCAAGTGTAACAGTGGTTAGACTTGTACAACTATAGAAAGTTTTATTTCCAATGCTCGTTATATTGTTTGGAATAGTAATGGAAGTAAGACTTTTACAAAGCGAGAATGAACTCTCTCCAATGCTCGTTACACTATTGCCTATTGTGACGGATTTTAGTCCCTTGCAACCAAGGAATGCATCATCTTCAATACTAAGTACGCTGTCCGGGATGATAACAGATAGGATACTTACACAACCGGAGAATGCTCTATATCCAATATTTCGAACACTTTTACCAATTGTTACAGATGTAAGGTCGCTACATTGTTGAAACAAACGCTCCTCAATGCTTGTTACATTATCGCCAAGCGTAGCAGATATCAAATTACTGCAATTACTAAACGCTCTGTCCCCAATAGAAGTTACGCTGTTAGGAATAGTGATAGCGGAAAGACCAATACAACTCGCGAATGCACTACTTCCTATGCTTGTTACACTCTCGGGGATAGTAATTGAGGTAAGGTCATCACAAAAACTGAATGCATCCTTTCCGATACTTATTACGCCATTGGGAATGGTAATCGTACCCGTTGCAACACTGCTGCAAGCCAATAGTGTAGTCTTGCCGGCGTCTGCATAGACCCAATAGCCATCGACATACCCATTTACACTTTTGGCACCCCATGGAGAGCCTGTGGCTGTACCATTATACACGACATTTGGGACATGATAGAAAGCATATCCTCCAATACTCGTTACGCTATTGGGATAGTAATAGAGGTGAGCCCCGTGCAACCCGAGAAAGCATAACTCCCAATACTCGTTACGCTGTATGGGATAACTGTTGTTTTACAGCCGTGTGTAAGCGTATTTGTTGCTGTTTCGATAATCGCATTACAATTATCGCGACTATCATATATCGTATTACCGCTTTCAATAACCATAGAGGTAAGACTTGTGCAACCAGAGAAAGCTTCCACATCAATATTCGTTACACTGTTTGGAATAGTGATAGCGGTAAGACCAGTGCAATTAGAGAAAGCATACCTTCCAATACTTGTTATACTATAGGTCGTGCCACCGTAGGTTACGGTAGCGGGGATAGTAGCCGATGTGAGTCCTTTGTTGGCTGAAGAGTAAGCAACCTCTGCAGTGTAAGGTTCTGTACTGCTTGTGATGTTGTAGTACAAGTCGCCGGATTGGAAGCCATACGCTTGAGCATAATGCGCTATGCTCAGTAATGCGATGAGTGTTAGTAAAATTTTCTTTTTCATTATATTGTTAGTTTAATGGTTAATCCAATTCGATGTGGTTATTCTCGTGTTAGTTTTTTGTGTATATTTGCTGCAGTTGCTTGTTGAGTTCCCCGTAGGTATAGACATGAAAAAAGCGTGAACTTTTGTCCGTTTCATTTGATTACTTGAGGTCTTCGACTACCTTATCTATTCAAATTTACGCACAGAAAACTCACGCTGTCAACGCGAGCGTGCATAAACCTGTGCTTGAATAGATAAATTACTGAAAGTGTCGAAGTTTCAAGTAATCAAGTTCGGCTCATTACGCAATTGTATGTATGTTATATTGCACCGCCTATCGGTGCGGGGGTACTGTCATGGGCTGTTATGGTTTTTGTGTATTTTCTTCCTTTTTTTCTTGCCGCCTGCGGCATAGGAGACAACCTTTTTTGGGGCGGGTGGTGGTTGGTTAGTTAGAGCGACTTTAGGTAGCGGTCGGCTTCGATGGCGGCTTTGCAGCCCGAAGCGGCTGCCACTACGGCTTGGCGGTAGTGCGGGTCGGCGCAGTCGCCCGCCGCGAAAACACCCGCCACATTGGTGCAAGGCGAGTCGCCACGGACTACGATATATCCCTCCTTGTCCCGCTCGAGGTAGTCGGCAAAGAGTTCCGTATTCGGCGTATGCCCGATAGCGAGGAAGAATCCGTCAATGTCGATATGGCGCACCTGTTCGTCCGGTTCGCCCTTGCGGTAAAGTAAGTCTGCTCCCTGTACCTTAGGTTCTCCTGTGAGTTTCATCGTGTTACATTCGAAAAGTACCTCAATCTTGGGGTTGTTCAATACCCGCTGTTGCATAATCTCCGAGGCGCGCAGGTAGGGCTTGCGCACGATCATATAGACTTTCTTGCAGAGCCCTGCCAAGTATGCCGCCTCTTCGCAGGCTGTGTCGCCGCCGCCCACTACCGCCACGGTCTTGTTGCGGTAGAAGAAACCGTCGCAAGTGGCGCATGCCGATACACCCCGCCCGCGATACTTCTCCTCGGAGGGTATGCCGAGGAACTTCGCTTTTGCCCCCGTGGCGATAATTACCGTGTCGGCCTCGTACAGGTCGGTGTCGTCCACCCACACCCGTTTGGGCGAGACGGAGAAGTCCACACGCGTAACAATACCCGAACGGAACTGCGTACCGAAACGCTCGGCTTGGCGGCGCAGGTCGTCCATCATCTGGAACGGCTCAACGCCCTCTGGGTAGCCTGGGAAATTCTCCACTTCGGTGGTAATCATCAGTTGTCCGCCGAGTTGAGAACCCTCGATCAGTACGGGAGAGAGGTTGGCGCGTGACGCATAGATGGCAGCGGTATAGCCCGCCGGGCCGGAGCCGATAATCAAAGTCTTGAGACGCATGGGAGTCTTAATAATTAAATAATTAGGAATTAGGAATTAGGAATTGTATGTTTGAATGTATATATGTCTGCGGCGATACGCCACCGGATTAGCGGAGGTCGTTTTGGTAGGCGTCGGGGTGGTCTAACCGGAATTGAGGCGGGGTGGGGAGGTAATGGGGTTGTTTTAGGGTGAGCGTGGTTAGTTTTTTGCCCTCTTTTATCTCCACGCTCAACGGGAGAAGCACGGTGTTACTTTCCGTAGTTTTCGCTTCGCTCGTAGGGGGCGTCTTTTGCGGGGGCTCCGTGGTTTTTAGACGGATGGTAAAGCGCTGAATGCCTTCCGATTGATCGTTCGGCGTTAGGGTGATAATGGTTTGCGTGTGGTCTCTCGACGGGCGTTCCGTCACGGTGCAGACCTTCACCAACGCCTGCGCATAGAGGAACGGGTTCGCCTCCAAGAGTTCTGCTTCGGTGGGCGTGGAGAGCGTCAGTTCGTCGGTGGAGGCACTGTAAACAGAGAGCGTCTGCCCGTCGTATGCCGCCTCGGTGTCGAACATCGTGAGCAGGAATTGCCGCCCGAGCATCGTAATCTCCCCCGGGTAGTTCATCGGTTGTGCCACTTCTTCGCTCACCGTAATCGTAAACTCGGATTGGAGGGTGTGCTGCTCGAGATACGCAAAGAAAGTGTCCAATGTCCCTGCCGAGAGGGGATTTAATAGCAGGCACAGCAAGCAAGTAAGTGTTATACGAAAGCGGGTTGTCTTCATTCGGGTTATCTTCTTAAAAATAAGGTGTACAGATCTTATTGGTTATATGGATTAGGTCTTGGCGGTTGGATGGGACAATAGGTCTTGCAGTGGGCTGTGCGGCGTATCAGTTCAAGCCGAGGTCTTGAAGTATGCGGTCGAGTGCATCGAGGTCGGTGATAAGCACCTCACGCCCCTTGGATCCTTTATTGGGGCCTACGATACCCGCTGCCTCCAACTGGTCGGAGAGTTTGCCCGCGCGGTTGTAGCCTATCTCGAATGCCCGTTGCAGACGCGAGGTAGAGCCTTCCTGCTTGGTCACGACATAGCGTGCCACATCGGCGAACATCGGGTCGAGTCGTTTCATATCTACGCTGCCCGGTGCCAATGCCTCGCCCTCTTGTCCCTCCGGGATATACTCGGGCAATTGGTACGGTTCGGTATAGCGTTGCTGGTGGCTGATATGCTCAACAATCTTATCCACTTCGGGGGTATCCACAAACGCACACTGGATACGCGTGATACCACCGTTTGCCGCATAAAGCATGTCGCCTCGCCCGATTAGGTGTTCCGCTCCCGTCGAGTCCAACACGGTACGCGAATCGATGACGGACTGCGTGCGCAGGGCGATACGGGTCGGGATGTTCGCCTTGATGATACCCGTCACGATATTGACGGACGGACGCTGCGTGGCGAGAATCATGTGCATACCGACGGCACGCGCCTTCTGCGTAATACGGGCGATAGGGGTCTCTACCTGCTTGCCCGCCTGCATGATAAAGTCGCCGTACTCGTCGATGACAATCACAATATAGGGCAGGAAACGATGGTGCAGCGAGTCTGCCACCAGTTTGTTCGGGTTCAGACGGCGGCGGACAAACTTATCGTTGTAGTCCTCAAGGTTGCGCACACCGGCGTCCATCAGCAGTTTGTAGCGGTTCTCCATCTCGATGACGAGGGAGTTGAGCGTGTTGATAACCTTCTCGCAATCGGTGATGACAATGTCGTTCTCGTCTACATCGGGCATGGCGGCGAGGTAGTGGCGCAAGAGCGGTTTGTAGGGAGCAAACTCCACCATTTTCGGGTCAACCAACACGAATTTCAACTCGGCGGGGTGCTTCTTATAGAGCAGCGAAGTGATGAGGGCGTTGATAGCCACAGACTTACCCTGTCCCGTTGCGCCGGCGACCAGCAAGTGCGGGGTCTTGGCAAGGTCAAACATGAATACATCGTTGGTGATAGTGCGCCCGATAGCGATTGGCAAGCGCATTTTCTGCTCCTCTTGGAAACGCTTGGAAGCAATAACGGAGTGCATCGAGACGACTTGTGCGTTCTCGTTCGGCACCTCGATACCGACCGTGCCTTTGCCCGGCATGGGGGCAATAATACGGATACCTCTCGCGGAGAGCGACATCATAATATCGTTCTCGAGACTCTTGATTTTGGCAATACGGATACCCGCTTTCGGCACTATCTCATAGAGTGTTACGGTAGGACCGACAGTCGCCTTAATCGACTCTATCTCAATACCGTAGTTGCTCAGCGTGGTCTTGATACGGAGTGCATTGGTCTGCTGTTCCTCGTGGTTGATGACGGGTGCCGTCTCGTTGTCGTATACTTTGAGCAGGTCGAGAGACGGGAACTTGTAGTATTCCAAGTCTTTGCGGGGATCGTAAGGACCGAGTTCCTGCAAAATACGCTCGGGGTCGTCCTCTGCCAACTCCACGGGCTTGGTGTCGCTGATGTCAATAGGTAGCCCCTCTTCCGTGTCGTCTGCGTCTTCTGTGTCGTCTGTGTCCGTGTCGGGGGCTTCTTCGGTGTTGTCGCCTTCGGCAATGTCTTCTGTCGGGGTTTCCTCAACGGTGAAAGTAAAGTCGTCGTCGCCTTTCTGCTCGGGGGTGTTGCCCAAATCGATGTCTATCGTCTGTGCATGGGCGTCGTCCGTGTCTTCGTCGGTAGGTTCGTCGGGGACAATGTAGTTCGGTTCGTCTGCCCCGGCGAGGCGCTCGTTCACGCCGGCGACGATGTCGGCGGCAGGCTTGGGCTTGCGGCGGAAAAGGGCTTTGCACCACTGTCCGAAGAGGCGTATATGGGGGATAAACTCACGGTCGGAGAGAATAAAGAAAATAAGGAGCAGTACCGCCCACACGATGCAGAACCCGACGGGCTGGATATACGAGGTCAGCAGGCGGGCGAACCATGCGCCGTATGCCCCTCCCCAACGGAAAGAACCTACCGTGCATACTTGTTGTAGAAAACCCAAGAGCACGGGCAACCAGAGCAGCCAAAAGGCAGTGCAGAACGAGGTACGCAGTACGGGCAGACGCTCGATACGCACCTTGAGCAGCCGCACGCCATAGACCACCAGCAGCACCACCCACAGGACAGCCGCTACGCCGAAGGCACCATCTATCAGAAAGTTCGCTACTGCTGCACCGGGCAGACCGAGCCAGTTCTGTATCTCCAGGCGGTGTTCCACCCGCTCATCGTGCGTCATGCCGAGCAGCGATTGGTCGGCATGCCCCGTGAAGAAGAAACTGCAGTAGGCGATAAGCAGCAACAACGCCACGGCCAACAGCAGACAGCCGCTTACCATACGGGTACGCGGGTCGAAGAAGAACGCACGGAAACGCACCCGAAACGAGGGTTTCTCCACTTCGACAGTGTAGGTATCGTCCGCTTTGTTGCGTCCGTTTGTGGTATTGGCAGTATGTGTAGCGCGTCGCGGCATAAGGGGTATTTGAAATTAGCGTGCAAAGATACGGCTTTTTTCTGATTTACGCAACACAAGGACGGTTTTTGCCACAATGCCCGGCGCGTCGCCGACGATAATAATGTCCGGTGTGTCGCCGACGATAATAAAGCGGAGAATATGTTCGGCTTGAGCGTGCAAGTCCCAATGTAGCATGCGCAATGTTAAAAAAGCGACAATTTAGCCACTAATCAGCCACTTATATCCATACCACATCCATAGCACATCCATAGCACTACCCTATCACCTATGACTTTTGCAAGGGTTTTGGAGACCTTTTCCTGCGTTTTTGTGCGTGGGCGTTGCGGGGTGCTTATCCCCCATAAAAGTAGCACCTCTCTTGCGTGTATCGAATAAAAGTCGTACCTTTGTCGCAGATTAGTAACGACACTGACGATTGTACATTACTATGCCGACAACGACAACGCAATACCCCGTGTGGGAGGGAGTGTATAAGGACCGAGGGAGTAAGTTTCTCGCCTTTGCCGAACCTATTGCCGACGAGGAGCAAGCCAAGCAGCGCATTGCGTGGTATAAGAAGAAATACCACGATGCACGCCATGTCTGTTATGCTTACCGTTTGGGTGAGAACCTCTGGCGCACCAAAGATGACGGCGAGCCGCATGGTACGGCGGGGCTGCCTATCCTGCGTACGATCGATGCCCGTGGGTTGGATAATATCCTTGTGGTCGTGGTGCGCTATTTCGGTGGTACACTGCTTGGTACGGGCGGACTGATGGTCGCCTACCGCGAGGCGGCGAAAGAGGCTCTGGCAGAATACAAGACAACTTAGAACTCTCCAAACCCCAATACTCAGACTCCCCCAATCCCCTCAAAGAGGGGAAACAGCGCATGAGAGGGGGATGCTGAGCATAAGAGAGGAAACAGCGATAAGAGATAAGAAGATAAGCCAAGCGGCTCACGAGCAGTCGGGAGAGATTCCAAGCCCCAATACACATTAAAAATTACGCATTGAATTGTGGATAAATACAAACATATTCGTGCCTACCGCAACAATGGTTGGCTGGCACTGACTGATTGGTTTACGATCTTTCCTGCCCTGCGTGTGGTGCAGTGCAAGACTACGAAGTCTGTCACGCTCAAGTACTTGGGCGACCGTAAGGCAATCGAACAAGACATTCGCCACGGGGCGTTCTTTATGACCAACCACCGTGACATCTGTATGGACTCGGCGTGGCTCTCTATGCTGCTCCGTAAACGGTACTTCATCCGCCCTTATATCGGTATAGGCAACAACCTCTTCGGACGCTGGTGGATAGAACCCCTTGTCCGCTACCTGCATAGTTTCGTCGTCGTACGCAACGGTTCGGTACATCAGCAGTTGGAGAACGCCAAACTGCTCTCTGAGTATATCAACGACCTGCGTGCCAAAGGCAAGTCCATTTGGTTGGCACAACGGGAAGGGCGTGCCAAGGACGGCAACGACCTTACGCAGCCGGGTGTACTCAAAATGCTGACGATCGATGCCCCGGACTTCTTTGAGGCCATACGCCAACTCAATATCTGCCCCGTCTCTATTACCTATGAGTTCGACCCTTGCGATTACCTCAAAGCGCGTGAGATGCAACTCAAACGGGACAACCCCTACTGGCACAAGACCAAAGCCGATGATATTCTCTCGATGAAGACGGGTATCGAGGGACAGAAGGGTAGGGTGGTCTATCGCCTGACGCCAAGTATCAACCACGAACTCGAGGCTGCCCTCAAGGCAGACCCCGCTTTGCGTACGCTGCCCCGCAACGAGCAGATACAGGTGGTATGCCGCTTGATTGATCGGCATATCCATCTCGGGTACGAACTCTACGACCGTGGCACGGATTTTGACAAGTATATAGAAAGCCGCCTTGCGCTGATCGACCTGCCAAACAAAGACGAGGTTTTCCTGCGCGAGAAACTCTACGAGATGTACGATAACCCGCGTAAGAATGCCACTCTCGCCCGTGCGGAGATAGCCGCTGCCACGGCGGTGGGGACGGCTGCTGCTGCGCCTGCCACACCTGACAAATAGGCAGATAGGTTCGGGCGGTATACTGCTATTCTATAAACAAGTAACACTATGAAAAAAGCCATATTCCCGGGGAGTTTCGACCCCTTTACGATTGGGCACTACGACATTGTACGGCGTGGACTCAATCTTTTCGACGAGATAGTTATCGGCATTGGGCGCAACAGCACCAAGAAAGAGACTTTCCCTATCCGTGAGCGCGAAGTCGCCATACAGAAGATATTCAAAGACGAGCCCCGTGTACGGGTGGTCATCTACGACTGCCTGACGGTGGATTTTGCACGCCAACAGGGCTGCGACTTTATCCTTCGCGGTATCCGTTGCGTTTCCGACTTTGAGTACGAGCGTAATATGGCGGAGGCGAACAAACAACTCGGCGGCATAGAGACCATTATCCTCTATACCCGTCCCGAGTATGCGCATATATCTTCTACCCTCGTGCGCGACCTCTACTCTTACAACAAAGATGTATCTGCCTTTGTGCCTAACCACTTGAAGTAACCATGCATCGTCTGCCTACCCGCTCTGCAAGCCGCACTTTGCTGCCGCTGCTCTTGCTCCTGCTCGCTGCCGCACCTCTCCGTGCCGTGAACGAGCAGAAGACCTCCCGTGTCCAAGAGGCATTGGCTATCTACAACGATGTCATGCGCCAACTGGATATGAACTATGTTGATACGCTCAACTACGAAGACCTGACGGAGACGGCCATCAATGCCATGCTCCGTCGGATAGACCCCTACACCGTATACTATCCCAAGAAAAAGGACGATGACCTGCGCATGATGACGCTTGGCAAGTACGGCGGCATTGGGGCGGTTATCCAACAACGGGAAGACACTACGGCACAGGGCAAGAAAGAGCGTTATACCATTATCGCCAATCCCTACGAGGGGAAACCTGCCCAGCGCAACGGTGTACTGGCGGGTGACCGTATCCTCGCCGTAGACGGTGTATCCACTGCGGGGCAGACGGTATCCGAAGTGAGCAACAACTTGCGGGGTGTGCCGGGTTCTACCATTACTCTTCGCTTGTACCGCGACGGAGTGGAGAAACCCTTCGAGAAGAGTTTTGCCCGCGAGGACATCCATATCGATCCGATTGCCTATTCTTGTGCGCTGCAGGCGGATACGCTTGCAGCTGCGGTGGGCTATATCTCCCTCTCGGAGTTTACGGAAAACTGTGCCCGTGAGTTTGCCCTTGTGTTGGACGACCTCTATTTTAAGCAACATATCCGCTCGCTTATTATCGACCTGCGCGGCAATGGCGGTGGTATCGTGGACGAAGCGGTCAGTATCGTCAACCTCTTTGTCGACAAAGGGACGGAGATAGTCTCTACCAAAGGCAAGACCCAAAACTCCTGCCGCTCCTACTACACAACATCTTCCGCCCGTTTCCCCGACTTGCCGTTGGTGGTGCTGGTCGACAAGAACTCCGCTTCGGCAAGCGAGATATTGAGCGGCAGCCTCCAAGACCTGCACCGTGCCACCCTCATCGGGCAACGCACCTTTGGCAAAGGGCTGGTGCAGAATGTGCGCCCCATTGCCTACAAAGGACACTTGAAGGTGACAACCTCCAAGTACTACCTTCCCTCGGGGCGTTGTATCCAAGCCATAGACTACTCCGAGCGTCAGAAAGGGCGTGCGCTGCAGAAAGACACCGCCGGCGGTATTCTGCCCGACATAGTCCTCTCCGATAGCGCAAAGGTGGATGTATGCTATACGCTCTATGCGCAGAACATGTTCTTCGACTATGCCACCCGCTACCGTCGTTTGCATGACTCTCTCCCTGCCCCTGAGCAGTTTACACTCACTGCTGCCGACATAGAGGACTTCTGCCGGTACTTGGACGCACGGCACTTCTCCTACGATACGGAGACAAGCAAGTACTTTCACGATGTGTTGGAGATGGCGCGATACGAAGACTTGGACAGCACGACCATTGCCGCCCTCGAAGCCTTGCAACCCCGCCTCAAGCCCTCTTACCGTGAGGCTATAGCGCGTAACATAGACGAAGTGAAGCAGTTCCTCGGCAGCGAGATAGTGCTGCGCTACTACTACCAACGGGGGCAAGCCGCCTATCAGTTGCGTTTCGACGACGAACTGAAGCGTGCCGTATCGGTCTGCAACAGTATGATAGCAGACGAACTCTAAGCAGACTCTAAATAGACAGGACACTCGGTGCAAACCGAATAGAAGATTGGGACAACGATGGATATAGAAGAACAGGTAAATACCATAGAACGGGCATTGGGCGAGCGTATGATTAGCCATGCATTGGCTATCCTGCGCCCGTGGGCACTCGAACTCGGCAACGATGCTTACATCGAGCGAATAGAGCAATTGCAGAAGAACTACAAGCAGGTCTTCGACTATTTCCTCGTCTCGGACGCCGAGGACAGAGAAGTGGTGCTCGACAAACTGACAGGCGAAGCCTATCGCCTCTCGGACGATATTTATGCCGACCTTAGGTTGAAACGCGGCCTCTCGCCCGACTTGCGTGCCTTTAACCCCGAGAACCCGCAGAGCGTGGTGCGCTATTTCGCTTCTTGTTTACGCCCGACCGAAGAGGATTACCAATGGCTGAGCGAGATATATACCGACACCCGGCGTACCCCTATCGCCCTCATGGCAGTGGCATCGATAGGCAAGAACCTGCGTGAATGCTTCTCTACCCGTATGATGATGAGCCTGATCGAAGCCATAGGCTCGGACATTGTCCTCGTATCCGACCAGGCGATGGCAACCTCTATCCTGCTTCTCGCCCACTATGATATCCGCATCGATTTCTTCCCTGACATACAGAATGCCTTTGTAGAGGCAATCAGCAGCGACGACCGTGCATACGCTACGCTCGCAGCCATCGTCCGCTCTACCAAACAGAACCTGCGCGAACTCATCGCTTCGGGGGATATGCAAGCAGAGGATATGCCCGAAGCCATCCGTGACCTAATGGGTATGATCGATGCTAAAATGGAATCCGATGAGACGATTCTCTCGTGGATGCCGTCCTCGGAGAATGAGTACATGGCGGGTATTGTCAACCTGCTTCCGGATACTTGGGTATGCTCCGTATTGTTGGGCGACAATGAGAAGATGTGGAATCATCTGAAACTCACCTATCTCTCTATCGGAAAGATGGATATGATGTGGGATGACCTTGCCAAGGCCGAAGAATGGCTCGTCAAACGCATCTACTCGGGCGAAGCCACTCCCTCGGATTATATCAACTACGGGCATTGCTGTTTGCTGCGTGGCGACCGTATGGTGGCGTACGAGAACTACCGTGAAGCGCGTGTCCGTTGTAAGTCCGCCAAAGCCTTTTTTGCCCTCTTCCGCCCCGACCGCCGTGCCCTTTCGGAACATGGCGTCCCCCTCGAACAAATCTACTTGCTCGAAGACCAACTCATACGACCGGAATAGGCAAGTAGCAATTAGCAATTAACAATTAACAATTAACAATTAATAGTTAACAGTTAATGGTTACGGTTGGATTAGATCCAACAAATAACAGTTAACGGCTTCGGTGGGGGAATTAGAGCCATGCGCCGACACCCAAGGAAACAAACTCCACCTTGGTAATGTGGGCTTTCATTGTTCCTTGTACAAAGAAGTGCCACGGCAGGCGGTAACGCAGCACAATCTGTGTGTATAGCCAGCCGTCTGGATAGCCTGCGCTGCCTGCTTTGCGCATATCGTAGAAGTAGAAAATGCCTTTGTGTAGCCGCTCCCCGTTGTTTTCTCCCACTGCCGCATAGGTTTCCAAGTTCTTTACGGGGTCGAGAAGATATACACCGAAATGGAATCCCGCCGTAAACTTCCCTACTACAAACTCCGGCTGCACGCTCACGCCGAGTCGCCAACAGTCGCTTCCGTCTGTTTTGGCTGCGGCTAAATAAGTCTTTTGGAAGTTGGTTTTCCGCTGTATGTACGCCCCATCGTAGAAGACATCCACCCCACCTCCGAGACGGAATATCTTGTGTGCACGCCAATAGGCAGCCGCCTGCAGTTCGCAGGCAAAGAACATATAGGGAGCGGCAGTTTCGTCCGCATTTTGGGTGATTCGGTCTTGGTAGTACACCTGCCGTGCACCGCCCGCCCATGCGAACTCTATCTCCCACGGCTTCTCTATGCGGCTCGTACGCTGCTTGACGAGTATCTTGTTCTTGCCGATACGGCTCCCACTCTCCCACTTTGCACTCACCTCGCCGGATACAATGTTATACCCCGAGTTGGGCTGCACAAGGCTGCCGTTGCTGATATGATACCAACCGCCTGCGATTTGCATCGTCCAGCCGTTCTTGATAGGGAACTCAAAATACAACGCTTCGGGGAAATGGAAATTGGATACACTGCCGATGCTCCGGTTGGCGTTATCGAGACTCTTATACAATTCATCTTCCGGGCAGGTGTTGCGGTAGGTCTTTGTCACAAATGCCGCACCGATACCCGGGCGGATACCCATTACAAAATGCTTGTGCTGCACAAGCGGTACATCGAGAAAAACATACGGTGCAATGGCACTCCCCATCAGGTTGCGCCCCTCTTTGTTCCAATAGCCGCCCAGGTCCCAATAACTCAATGCCACGCCGATACGGGCATTGTTCCAATCGCGCAACGAGAGCCAATCGGGTTGGAACGCCACGGCGAACTCTCCGCCGAGGGTAGGACCGACCCAATCGCCTTTGCTCTTTCCTGTTACATTGAGTTCTGCTTTGTCGTCGGGTATGATAGCCCCTCCCCGCAACGAGAGTCGGTATTCGATATCCATGCCCGCTGCAGAGAGGCTTGCTACGAGCAGTAGCCCGAGTGTGAAGTGTCGTATTGTCATCTGAATAATGTCTTCTTCTTTGTACTTTTGGGGTATGCTATCCCTTGCTTATCCCTTGCTCATCCCTTGCTGATTACTGAAAACGGGTAATGAGGTTGTATGCCTGATAGATACCCAACTCGCCCGCACGACTGAGGTCTGCCAACCCCTGCTGCAGGTAGTCCTCCGATTGCTTGTCCGACGCACTCCCGCTCAGGTAGATATAGGTCAATCCACGGTTGAAATACGCCTCGGCAAAATCCGGGTCTATCTCTATGGCGCGGGTGTAGGTGTCGAGTGCCGTCCGCCACTCCCGCTGGGTGCAGAGAATGTTCGCCTTGTTGTAATAAGCAAAGGAAAAATCGGGCTGGAGTCGAATGACTTGGTCGTAGTCCCGCAGCATAATCTCGAAATCCATATTCGCCTCTGCCGTCAGTTCACCCGTTGCTCTGCGGTATTCGAGCAGTTTGTAACGCCAATTGGCACGGCAGAAATAGAGTACGGCATCCGTCCGGTCGTCGGCGAGGTTGGCAGCGCGTGTGCAGTCGTCTATGGCAGAGGAGTAGTCCTGTACGAGAGCGAACTCCATGGCGCGCGCAAAGAACACGCTTGCCGCCTCCGTATCCGTCCCCTTACGCCCGAGCAAGTCCTCTCGGTCTATGCGTTCGGATAGTTGGCTGATACGCGCAAAGTGTTCGTTCACCATGTCGGCGGTCAAGGGCAGTTCCTGCAGAGTAAAGTGCAGCGGCGAGGGGAGGTAATGGTTCCTATTCAGTTGCTCCACGCTCTGTTGGTAGTAGTTGGTGCGGCGCAACGACAGGTCTTGGTTGTAGTACGAGAGCGTGATGTTCGGCTCGTTGACCACATCGGCATAGCGCTTCTGGACAGAGCCCCGAGTGGCAGAATCGTATTTCTGCTCCTCTTCGGTAGGTTCGGTTTGGTTCTGTGCCGTGCGTGAGGAGAACTCCTTGCGGCGGTCTTTCTTCTGCGGCTGCGCAGCGGCTAACTGCACATCCGTGTTCGGCGTTGCCTGTGCCTGTATCTCGTCCTTGCGATCCTCTAACTCATTGGCTTTCTGTCGATAGACAAATGCCGCCTTGGCGTTGCCCTGTGCCGTGGCTGCCTGTGCGGCAAGGTAATAGGAGGGCAGGAAATACGGGTAGCGTGCAATGAGCGTGTCGAAGTCCTGACTGGCGTTTCGCCATTGGCGCAGTTGCATCTCGACCACCCCGCGCTGGTAGTACATTTCCACTTTCTCCGGCTCAAGGCGAATCGCCTCGTTGAGGTCGTCCAAGGCACGGTTATAGTCGCCTAACTCTTGGCGCAGCACCCCGCGGTTGTAGTAGCACTGTGCCTCTTTGGGTGCGAGCGAGACGGCTTTGTCGTAGTCCGCCATGGCACCACGGTAGTTGTGCTTGTGGTAGAAAATAATGCCGCGGTTGATGTAGTCGCCCGCCCACTTTGAGCCGAGATTGATGGCGCGTGTCAGTTGGACGAGAGCATCCTCCTCCCGGTCTTGCAGCAGTTGTACCATACCCAATGCCGACCAGTTGGCAGGGTTCTGCGAGTCGTAGACCGTTGTTTCTGTGAACGCATGCTCGGCACACGCCGTGTCTTTCATGTGCAGGCAGATAACCCCTTTCTCGAAGAGCAGCGAGGCAGACTGCGGTTCGCGCTTGAGCAGGGCTTGCATGTCCTCCATCGCTGCCGTGTAGTTCTCCTGTTGTGCTCGGGTGTCGGCACGAAGAACGAGGTAGGTTTTGTTCTCGGGCGAGAAAGTCAACGCTTGGGTAAAGTCCTGTTCGGCAGCCGTCAGTTCGCCCAATTGACGATAGACAAATCCGCGTGTGTAGTAGGCTCCGGGTAGGAAAGGATTGCGCTCGATAGAGGCGTTGCAATCCCGCAATGCACCTTGATAATCTTCGAGTTGTATCTTCGCTATGGCACGAAAGAGGTATGGTTCTGCCAAATAGGGCTTGAGTTTGATGACTTGGTTGAAGTACTGTATCGACAGCACATAGTCCTCAAAGTACAAGGCGTTGCGTCCGATAGAGGTGATGCGGTCGGTGTTCAGTTGTGCCGACAAGGGGAGTGCCATGCTCACCACGCACAGCACCACCCACAAGCGGAGGGATTTGTAAATGTGTAAATGTGTAAATTTGTAAATCAGGCGGGGCATGGTCTATCGCGCCAAATACTGTTCTATTGATACCCTATCCCCAGTCCAAGGACAGATATATTTCCAAGGATAAATACGCTATCCGGGGATAGAGAGGACAGGCATGTTAATTGTTAATTATTAATTGTTAATTGCTACACCCTGCGTTCGGGTCGAACCACGAGGGAATGTCGAATTGCTCGTTCTCGTCGTAGCCGAGGTCTTTGTCTGCAAGTACTTTCTGCAAGTAGAGGGCGTAGATGGGCAGTGCCATCGAGGCACCTTGCCCCTCTGCCATGCTGTCGAAGTGGATGGCACGGTCTTCGCCGCCAACCCACACGCCGCTTACCAACGAGGGCGTGAAACCCATAAACCAGCCGTCAGAGTTGTTGTTGGTCGTACCCGTCTTCCCGCCCATGGGTGCTTTGATGCCGTACTTGTATCGTACGCGCACGCCGGTACCGTGATCTACGACATTGCGCAGCATATAGATCATCTTGTATGCCGTCGTCTCCGAGATTACCTCATGGGTACGGGGCGAGAAGGTGGCAATCACATTCCCGTTGTTGTCCTCTATGCGTGTAACATACAGTGGTTCTGTGCGAATACCCTTGTTCGCAAAGGTGGTATAGGCGTCCACCATCTCTTGTACACTTACCTCGCAAGGGCCCAGACACAGGCTGATAACGGGGTCTAACTGCCCTTGTATGCCGAACGATTGCATCATCTTTACCAACTGCTCGGGCGTAAAATACGACATGATGTGGGCGGATATCCAGTTCGATGAGTATTGCAAACCCCATGCCAAGGTGACGGTGTCGCCACGGTATTTCTCGTGGGTGTCGCGGGGTGTCCATGCCCGTCCGTTGGCGTCGTAGAGAGTGATCGAGTCGTTCACCACACGGTCGCACGGCCACATCCCCTCGTCCATGGCGAGGGTGTAGAGATAGGGCTTTACGGTAGAGCCTACTTGTCGCCGCCCCATTGTCGCCATATCGTATTGGAAATACGAGAAGTTCGGTCCACCCACATAGGCTTTTACATGCCCCGAGTGCGGGTCCATCGACATGAAACCGCAGCGCAGGTAATACTTCAGCCAACGGATAGAGTCCATAGGTGATAAGACTGTGTCTATCAGCCCATTACCTTCGTAGGAGAATACTTGCATTTCGACGGGCGTATCGAATATCTTGCGTATCTCCTGTTCGCTCTTGCCTTGTTTTTTCAGCCCCCGATAGCGGTCGGTCTGCTTCATGGCGCGGGAGAGAATACCGTCGGTTTCCTCTTGGGTTATCAGTCGTGAGAAAGGTGCATTGCGCTTGCGTTTGCACTCTTTGAAGAAACTTTTCTGCAGGCTCTGCATATGTTCCGCCACGGCCTCTTCGGCGTAGCGTTGCATGCGTGAGTCGATGGTCGTGTAGATGCGCAGTCCGTCTTGATAGATGTCGTAGTGCGAGCCGTCGGGTTTGGTGTTCTTCTCGCAGAATCCGTAGAGGGGGTTGTTGTCCCACTGGTAGCGGTCGATGGTGTATTGCTGCTTGTTCCATTGCGAGTAGTTGCTCTCTTTGGGTTCTTTGGCAGTCAGCACACCTCGCAGATACTCACGGAAATAGGGTGCCAAGCCCTGCTTGTGGTCGACGGAAGAGTAGTGTACTTCGAGGGGCAGTGCCTGCAGCGAATCACGCTCTGCGGTGCTGATATACTCGTATTTGCACATCTGGCTCAGTACGGTGTTGCGGCGGTTGAGTGCCCGTTCGGGGCGGCGCAGCGGGTTGTAGAGCGAGGGGTTCTTGCACATACCCACCAGCATCGCCGCTTCTTCTATCTTCAGGTCAGCGGGTGTGGTTGAGAAATAGACTTGTGCGGCCGACTTCACGCCCACGGCATTGTAGAGGAAATCGAACTGATTGAGGTACATCAGCAGTATCTCGTCTTTGGAGTATAGCCGTTCCAACTTCGTGGCAATCACCCATTCGATGGGCTTTTGCATGGCGCGTTCGAAGATGTTGTTTGCCCTTGGCGACCATATCTGTTTGGCGAGTTGCTGCGTCAGCGTACTGCCCCCGCCGGCACGCCCGAGTTTCAGTACGGCACGGAAGAACGACTTGAAGTCCACGCCCGAGTGGTGGTAGAAGCGGGCGTCTTCGGTGGCAACGAGGGCATCTATCATGTAGGGCGAGAGGTCGGTGTACTGCACGCCGACGCGGTTCTCGTTGCGGTAGTAGCGCCCGAGCGATTGCATATCCGAGGAGAATATCTCGCTGGCGAATCGGTTCTTTGGGTTCTGCAGTTCGTCTAATGGTGGTAGATAACCAATCCACCCTTCCGTTATCATCCAAAAGAGAAGTACGAGCAGCAGCACGCCGCCTGCGAACAGTCCCCAGAACCAACAGAGAAAAGTCTTATGCCATGTAGGAGAAACCATGTTCAATGAACAATTTGTAATTTGTAATGTGTAATTTGTAATGGGTAAGTGTGCAACAGATTGAGTTGTCTTTCCCTTATATGGTATGTTTTTCCAATTGTAAAGAAACACCTATCCATTCAACCTGCAAAGTTACAAAAAAAAATGCGTCCCCGCAAGCACTCCCCCTAAAAATCTTTCCGCCGCCCCACTAAATCTTCCATAAATACCCACTAAATCCCTCCTAAATATTCCCGCAAGTTCCCCTAATCCACTACTGATGTCCCCATAATCCCCCGCTGAAGTTCCCTGATACACCCTCTTTACCGGTCATTGATAATTCCCGCCGTCCCCCGAAGTCTTTTCTATCCTCCCTATATCCACTCGATATTCTCCCTGCCATCTCCGTCCAATCTTTTTCGAACCTCCCTCGACAACCTTTCGAATGGTGTTCTTTTCCGTGTGCAGTGGAGTAGCAGATAAGTCTATGTGTTTTGTATGTGATTCGTATGTGATTCGTATGTGATTCGTATGTGATTTTCGTGTGAGAACCCTACCTTTATCGAGTCAAAAAGCACCCTTTGTTTCGCCCCCAAGCATCCAAAAATCTCCCCACAACCTCTCCTTGCCGTTCTGAAAAATTTTCTTTCTTGGGGCTTGGTTTTTTCCGGAAAAAGTTGTACCTTTGTGGTCGAAATAAAGAAGCAAAATCCATGACAACATTCACCCATCTTCATGTTCACTCGCACTATTCGGTTTTGGATGGAATGAGCAAGGTGCCGGACTTGGTCGACAAGTGTCTGCGTACGGGTATGCCCGCCGTAGCGCTCACCGACCATGGCAATATGTACGGCATCAAAGAACTCCTTGACTATTGTAAAAAGATTAACTCCAAGAACAAAGACGCGTGGGAGGCGAAGCAAGACGAGCAGGCAAAAGCCGCTGAGGAGCAGGGCGTTACCTACGAGCGCCAACCTTTCGTGCCTTTCAAACCCATCGTCGGTTGTGAGGTCTATTGCGCACGCCGAGGTCGCCATTCCATGACCGATGAGAAAGCCGTCAACGGCGAGGGAAAATCGTATATCATCGACCGCTCCGGTTGGCACCTTATCTTGCTTGCCAAGAACAAGGCGGGGTATCACAACCTCTGTAAGATAGTCAGTGCGGGCTTTATGAACGATGCGTTCAACTACACCGCCCGTATCGACAAAGACCTCTTGCAGGAGTTCCACGAGGGTATTATCTGCTCTTCTGCCTGCTTGGGCGGCGAACTTCCGCAGAAGATAATGGCGGGCGACATCGCGGGTGCCGAGGAGGCAATCGAGTGGTTCAAACAGGTCTTCGGTGAGGATTATTATATTGAGATTCAGCGTCATCAGACGGAGAAGCCTGGTGGCGACCAAGAGGTCTATCAGCGTCAGCGAGAGGTCAATCCCGTCTTGATCGAGTTGGCGCATAAGCACGGCGTGAAAGTTATCTGTACCAACGACGCCCACTTCGTCAACGAGGAGAACGCAGAGGCACACGATCGTCTTATCTGCTTGAGTACCAACCACTTTGTGGACGACGAGAATCGTATGCACTATACCAAGCAGGAGTGGTTGAAGACGCCCGATGAGATGGCGGCTATCTTCTCCGACATCCCCGAGGCGATGGAGAACACGCAGGAGATTACGAACAAAGTCGAGATATACGACATCGATTCGGGGCCTATCATGCCTAAGTTCCCTATCCCCGAGTCGTTCGGTACGGAGGAGGAGTACCACCGGAAGTTCACCGAGCGCGAACTCTTCGACGAGTTTACGCGCGACGAGAACGGTCAGGTGGTGCTGTCGGACGAAGAGGCGGAGAAGAAAGTGAAGAAACTCGGCGGTTACGAACGCCTCTACCGTATCAAACTCGAGGCGGACTATCTTGCGCACCTGACCTACGGGGGAGCGAAGAAACGCTATGGGGACGAACTGACAAAGGAGCAGGCCGATCGTATCCGCTTCGAACTCCATGTGATGAAAACCATGGGTTTCCCGGGTTACTTCCTTATCGTGATGGACTTTATCCGTGCCGCACGCGAGGAGTTGGGCGTCAGTGTAGGCCCGGGGCGTGGTTCGGCGGCAGGTTCTGTCGTTGCCTACTGCCTGCATATTACCGACCTCGACCCTTTGAAGTACGACCTTCTGTTCGAGCGTTTCCTCAATCCCGACCGTATCTCTTTGCCCGATATCGATACCGATTTCGACGATGCAGGGCGACCCAAGGTGTTGGATTGGGTCAGTCAAAAGTACGGCGAGACGCATGTGGCACATATTATTACCTACGGCAAGATGGCAACCAAGTCTGCCCTTGCGGATGTGGGGCGTGTGCAGCGTGTGCCGCTGGCGAAAGTCAATGCACTCAAAGCCCTTATCCCTGCCAAGGACTTCCCCGAGAATATCAAGGACGAGAAAGGCAAGTCGCCCAAGGTTAATCTCAAAAACTGCTATAAGTACATCGACGAACTCAAGAACGAGTACGAGCAGGGTGAACCGGAGATACGCAGTATGCTCAACTACGCCATGCAACTCGAGGACACCATTCGCCAAGTGGGGGTACACGCCTGCGGTGTCATCATCGGTGCGGACGACTTGACCAAGTTTGCCCCCCTCTCGAGTGTAGAAGACAAGAAACTCCACAAGCGTGTGCTTGTCACGCAGTACGACGGGCATGTGGTGGAATCCGTGGGGCTGATTAAGATGGACTTCCTTGGGCTTATTACGCTGACTATCATTAAGGAGTGCCTGCGCAACATCGAGAAAGTGCGGGGCGAGCAGGTGGATATCGACCATATTCCTATCGATGATGCCGAGACCTACCGCCTCTTCCAGGAGGGGCGTACCGTGGCAGTCTTCCAGTTCGAGTCTGCGGGTATGCGTAAGTATATGCGCGAACTCAAACCCACCGTTATGGGCGACCTTATTGCCATGAACGCCCTCTATCGTCCGGGGCCAATGGACTATATTCCGCAGTTTATTCGCCGTAAGCAGGGGCTTGAACCCGTTACCTACGATATTCCTATCATGGAGAAGTACCTGAAGGATACCTATGGTGTTACGGTCTATCAGGAGCAGGTCATGCTTCTTTCGCGTCTGTTGGCGAACTTTACCCGCGGCGAGAGTGATAAACTCCGTAAGGCAATGGGTAAGAAGCAGATGGCTATTCTGCAAGAACTGAAAGGCAAGTTCATGGCAGGTGGTAAAACCAACGGGCATGACGAGAAGGTACTCAATAAAATATGGACGGACTGGGAGAAGTTTGCTTCCTATGCGTTCAATAAGTCGCATGCGGCGTGCTATTCGTGGGTGGCATACCAGACGGCATACCTTAAGGCGCATTACCCTGCCGAGTTTATGGCGGCGAACCTCACGATTTCCAAGGACAACATCAAGGATGTGACCAAACTCATGGAGGAGTGCAAAGCCATGGGTATCAAAGTGTTGGAACCGGATGTCAACGAGTCGGAGATGAACTTTACCGTCAACAAGGACGGCAATATCCGCTTCGGTCTCGGGGGTGTGAAAGGCGTGGGCAGTGGTGCCGTCGATGCCATTGTGCAGGAGCGTACCAAGAACGGACTCTACAAGGACATCTTCGATTTTATGGAGCGTGTCAATCTCTCTTCTTGCAATAAGAAGACGGTTGAGAGCCTTGCCATGGCAGGGGCGTTCGACTGCTTTACGGATATGTACCGAGAGCAACTCTTCGCCGTCAATCACAGTGGAGAATATACGCTCGATGCCCTTGTGCGCTACGGTAACCTCTATCAGAACGACCGTGCCATGCAGCAGAACTCCCTCTTCGGTGATATGGATACGCTCAGTGCCGCGGTGCAACATCCCGAGTTGCCCAAGGTGGAGCGTTGGCCGACCATCGAGCGTCTGAATAAGGAGAAACAATATATAGGTATCTATCTCTCGGCACACCCGCTCGACGAGTACCGCTTCGAGATATGCGAATTGGCTACCATTACGACGGAGGAACTGAATAAGTTCGATCGTTGGCGCACGGCAGAGGGGCGCAAGAACGCCGCCAACGCACAGTCGCAGAGCGATGCCGACAACGATGAGGACGAAGAGGAGGAGAGCGAGAAGGATACCACTACGCCTTTGGAGTTTATTCAACGCGTTAAGAATCGTGTCGTTCATTTCGGCGGCATCGTGACCAAGGCAGAGAACAACCTTGATTCGCGTAAAGGCCATAAGTACGGCAAGTATACGATCGAGGACTACGCGGGCAGTTATGAGTTCGCACTCTTTGGTGAGACCTACAAGACACAGGCAATGCTCCTCCAACCCAACAGCATTGTTTTTGTCTCGGGTACTATCCAGCAGAGGGGTACGGGGGCTCCTTGGTTCCGCCCCAAGCCGGACGAGGATGCGGACTTTGAGTTCGTTATCTCCAATGTCGAGCCGGTACAGGAGGCGCAGGCGCATTATTTGAATCGTTTGAGTATCTCGGTGCCGTTGAATGGTTTGAATACGATGTTTATCAACGAGTTGCAGACGCAGTGTGAGCAGAACAAAGGGACGGCGGTTTTGCAGATTAAGGTCTTCGACCCTGCGCTCAACCGTACCATTGTCCTTACCTCGCAACGCTATGCCATTCATGCTTCCCCGGCGTTTTATCAGTGGTTGCAGGAGAAGTCTGCCGAGACGGTCAATACCGTAGTGTCCGACGAGGACGACACTCCCGTAGAGGCCACAGTCAACAGCGGTTTTACTTACGAAGTGGTATGGAAATGACCTATAGCGAAACATTGTCCTATCTCTACGCCTCGCAGCCGGCATTCCATCTGGTTGGAGCGGCGGCGTATAAGCCGGGGTTGGAGAATACCTACCGCTTGATGGCGCACCTCCATAACCCCGAGCGGCAATTCCGTTCGGTGCATATCGCCGGCACCAACGGCAAGGGAAGCACCTCGCACCTCATTGCCGCATCGCTGCAGGCGGCAGGCTTGCGTGTAGGGCTGTATACCAGTCCCCACCTCGTGGATTTTCGGGAGCGTATCCGTCTCAACGGCGTGCCGGTGCCGGAAGACTATGTGGTTCGCTTTGTAGCAGAGAACAAGTCCTTTCTGGAACAAGTACACCCCTCTTTCTTCGAGACTGCTATGGCAATGGCATTCGCCTATTTTGCTGAGCAGCAAGTCGATGTGGCTGTTGTCGAGGTGGGATTGGGTGGGCGGCTCGACTCCACTAATATCCTTACGCCTCTGCTTTCGGTTATTACCAATATCGGCTTCGACCATACAGAGTTCTTGGGCAACACTCTCCCCCGTATTGCTGCCGAGAAAGCAGGTATTATCAAACCGAATGTACCGTGTGTCATTGGTGAGACCGACCCGGAAACTGAGCCGGTCTTTCTCGAGAAAGCCGCCGAGTGCGGTATTTTGGGCGAGGGGCTGGAGACTACCTCTTGCCGCCTTTGGTTCGCCGACCAATGCGGTTACTTGCGCCGCTGCCGAGAGCGGGTAGTCCCTGCCTCCGAACTGCACGGCATTTATCAGTCAAAGAATCTACAGACGGCTTATGTCGCTTTGCGTGTGCTGCAACAATATAGCCCTATCGGTGCAGCCATTACGGCTGAGGCTATTCGGGAGGGCTTTGCCCATGTCTGTACGCTTACGGGGTTACGCGGGCGGTGGGAAACGCTCTCCGTCGCACCGCTTACTATCTGCGATACGGGGCATAACTCGCACGGTATCAAGTATGTAGCGGAGCAACTTGCCGCCCTGCAAGAGCAGCGGAAAGGTACACTTTTTGTATTGTTCGGTATGGTGTCAGATAAGGATGTGGAGGTGGTTATGCGTCTCTTACCCGTTACCCGTACGGTGGACGGCACTGTGCTGAGGGTGCGCTATTGTTTCGTACAGCCCGATACGCATCGTGCCATTTCTGCTGCCGAGATGTTGCAACGCTGGCAACTGTTACACCCCGAGGATATCACGGCAGAAGCCATTTCCGACATACCGCAAGCCTTACAATATATGCAATCCCTCGCCACGAAAGACGATATGCTCTTCATCGGCGGCAGCAACTATGTAGTCGGCACAGCATTAACCAAATATACACTGAAATGAAAAAGTTACTCGTTTTCGCACTCGTGAGTATAGCACTTATGAGTTGCAACCAAACTCAACAGACTATGCAAACTCCTATTGACAACATTCTTACGCGCACCTCGGTGCGTCAATTCACGGGCGAACCTATCACGCAAGCCCAAATCGACACGCTCTTGCATTGCGCTATGGCAGCCCCGTCGGCTATCAACAAGCAGCCTTGGGCGTTCATCGTTGTGACGGATACCGCACTTATCAGTCGTATCGGTGCCGAGATGCCCAACTCCCGCTGTCAGAACCACCCTGCTTGTGCGTTTATCCCTTGTGGAGACTTGACAAAGGCAATCCCCAATATGCCCGACTTTTGGATTAATGATGTCTCTGCCGCTACGGAGAACCTCTTGCTCGCTGCACACGCTATGGGTTTGGGAGCAGTATGGACAGGTGTCCACCCGAGCGTGGAGCGTGTCGCCCAAGTGCAGACGCTGTTAGGGCTTCCGGCGCATATTATCCCGCTCTGTATCGTGCCTGTAGGCGTGCCTGCCGAGCAACCGCAGCCGAAAGACAAGTACACGGAGTCGAATGTCCACTACAACTGTTGGTAACTCGTTATGCGCTACACTGCTGCTGTTTTTCGCTTCTCCTTCGCCGAGCCGTGGGAGGAGGATATCTTCACGCAGTCGCTCTTCGACTTGGGCTTTGATACACTCGACGGCACGACGGCGTATCTCCCCACTGCGCTCTTCGCAGAGCACCGTGCGGAGATAGATGCGCTTATTACGGGTACGGAGGGCGTAGAACTGCTGTCTTGCGCCGACTGCCCCGATGAGGATTGGAACAGTGTGTGGGAGAGTGAGCATCCCGTGGAAGAACTGCCGCTTGGAGTGAAAATCATTCCGCATTGTGCGTTCGGTGCAGGACACCACGAGACGACGGGAATGCTTATCCATGCTCTGCTTTCTGCTGACTTGACGGGGAAGACCGTCTTGGATAATGGTTGCGGCACGGGGGTATTGGCTATCTTTGCCGCCAAGCGGGGTGCAGCCCGAGTGGTCGCTGTGGATATAGACGACAAAAGTGTAGCCAACACGGAGGAGAACGCTGCCCTCAATGGAGTATCGCTCACCGTCCTGCAGGGTGACATACCTCCATTGCCCGATGGGCAAATCGTTTCCTGCGACACGCCCGCTGAGGGGCAGTATGATTTAATTTTATCGAATATCCATCGCAATATCCTCTTGGCGCAGATGCCGCGTTATGCGGCGTTGCTGCGTCGGGGAGGCGAACTCTGGTTGAGCGGTTTCTATACCGCCGACTGTCCTGCGCTCATAGCCGCTGCCGCCTCCCATTCCCTTCGCCATATCCATACCGAAACCACTGCCGATTGGTGCTTCCTGCGCTTTTCTGCTGCTCGGTGAATGACTTCGTGTGATTGACAGCATGTTGTTGACTTCGTGTGATTTACTGCATATAGAGGCTGCCTAACCAAAACTTGTTAGACAGCCTCATTGTTTGTGTTTCATTATACCCCCGCCCCGCATTATGTATGGTGCTAAGCACCCCATTCGCCACTTTTTTCAAAAAAAAGTGAGCCGAAATTTGCATATCATTTTTTTTTTTTTTATCTTTGCAGCGTGTTATGTTTGTGTTGTATATTTAGTACACGATACTGCATAAAAATACACTTATGCGGACTTCTATAAATTGCTTTGCAGTGATTTTGGGGATGTGCCGGATTGGAAGAATTATCATATGGGGAATGATAGAAGTCCCCGTATATACACACGAACCCCAATGAGATACCACCACATACTTATTCTGCTGCTTGTTGTTCTTCTGGCGGCTTGTAGCACGAAGCCTCAAACGCATCCTATGGATGCAGAGACGGCCGAGCGGTATGCTGCTACCTATCAATCTGTCCAAAAAACACAAGCGGTTCTTGTCCAACTGCAAAACGCTCTTGCCGATGGTATGACGCTTACCTCCGAGCAACTCCTCGAAATCTGTACTGCCAACGAGAAATTTTCGTTTGAGTACGACCCTACGGGATTGGATTCTTTAGACAATGCCCGTTGCTCAGCCTTGCAGCAACAGATTAGCCAAATCAAAAAGACGGTCAATGACATAGCCGTGGAGCAAACTCCGAAAATTGTTGTCCCCGTATATCATAAAGAGCAAGAATTGCTCGACGCTACGCAGAACTATCCCGTCTATCTCGAGCGGGGGGAGAAAATGCTCTACACCATCGATATGGAGCGGGCAGCCGATGTGCGTATCTACAACGCCGACACCCACCAACTGCTTCGCACCTACACCGCTAAGAAGTCCGTTGCCGACTCTTTGGATATTACCTATCGGGCAGTCTATCTGGTGCAGGTTGCTCATAGAGGGCAGCAGTATGCTGACATTCGTGTTGGGTATAAGACGCACGATTTCGCTCGCCTCTCCTGTACGAAGACTGTGCGGGTAGATAGCGTCGAAGCCAAGAAAGGCGATTTCTTGGCGCAGCCCATCCCGGGTATTAAGATGACCAACCTCTTCGAAGAGCCGCGCAAGTTCACCCTTCGTGGGCAACTCAAAGCCGCTTTCTCGGGTAGTTATCGTGCGATTGTGGCGCTGCAAGTGCCTGCCGTGGCTACGGATCTCCTCTACTCGTTGCGTATATCCACTAACGAGGCGGACGCCTATTCCGACGGCAAGTTCTACGATCACATGGAGACGGGGTATCGCCGTATCAAACTCTTTGGGTTGCCGGTCTATGATAGCCGCCGTGGTAGCGGACTGATAGCCACGCTGCTTGGCGTCAATATCCCACCCCGTGAAGAGGATGCGTATATCAATATGTATGTCTTCTATAGTGCCGCGCAGGCGAAGAAGTTCCAAGACGGTGCTGAGACGGCCCAGTTGTCCTATAGTGTGGACTATTCTACCATTGGTACGCAGTCGTGCAGCGGGCGTATTCCCGCCAAGGGCTATAAGACTATCTATCTCGGTTTCCTCAACGAGCGTATGCGCTACAACAACTATGTTTGGTTAGAGGCTGTTGGTGCTATGCCTACTACCGAGTATGTCAAACCTGTTTTTACAGTGCAATAAGTCAATTCATTAACCCTATAAATAATCATCACCATGAGTGTAGAATACTATCGCAAGCGCATTATCGACCTTCGTGTTGCACTTGCCAAAGAGAAAGAAGCCAAGAAACACGACAACGAGTATTATGCAGAGCGTATCCGCAATGCGCAGCCGTCGTCTAAAGCATCGTATCGTAAGTCGAAGATTGACCGTGCAGCAGCGCACGACAGAAAAATAGAAAGTATCAAACACGAAATAGATATGGCAAAAGAGTCCCTCGCTCGTGAGCGGAAAAAATAATCGTATTCCATAGACAATCAATATATCAACGAACGAGTCCGCACAGAGTGTCGGATTCCATTATTAACCCAATAAAATTTCAAAGAAAATGGCAGAACTTAAAATTGACAGCCGTATGAAGGTAAAGACCCTCAAGGCAAACTTCAAGAAAGCATTTGGTGCAACCCTGCGTGTGTACACCACGGCTAATTGCAAAACCAAGGCAGACGACGAGGCTACACTCTCTACCCTTATGGGTACTGCAAAGGGTGGTGAATGCACTTTCGGTTCGAATCTCCGTGTCGGTAACTTCGAGAAGAAAATAACCGAGACCTACGGCATTGGCGTGCAAGTGGCTACTCCGGACGACAGCAAACTCAGCGACAACGAAATCACTCTCGCCGCTGCAGGCAAGGAGTAATCTCTCAACCCGTTCTTGGAGGGTAACCGCCAAGAACGGGTCGTTTTCCTTAAATGAAACTATTTTACCGAAAAACAATACTATGAATACAACTTTAATAGAACTCGTTCGGGAGGACATCCATACCTTTTTGAGAAGCAACCAAGAATTGTTCTTCAATGAACGGGATTTCCAAATGCACTTGGCGCTTTATCTAAAGTCGCTCGGTCGGTACGACGATGTGGATTTGGAGTACTATGTACCTAACAAGACACTGAACGGATATGTTTGGGATAGCGAATTGCGTATGGATATCGTGATTCGGAAAGGGGAGGAATATCTGCCGATAGAATTGAAATACAAGACCAAAAGTGTGGACAAGAAAACGCTGCTGCGCTTTGGCGAAGATATAAATGCCACCGAAGGGGAAACATTCGAAATAATGAAGTCGCAAGGCGCACAGGATTTGGGCTTGTATGACTTCTGGAAAGATGTGCGACGCTTGGAACTTGTTCGCAATCGATATGAGCATGTAGTCGGCGGATTGGCTGTATTCTTGACAAACGACCCATTCTATACAAAACCGACCAAAGAGTCGTCCAATAACTACAAATTCGGAATGCAGAATGGTACGCACTCGTGTGATAAACACTGGCAGCGAGAGACTTCTACTACAGAAGGGAGAGCCGGTTTTGATTTGGATAGTGAATGTACCATACAATGGCAGGCCATAACAACGGATGGTGTTGATATGCACTACTGCATTGTAACCATTGAAAATGCGAAGCCCTTTAATGTAAAGGTAGTAGGCAAGACGCAGAATGCGACTGCATTGGGTATAGCCAAAGCATTTGTTATGAAAAATCCGAAAGCAACTTTGGCAGATTTGCGTAATGCATTTCCCAACGACATTGCACCCGACAAAGGTGTGCCGGAGATGTTCTTGCCGCTTGCCGAGGCTGAGGCATACAATGCAAATATGAGCCTCTATTTCACCAAATATGAACGCCCAATTCAATTGCAGGACGGCAGCACGGTGGCTATGGCGCAAATTTGGACAAGCAAGTCGTTGCAGAATCTCATTGAGGTAGCCACACCATTGGGTATCGAAACCGAGGTGAACAAAGATGCAACGGTGGACTTCGGGAAAGAGGGCTATGCTTTGGAAATAATACAAAACTAAAAATACAAACCTATTATGATTAGCAAAATCAAAGTAATTGGCAAGACGCAGAATGGTGCTGCTCTTGGTGTAGCAAAAGCGTATGTCGAAATGAATCCTAACACCACCTTGGCGGACTTGCGCAAAGCATTCCCCAACGACATTGCGCCCGACAAAGGTGTAGCCGAGATGTTCTTGCCGCTCGCTGAGGCTGAGGCATTCAATGCAAAAGCCGACATGAGTCTCTATTTCACCAAGGATGAGCGTCCAATACACCTGCAGGACGGCAGCACGGTGGCAATATCGCAGATTTGGACGGGTAAGTCGTTGCAGAACCTTATCCAGGTAGCAGAGAAATACTTTATCGAGGTAGAGGTAAACAAAGATGCCAATGTCGATTTTGGCAAGTTGGGCTATGCGCTGCAATACACCTACGCCGAAGAGCCGAAGCCCGCTCCCGTGGAGAAAAAGAAGAATCCGTGGTTGTGGATTGCTCTTGCCGCTGTGGCAGTCATCGCTGTTATTGTTGCGTTGGTGTTGCTGAAAGGAAATCAGAAGCCTACCGTGCAAGTGGTAGAGAAAACCGTGATTGTTCACGATACGCTCTATGTGCAGAAGATTGAAGAGATAGAGAAAGACTTCAATGCAGCGGAGTTTGAATTGGGTAAGTCGGAACTGCCGGAGGGCGCAAAGTTTGTTCTTCACGACTTGGCAAAAGTGATGGAGAAGAACCCCGAACTGCGTCTTCGCATAGAGGGACACACTTCGGCAGAGGGAGATGCTGCACTCAATCAAGCCTTGAGTCAGGCGCGTGCGGACGCAGCGGTTGATTTCTTGGTCGCACACGAGGGGGTAGACGCTGCTCGTCTGGAGGCCGTCGGTTTCGGTTCTTCGCAACTCAAGAACGCCGAGAACCCCAATGCACCGGAGAACCGCCGTACAGAGTTTATTATCATCGAACAATAAGCCGGTATGAAAGGACTTAGTTTCTCGT